>JABXHY010000044.1 GCA_013373375.1 Gammaproteobacteria bacterium
AAAAAAAGATCATAAATAAAATGAATATGATTTGACTTTGATTACGCACAACTTTCTTTCTCCTTTTTGAAGGATTACTTGTTAGAACTTCATTTCTAAAGCTGGAAAGGCATCTAACCACATGGCAGCAAATACTATCACCCCACCAAGTAACAGAAGAGGTAAAAATAATTTAACTTGCTTTGCAGTGACATCAAAGCTTCCTGTCGGCCCAGATATTCTAAAAAAACCAGGGTGTCTCTCTATCATTTCAGCTCCATGATTGAAATATACCCAATAAATAGAAAGTAGCCATAAAATTAATATTGAACCATGAAAAGCCAAAACAGCCAGATTTAGTGTTCTAGGATGAAAATACTCAAAAATATAATTGGTATACCCAGTAAGGTTACCAACGCCCATGATAATCCATGGAATATTAGTGTATATAATCATTCCCCAAAATAGTTTGTTATAACCACTCTCAAGACTTGGATCATTTTTAATCATGTCTTTAGCTCGTAACTTCGCTATGAGGGCATTGATAATCGTCGCTAAAATAAAAGCTACCCATATGTGCTCTAAAATTAGCTTCATATTTTTCCTTATTCAATATTGCTTTTTACTCTAAAGTTGAACGCTGATAATACCGAACCTTTTTGGTTACCAGCCAACCCACTATTAGAACAAAGCTCACAGGCATTAAGATACTGGTAATAAATTGTTCAACACCGCTCAACGGTTCTGGCTCAGCAAGACTGGAGATCAGCAATTGAGCCCCTAATGGCCCATTTGAAAATACTAATATAGTCACTAGGTTCCAGCCTAAATGCAGAGCGATCGGTAGAATGACAGACTTAGACATTGCAAACGACAAGGCAAGCGCTAATCCAAAAGATCCCGTTAATAGAAACACGTAAATCATCTGAACGACATTGCCAAAGATTCCATATGAGAACCAATGGTAAACTCCAAAGGCGATCGCCGATAACAAACAGCCATTCCTCACACCTAACATTTCAATCGCTTTGTAAAGTAAGTAACCTCTGAATATAAGCTCCTCAAATAACACTGAATTAATGTTCCACCGTAAGCTGTCAACAAAAGTGGTAACATTAAAATCAGAATTCAATTTCCATCCGAAATTTGAAAAATAAGCTATAAGAATAAATTGTAGGGTTGCGAAACTTCCTGCCAAAAAAAGCCCAGTTAAAAACTCAATTAAGCGTTGTTGAGGCTTATTAAAACCGATCGCAGAAAGTGGGCGCTTCTCTATTCGCAATAGCCCCCATGAAATAGCAATTAATATTATCCCTATCAATTAAATATCCTTAACTCTTCACTTATAATTAGTTTATTACTTTTTACTATTTTTAACGACAGAAAATTGATAGTCCATCGTACCAAACATGTAGGTTTTCTTAACGCGTATTACAACTTCACTATCTTTTTTTATTATCACCCTTGGCGGTATCGAGACTCGAACTTGTTTGCCCGATTCAAGTTGTATGAAAGCTTTTCGAACGTAGCCGGTATCGGAATCCGCCTCACTATAAAATGAGGTTACTTTTCCATCCTCAAAATGTGAATCACCCAACGCTCCAGCAATAGAGAGCATAGCAATTAATACAAATGCCGCAAACGCAATTGAGTATATTCGAAAGCGCTTATGCATTTCCTTTAGATACAGTTCATGAATTTTCTCATTGATACTTTTATTCAATTTTTAGTAGAAACCTTCGAGTAGTCTATTGAGCAGTTATTTATAAGAAATTAATTTAGAGAGATTTTGATATTAAGTTAGTCTTCGAGTGCAACGAATTATTACAGACGTAGCTCGATAGAGGCCTTATTTTACTGGTCAGGTTCTGTTTATCCTTACTGTTCGCTCATCAATCCTCAATACCGTGACTACTGAAGGAAAGTCATTCAGTTTCTATTCATGAAACTGCGATATAAGTTGACTCATACTTGATAAGGAGAGAAAACAATGAACATCAAATCGACAGTTATATTACTAGCCGTGTTACAAATATTCCTTATGCCAGCTGTATTTGCAAAGGACTCAACTACTACTTACGGAAAAAAGCAACATATCATCAAAGGAAAGCCACTGGTAAAAATTGAATCAGAGCAAGATGTAAAACACGAGTCAAAAGATATAAAAGACTCTTTAAATGAAAAGGACTACGAAGAGTATATGAAGAAGCACGGCCGCGACTATCGTGAGCATTATCGCGCTAACCGTCAATTGAAAAGACGAATTCAGCAATTAGAACTCGCCGTAATGCAACTGCAAGACATTGTGTTTGAGCTATACGATACCGTCAATTACAGAAGTGGCCATTATAATGTATCGGAGAAACGACATACCTGCGTACTAGACACAAGTTATTGGGGAACTTATATGGGGCACGGACTTTCCAAAATTGAAGCAAAGGCTAACGCGAAAATAGCTTGTGAAAATAAAGTAGACGGTTATTTTTGCTCAGAATCGGTTAAATTCACGTGTGATGATCACTAAGTGAGTCATATTTTATAATTGAAAGCCATTATTAGACGGGCATGCCATCAAGTACCCCGTCTAATTTATGTGCTAAGAGATAAACCAGACTACATCAATAGACTAGTTTACTTATCATAATTTTCGGAATTTTGTATTTTAATCATCCTTGCTTACTACTTTTTCTTCTTGTCCTTTCAAGATTATTTCGTTTAAAACTCTAACTGCATACTAACTTAGTATAAAGAGTATTTTGTTGTTAACTATTTTTTTGATATCGAAACAATATCATAGTACTCATCAACACCCATTTTGCTTGGTCGAATTTTTGCTGTTACTTGATCTCCATCTGAAACTCCATTTCTTTTAAGAATGCTACTCATTGTGTATACCATAATGTATGAGTCTTCTGATGAGCTAATTGATCCGTACACATGTAAGTCAGTACCACCAGCATCTTCCGAGTTGGTTTCTTCAAATAGCCCCTCTACTGTCATGGGCCAGGAAGTATTATTGTCGACTAATTCAACGATGTCTTTAGTGTTCGATGCTTGACTGTCTTCATGTACAGTTTCGACTTCGTTTTGCTGATTGTTACCACATGCGAATAAGGTTATTGTGAGCACTAATGTGATTAATCGCTTCATGTCTTCTCCTTAGTTTAAATTTAGCTTTCGTAGCTTTTCAATCCAGTAAATCATATGAAGATACATCGCTTTATTTGTCAATTTAGAGCGACTGCCTCCTTCGTCTCTTATCCTAACCCCTCAGCTCCTATTTATCTATAGGGTATTCGCTAATCGAGCCTCGATGGTCAGACCGACCAATGTAATTTAATCCGTTATTATATAGATTCTGATGACGATCTTTATAAGAGGAAATAAAAATGGTCGAGTCATTGATTACCTACAATATCCGACAGGAAGTTCCAGAAGAGCATTACTGGGAAGTTGTGCAAGGTATGATCACCACTTTGGTGAAAGACAAAATGATAAAAGAGTTTAGAGCTTTCGAAAATCTAATGGGCGAGCCGCATATTAAATGTTCAGTTTTTTGGGAAGAAGCTACCCATTTCGCAAACTTTGTTAAATCAGACCAATGGCACAACATTCATAAAGATCTACGCAAAGTTGCTCGAGATATTAAGATCGAACTGTGGGGGCCGTCGCGCTTATTACCGGAACCCGTTATCGTCGATTAAAACCCTCTTAGATCAATGGTATATACAAGAGTATTTATGGACACTTTATCAACGCATTAAAGTGTCCATTCAATCTGTTTTTCTCCGTTACCACAGCTTTCCCTGATAGAATTATTAAATGACCTCCTCCTATCCTCTCTTCTACTGGAGGACAGCTCTCAAATCTGGTAGTTTAACCCACCGCAATTGAGTCTAGGGGCACGCTAATTCAGCAATTACCTAGACCATTTATTCTCTTATCATTTGGAGCCAGATATACAATGACAATTAAGACCTTATTTTGGTTTTCACTCTTATCAATTCCATTAGTAGCAAGTAACGCCAATGGTGCAGACAAGTCTACTCCGGCAAGTGACTTTAAAGCGGCTTACTCGAGCTTTGACTTAGCCACTTACAAACAAAATGTAAAAACTTTAGCGTCGGATAAGTTTGGTGGACGTGCGCCATCAACAGAAGGCGGCAAATTGACGACTGAATTCTTAGTCGATGCCTTCAAAAAGGCAGGATTAAAACCCGGCAACAAAGACAGTTATTTGCAATCTGTTCCGTTAATGTCGATTACCAGCAACCCGACCAGTGAATTAACCATTGCCGACATAAAGTTTGAGTATTTAAAAAACTTTGTAGCAACTTCGCGTAAACCAGAAAAACAAATTGGTTTAAAAAATTCAGAATTAGTATTCGTGGGCTATGGTATTAACGCGCCAGAGTATCAGTGGAATGATTACGAAGGTCTCGATGTTAATGGGAAAACGGTGGTTGTGCTAGTGAACGACCCGGGTTATGCCACTCAAGATCCTGAATTATTCAACGGCAACACCATGACTTACTACGGTCGTTGGATTTACAAATACGAAGAAGCCGCTCGTCAAGGCGCAGCCGGCGCTATTATTGTTCACGAAACGAAACCAGCAAGCTACGGTTGGAATGTTATCGAAAGCAGTTGGTCAGGCGCGCAATATCACTTGCCGGCCAGTGAAGTTAATGAACCTGCGATTGATGTGGAAATGTGGATCAACATCGAAAAAGCTCACGCTTTATTTAAAAAAGCAGGAATGAATTTTGAAGAAATGAAAGAGCGTGCAAAATCGAGAGATTTCAAACCGGTTAAGCTTAATTTAACCGCGTCTATTTCGCTCGAGAATCAAGTAGAGTCTTCTCAATCGAATAATGTCATTGCAACTTTGCCAGGCACTGATGCACCAGACGAGCATATCGTTTATATGGCTCACTGGGATCACTTAGGTACTGTTACCACTAATGGCGAGACTAAAATATTCAATGGCGCGCACGATAACGCAACAGGCACCGCTGGTTTGGTTGAAATTGCAAAGGCGTTTCAAAAATTAAAAACAAAACCGAAACGTTCAATCACCTTTATCGGCGTCACAGCAGAAGAACAAGGTCGATTAGGCTCTCGCTACTTTGCCAATCACCCGACTATCCCGCTGAACAAAATTGTTGGGCTGATCAATATGGACAGCTTAAATATTACTGGTCTTAAGAAAAACGTCCGCGTGGTAGGTTTTGGAAAATCTGAACTCGAAGACTATTTAGCAAAAGCGGCTAAAACTCAAAACCGTGTACTGGTTCCAGAGCCAACCCCAGAACGTGGCTACTACTATCGCTCTGATCATTTTAGTTTGGCGAAAAAAGGCGTTCCAGGTTTAAGCTCTGGCGGCGGTACAGTGCCATTGAATGGTGAGCAAGCTAAAATTGCCGAGAAAGTCGAGAAGATGGTGAGCAATTGCTATCACCAATCTTGTGATGAGTACAGTGAAGACTTTGGATGGGAAGGAACCATTGCAGACATGCAAATGTTTTTCGAAACTGGTTATCTTTTGTCGAATACTGATGACTGGCCAAACTGGAACGAAGGCACCGAGTTTAAAGCGGCTCGTGATGCGATGATGAAAAAGAAATAGTTAACTTTAATATACAGGGCTTATTCTATATAAGCCCTAGTTTTTGGTAGCTTAAGTCAATAAAACCCTTCTGCAATCCTGCAATCTTAGACTCATCTATTTTATTGCTTTTAATTATCTTAAAACTCTGTTCAAAATTCACAAACTAATTTTACCAAACCCCTTCGATTGAGGGACATCGTTAGAGATGTTTTAAGCCGGATTTAAAAATGACTTATACACTATTCTCCTCTCTATTATTACTGTATCTCCTTCCAGTATCTGCGTCTCAAATAGAGCTTGTTGCACCACCTTGTGAGGAAAAGTGCAACAATAACGTAAAAGAGATCATAGCAACATACGATGATAAAAAAATCAGAAAAGCATTAATCAATGATTCGACGTCTATCTATTACGGAAAAGTTGTTGCCATAATTGAAGAACAAGAACGACTAATAACAGGCGACTCCAAAAGTGTATTGCGAGCATTTATTGAAATAGAAAAAGGATGGAAGAAACCGAAAGAAAGAACAATAAAAATCGACCAAGAGATAAAATTAAAATCTCAATCAGTTCTAAATAGTCACTTTAGTCTTAAGCCATACCATACGTATCTATTTTTCGAGAATCGTATTGGAATTAAGTTTGCCGTCTTAATGGACAATCCCAAAGATCCGTCTTTAGGTTATCAGTTTGATTTTAAACACACAGATGAATACAGAATAAACGTCAAATATATAGAGGATTTAGGTAAGCCCGACTGGCTTTATAGTAACAATCACTTAATCACTATGGAGCATTGAGGCTGAAGCTAAACGCGATTATTAAAAATTAAATATAAATCTAGATACGGAGTAATCTTTCATTACCTATATCTTTTTTTGTAATGTTACGATAAAGACGTCTAAAAAAAGGAATTTCAAATTCAATAATCTTTTTATCATTGCATTCGACACATTCAATAATTACAGAAAGAATATTGAAAACCCAAATCCTTCTTTTAAATCCCGAATAATGGTAATCAGTATAATCTTGATCGAACTTCACGTCGAAGCTCCTGGCACCACACTGGCAGCCATCGGAACAGCATTGCTTTTTGAATTTATTTAATATCCTAAATTGTTCTACTATATCGCCTATATTTTCTGCGGGACATCCGCAATAAGAACAAGCTGAATCTTCCTTCTTGTTTACTTCATCGCACGCGAGGCAACGCCAGTTGTAGTTATACATTCTGCTAACCATTTAAATCTGACTTATATGAAATAACACTATATATTTTACTTTAAAACTCGCTAGAAACTATAATTACTTTTGATGTTAAAAATCAAGTGCGCTTTTATCAGTTAGCTAGCTCATTCAGAACAATCACTTCATTTTCAAACTCATTCTTTTCAGACTCTTTCGGGATAACGCCTCCGCACCACATAGTATTGAGTCGACCCTCATCCTCTTCAAAAGAGTACACTAAGTAATCCTCTCCTTCTTTAAACCAATATCCATAACAGCCCATTCCATTATTGGCCGTGTGTAATATTTTTGAACTTCCTTTTCCCTTCCAGTTCCTTTCAACTTTAAAAGACACTATTATTCTTTGATCACCAAAAGCATTCTTCGCATCTAAATATTTTATAGAGTCCACTGTGCCAACAAATATTTCTTCATGGCTCTTGAACTTTTCTTCAACACTTCCAAGTCGGCAGCTGCAAGCGAAAGCTTCAAAGGAAAAAACATAAATAACCAAGGAGACAATATATATTTTCATTTTTTAAAATCGCTCAAAAAATCAAGGTAATTTAATTCAATATAATAAAGGAGAATCTCTCCCCAATCACTTCTCAAATTTTCTTCTAATTATTATTTAGCTCTATGTAAACATATCAGTGGATTTGTTCAGGTTCGTCTCCCTGAGCTAAAGTAGCTTGCTGATAAAGCGTTTCATACTCTAATTCAGTTATCGCACCCTGTTGTAGAAGATATTGATATTTCCTAACCTCATTCTCCAACGAGTTTAATTCATCATAATATCCATAATTCTCTTTTAACTGAACTCTCCTTCGATTATACAAAGCTTGGATAACTGACTCTTCGAGTTCATTTTTCATTACAGTGATATTGCCGTTTTCTACTGGAATAGCAACAAACTCTGTCTTATTGTAAAAATAGAATATTAATGCCGCTACGCCGATAGTTGCCATTGAAAACCTTGGCGAGCCAGTCATTATCTCTGTAACTGTATATTGAACTACGCCAACTAAAATAAAGGTAATCCCCATAATAAAGGCAAACATATTGCCTTCTTTATATTCGAAATGATGTTCTTTATCGGGAAGCGAGAGGTATGAGTAACGTCGTTTTACTGAAGACGCTTCGTCAGCGTCATAATATTCAAACTCGCGCTCAGAAAGACGAAACTCACGTTTTACGCCAATTTTCTTCTGAATAAAAGATGTGATAGTAGTGTCATCCATAATAATACTGTTCCAATAAGATAAGACTCGACTGTAATATCGAGAGGGGTTATATATTTGTACTCCAACAAAATATTCTCTTTATGAGATTTTATCAAGGTTAAAATTTACATCTGGAGGTTAGCTTTAGAGGGCGTTTTAGAAGCAATGGCATTTTTCAACCTTGCATTGAATTTTGAACTCTCGATAGCCACTGAATCAAATCCTCAACACTCGTTTTATTCAATTCACTACTCAAGTTCTTATCATTCAAATTTACTTGTAAATAGAGCGAAACATTGGTTTCATTAAAAACAAACTGCCAATCACCCGATTCACCAACAGCAGGATCATCAAATTTGCTACCGATTGAATTCTCGGGTGTAACACTATTCATGCTTTTCTCTCTTTGAACGCGTGATAAAAAACACCGTGACCTTGAGGATCATAAGAGTCCCAACTTGCGTTTTCATGACGAACAAAAACTTGCTCCGATTTCAAAACAGCCCACCATTTATTTAAGGCATCGAAGAACATGGAACTTGTAAAATCATCACAAAGATTTTTTGGAGAAAAGGATATCTCTACGGCAATTTCAGTATTTTTAGTCCAATCAAGAAATAGAAATATCTGACTGACAAAACTGTCGCTCGATTTTAGTTTGCCATGAATACAGCCTTCCTTATTTTTCTGAATATAAGAAATGACGTTCCCTGTAGAAACACCTACTCTCTTGCCACTTTTATCAAAAAGCTGACCATTGCCAAATGTCTCCAGAAAAAGTTTTATAAATTGGTAGAGATTGTTAAAAGTTGCATGGGTAAAAGTGATATCACGGCTACTGCCGTCATTATCAGTTAAATATTCGAGTATTTCGGCTTCTTTCATTTGATAAGTTTAATAGCTCTAGCTGTTTATTTAGTAGTGTTTGATTAATTCGAGCGCTTAGATAGCGATTAATAAATTAGATTTAAATGAGATGTCTATTGTATGGGTAAATCTCCCCATTTGAAATATGAATGCTTCGAAATTAAACTCTTCTTCAGATAGGTTATCTTAGCTAAACTCTTGATTTAATTATTTAACCACCCTTAAATATCTCACAATGGAGATTTCGATTAATTTAGCAGTGGTTGGGGTTTAAACCCTATTTTCTCGTTCATGATATTTTAAACCTAACAACTAACCTAATATTGTAGCGGAAATTCAACCTCAAAAAGTACTGACACAGGAGTACTGAGACAGGATAGTGTCTTCTCTAAATCGATCATAAACTTCGGATTAAATACAGTCGTCAAAGGGCCTTTTACTCTAGACATTCAAACTTGGGAAATTCATTGCATTATCCCGATTAGTTCAAATTGAACTCGCATCTCGACTAAGACCCAAATGATCCATATCGTTATTGTTAAAGACTACTTAAGCTCTCCGATAATTTTCTTTGCACATGGGCGGATGAAAAATAGTTTGAGCCGCTATCTAACACAATCAAAACATTATCATTCTTAATATCTTTTTTAAGGTAAGTGTTAAACCCTACCCAACTCCCATCATGTTCAACGGTATGTTCGTTTGACACCACCCAGCCGTATCCATAACCTGTTTTTTCACCTGAGTTTAAGACGCCTTGCGAATAGGCTTCATTAAGTAGGTTTTGTGAGATCAGTTGGTGACTGTCTAACGCTTGACTCCACTTTAACAAATCTAAAGTACTCGAATAAACCGCGCCATCGCCAGCAACACCATCTAGATAAACCAGGTCATTTAATTGATCACCTTCTACACCAAACACTCTATTGGTAAGCTTGTTCGGTGATGAGAGTAAGTTAAATACCGAGCTGTCTTCCATATTCAAAGGCTTAAAAATATTGTCATCCATATACTGTTCGAACGACTGACCAGAGACCTTTTCGATCAGACTCGCTAATACAACATATCCGGTATTACTGTACTCAAACTGCTCGCCGGGTTGAAACGTTAGCGGTGGTTGGTGTTTATCAAACAGAGCCAGCAAGTCTGAGTTTTTAAACGTTTGTTGATCATTCCAATGTTGGTTCGCCAACTCCATATAGCTAGCAATACCCGAAGTATGGTTGAGCAAATGCTTTACCGTTAAATTATCGTAATCCAATTCTGGTAGATAAAAGGAAATCTCTTGGGCTAAATCTATTTTTCCTTTTTCTGCCAGCATCAATACACCCATTGCCGTAAATTGCTTTGATACAGAGGCCAGATTAAAAGATGACCGATTGGTCAAAGCGACGGTACGTTCCAAATCGGCATAGCCGTAAGACTTATCAAACACGATATTGCCGTTTTTAACAATTAATACCGACCCGTTAAATTTTCTTCTATCGTGTAATTCCGCCAGCCACTCATCAAGAACTTGAGTTTTAGTATCAAGAGCAGCGTCTTTAGACAATTTTAAGGGTGGTATATCGATATACTTGATTATTCCATAGCCAATCAACATCAAAGAAAATATCGCTATAACAATACCCAAAACAATTTTTAATAATAATTTCAAGCTTAACTCCGAGACAGTTTATTTAACATGCAAGTTATGTTTTTAATTGTGTCTACTTGAGTCTTTTATCGTTTGAAAATATTACACATGTGGTTTGCTTTCTATTCTGCACCACAAAAATCTAAAAAATTGACATTAGGCTCCCTAAGAAGATGCTTTCCAAGTGTCATCACTTGGTAAATAGGAGTCGTCCCATACGTTAACGTCAACTTCTCGATTAGTTGGCAGTGGCTCTTCAAGCTTATATGGCCCGCGCATATCAATAATGTAGAAGCCGAGCTCTGCTGGACCGCTTCGGAACTTAATTCCTGAAAATATTCGTTCGCCACAGTAGTTCACTGAGTCATAAGGTACATGAAGCATTTTAACTATACCGGGAACACTTTTTGCCATATAGGCTGAGCCTTCTCCAGTAGCTAAACAAGCAAAGCTTTTCAAATCTGGAGCTCCCTTAACAAGCTCGTGGACTTTTGCTAGCAGAGTCAATATATTCTCGCCTTTCGTATTAGCAGCCATAGCGGTATAGGCCATTGGAAAGATCTTTTCTTTTAAATTTCCATTTATTCTTCTGCACGCATCTAAAACGATTACCTCCGCTTCAAAAATGACACGTGCCACTCTCCTTTCCCAATCAAGTACAAGATTGAGTGGAAGTTTTGGAATGTCTTCGGCATTAATAACTTTTACAGTAATAGCACCAACAACAGTACCTTCGGTTTCCTGTTTACCCTTAGGAACCTTAAGCCGAACCATGCTAAGACCACTCTCCATACACTCTTCAACTTTTTCCCAGAATAAGTAGGTCAAAGTAGAGTCATCAGATTCTGGCGTTATTTTTCCGGTACTTTTAAGCCATGAGATCATTTGTTCCCGATTAACAAACTGCTCTGCGATTAAGCATTTTGCTTGGTGAATTTGATCGGATGTCAGTGCATTTCGTCTTAAAACGCGATCGTGATATTCCCACTCAATGTCTTCGCTTTTCTCATCTGCAGGTCGATTAAGAACAGAAATCGGATACCCTTGATTCTGTTTGTCACTCTCTGCCAAGCAGTGGTAAACAGGAAGGTTTGTTGAGCTTTGCCAATTAAACTCTCCACCGGTATCCATATAGGCAGCAGAACATAAACGAAGTACAAAAAATCCCTTTTTGTCAGTATCGAGTTTTGGCAATAAAATTCTAATCGGCCTGCTATCTCTTTTTGGATTCAAAATATCGGTTGAATCACACGTCTTGCCAAAAATAAGAGTTGGTATCATCTCTTTCGAACTAAAGTCGATCTTCTCTGCACCATCATCAGATATATGCCAAATTTCTGGATACATAGTCAGATGCCTTACAATCCCGAATGTCCAGTCACCTGCTTGCGTAATCAGGTGTTGCTCTCGAACTGCGAATACTTCTTTACTTGGGTGGCCCCACAAAGTTGTTCCTGGCTCTAACTCTGGAGACACTGAAACAACACGATTGGGATTCTCACGAATTTCACTGTAATCGACTCTAACCACAACCGAACCAGCCGTTCCGACATAGGCCTGACCAACTTCAGACCACACCTCAAACTTTTTATCGAACTCTTCTTCGAGTTTTGACATCTCTTTGCCAATCCGAGAAATTTGTTCATCAATCGACAAGTTTCCACGGAAGCGATATCCCGCATCCGTCATTTCAAAACCACCGCCAATATTAACAATATCGGGAATGTAATTACCGAGCTCTTGAGTTGCCCTAAAAATCTGAGCGATGAATGAAAATACATTATCGTAAACAAAAAAGTTCGAGGCCCCTATTCCAATATGAAAGGATACGCCCGCTAACTGAATAGCGTTTTCGTGCAATAAATGTAGGATTTGCTTTAGCGCTTTTGGATTTTTTGTTATATAAACGCCAAAACGCCCCATCGAAACACTTGCTCCGGCATAAGGCGTCGCAAGTCTTAAGATAAACCGCATATTTTTTCGATCTATATCGTGTTTTTTACACCACTCGATCATGGTGCTGAGCTTATTAGGACGGTCAAAGCAATAGGTATAAACACCTAGCTTGCAAGAAATAACAAACTCTCTTTCATTAATTGTCGTATTGGCGAAAACAATGTTTTCTGGTTTAAATCCTATCGAGCAAGACTCGACAACTTCAGGTAGCGATGCAACTTCGAGCCCCGCATCTGGTCTGGAAGCGAGTCTTGCATATTGCAGAATCAAGCTATGGTTTGTTTTAAAAGCCGCCATTTGCTTAAAATTTGCAACATTAACTTCTCTTTTTATAGCGCTTTCAATCGCTCTTTCATTCTCTAGAGCTCGCACAATATCCAACAAATAAAATCCGTTATGCTCTGGAGAAAAAGGTGAAGACATTTTTAAAAGCAATTCATTCAAAAGCTCACCATGTGATGACTCAACAATGTGATTTAGCTTTTTACGCGTTTCATCAAACTTGAAAAGCATCGACAAATCTTCGTCACTTAAACTATCGAGCTTTTTTGCAACTTGCTCTCTGGAGTCTTTGGAATTGTTCCAATAGTTTTGGATATCATTGAATATTGCTGAAGAAATATGTTCCATTTGAGTACCATTTACTTAAGGCGTCTATTTATTCAAGAATAGACCATAAATAACTTTGAAAGAGTGAGTTATATGAAAAGATAATTACAGTTTAGGTAAATTTAACGAAGGAAAAGCCTTATAAAACTGTATCGGAAGCGTATCCATAGCTTTATCGTAATACGTTAAATTCAAATAATTTGGACTCTAATCTTAACCACCTATATATACGGGGACGAGATTTTAATGGCCAATTAATTCTTTTTCAGGTAAATATTAACAACTTGATATAGTTTTTATGTGAAGAAGTTCTCGTAGCGATGAGCTACTTATAGGGCCGACTAATTCGACTCTGAGTGTTGTCGAATTTCTCGTGGAAAATCATCATTATGAAATAATCGCTACTAGCCTCTTGATGTATTTATCGCATTGACTAATTCGACTCTGACCCTAACTATTTCCATTTTTTCTTTTAGCTCAACCGCTATATTGAGGACCGACAGCTGCCTATCGATACTAAAAGAGTAGAGCGGGTTATAGAGCCCAATTTATTAACCGTAAAAACTGGATATTGTCGAAACGATCTGGTGATCTCGAGTCTTTTATGCCGTGGAATATTGAGTTAAGGTAGATATCAGCTGACATTAAAAACTATTGATTTTAAACAAAGAGCACAGCATATGAATATTTCACTATTCGAATCGGAGCAAGCACAACAAGTAATTCAGCTTTTTACTGATGTATTTTCTGCGGCAGAGGGTGACGAAGAAGGGCGAGTGATTGGTGAACTAGCGGCAGACTTAATTGCTGACACTAATCCTAAAGACTTAATTGGTTTTATTGCGCATAGTAGCGATGCAATTCTTGGTTGTATTTTCTTTAGTTGGTTCACAGTACCCAATAAAGAATTTTCTTACATCTTATCCCCGGTAGCTGTAACAACCGAGCATCAGCGTCAAGGTATTGGGCAGAAGCTTATATTGTTTGGGCTAGAGTATTTGAAAAATCAGGGTGCAAGCTTAGTATTTACCTATGGAGATCCTGCATATTATTCTCAAGTTGGTTTCGAGAAAATTAGCGAAGATATGATTCAAGCCCCTTTCCCATTAAGTCAGCCAATTGGTTGGCTTGCCCAGTCATTAGATGGTAAGCCACTTCAACCAATGCAAGGTCCAACACAATGCGTTGACGCACTTAGCCACGCTAAATATTGGTAACTACTTGGATTAAAAAATAAATTACAGAGAACGCGTTTTTCAATAATGAGTTTTGCAGTCTGGTGAATTTAGTCAGCCACCTTATATTGCTGCTCAGCTCGATGAGAATCGTGAGATAGACCTTAAATAAAGTTATAATTGACGGCCCAGGTGAGAGTTATATTGGTCACTTCGATTCTACCGATAATTAACCCAGAGCATTGAGGTATCGACTCTGACCCTGGCTATTTTCTTTTTCAGGTAAATATTAACAACTTGATATAGTTTTTATGTGAAGAAGTTCTCGTAGCGATGAGCTACTTATAGGGTTGACTAATTCGACTCTGATACTAATCACTTACTAGGCGTTAGACTTAAAGCTTTAGTCAGCTTCATTGTCGCTTATATAAATAATAAACACTTGTTAATACGAGCGCGAAAACTAAATCAAAGACAGCTGTATCGTAGAAACGTGGCGAATCAAAGACAATTAACGCGAAAGCACGACCAACAGTTGTGGCTCCGAGGAATGTAAGAAAGAAACTCAAATAGAACCTTCCAGGATAATTCCTTTCCATTTCTGCAGTTAATTGCTTCAAACTTTTACTTTGTTTATCTTCGCTCATAGGCGATTCGGCTCTGCACCCAATTTTTTTGCGCAATATACTTTCTCGTCAAGGAGTACCGAACTTATTTTGCGACTTTGATCCTGGTATAAAGCCAATAATCAACTGAAAAATAACACCTAAATAGGGTATCAATGATAATACGCAAAACCAGCCTGACAAATTTATATCATGGAGCCGCTTTATTTGCATTGCTAATACTGGCCATAAAAGGATCAGAAAAAACAAATCAATTGCTAACTCATTAATATGTAAAGCTTCACTTATAAAAAATGCAGCTATACCAAGTATGAAAAATGGCAGAACACCAACTAGCCAATAAATTTTTCTACTACATCGCCCATTTATATTTAAGTAGAAATATGAAAACATAAGCCTCCTCTTACTTTTATTATTTCACATACTCATCAATGTTACTGCCGTTTAATTTAAGACCACAATTCATACATGTTCGAGCAAATTGTTTTTTTACAAACATTGCACCAGAGCTTCTTACATTGAATGTCTTTTTACAACTTGGACATTTAATACTATCCTGAAAAAATGACATAACAAATCCAAATACAAACAATGGTATTGACAGCTTTAAGAATGGCTTAAACCAAGATTCCAAATCAAATACTTGAAGAATTGAAAATAAAACAATACATGCCAATGCAATTAATAATGGATAATCGGACAAAGCTTTTTTTTAGTTTTATGTCATCGATGACTTCTTCAAGTTTTTCGCGATTCATTTACTCTTCTCCATCAATTATCCCAACCACTTTTGTCCATAAATTAATTCGACTCTGAATCTCGTGTGATTCATCCTAGAATATTAATTTTAGCTTGAACAATGAGGTTAGCGATTTTTAAATCATGTGCCTTATCTTCGTTAAGTCCTATATCATTCTTTACCGATAAACTTAGAGACTGAGCAATTCTGACCGCATCTTTTCCTTCGACTGCAAGTCTAAAAATGTGCGGAACATAGCTATCGTATTCATCGTCCCATTCGTCATCTTCATTATAAACCCCTATAGGATCCCACTTTTCCCATAGGATTTTTGATATTGCCTTGTAGAGTTCTTTTTGTTTCTTACTCAGATTTTGCATAGCCTAATTCTACTTACTGTAACTAATTCAATTCAGCTCAGCGACTAGTAATTCTAAAAATGAAGCCACTTTCTCACATTTACCTTTTCAGATGGAACTAAAGAAAGGAGAACGTCAACCAAATGGTTAAAATTCTCATAGGGAGCAAGCAATAATCTTTGCCCTTCAGTCGGCTCAATATATACAGCTGTCACGTTATCCCTCCTCTTATCTAATGTTAATCGATAAATATTGTTCATATCGACTTTTGAGGTCATAGTCTTATCGACAAAATTCAATTCAGAGCCTTCTATTTCAAGAAAGTGATTCTCAAGCGACTCAATGCGGTTTTTTAACCCGAACCACTTCAACCCGGAAACAGTGGCAATTAAAAAGATCGTAGCCGTTAACGCGACATACCACGGGACATTTCCAAAAGCGAAAATAAATAAGCCCATAACTGAAGTCCAAAGCAGGCTGTAAATCGGCTCACGCTTTTTACTTTTTATGAATTTCTTTGATATTTTATACTTCATCTAAGTAAACCTAGTAATAATTCAATTTCATCTCTGCTTATCACTAATCCTCAAACTCTTCGAGCCACTCTTGATATTCCTCGATAAAGTTTTGCCAGTAATCCTTTTCACCAGATATTTCAATTAGCTTGCTCTCAATCGCAGCGAGCTCTTTCGGGTTGGTGATTGTCCTTTCATTTGGCTCTATAAGCGCAAACTCTTGCTTAGTAAGCTGATATAAGTAAGAAAGAATTTCTAAGAACGAAGATAATGAAGTCGCTACTAACTCTGCGTCCCATTCGCCTACTCCGTGCATGGCAGTGTAGACCGGTAAAGACGATTTACTTGTATCGACAAAAATTGGGTCACCAACTTCTGTATCTGTTGCAATGACCACCCAGGTCTTTTGCCAATCGCCTTCGCTCGAACCACTTATATATTTGCCATCTTTGTCTTTGCTATAACCTAGCTGAAACCTATCAATACTGCTCTCGTCTGCGACTCTGAAACCTGTGGTGCCAAAATAAACATCTTTTAATCTATTAGCCTTAATTGCATCAATAATATTTTTCATTGAGAAATCCTATTCAAAACTCGACTCTGCCCCTTATTATTCTTAGCCAATAGAAAAATATTGAGCGATGACCAGTCCGCCCGCATATATCGCAATTAAAAAAGGGAAAATAATATCTGAAAAAGGCTTGTCTGTTAGCACCAAACGAAAAAATACCTTAATTTCTAATTTCAATATATTCCAGAATGGGGCTTTGATGTATACAGAATTAGTCTCTGGATAAGGAAATAATCTAACATCTGAAATATAATCATTATTATCCAGTTGGATTGAAGAAAGAACGTGGTTGCTCTTATTATAGAAATAATTCGTTGGCCACCAAAGCTTATCAATTATTGGCGGAAGCTTTCCATCGCCTTTTGGATTATATAACGCTGAGCTTTTTATTAAGTCTTCGGTTTGAGTGTTTACTCCTACTACACTATCTTTAATAGAGCCTAATTTTCTTACTAAATCAATGTAGTTTTCATGCCTATATATATTTAATTTCAAATGATTTAAAAATAATCTCAGTGGAGCTTTAGATGAAATCGTATACCTCCAAACAAGCCATAAATATATTGATAATCCTGCATATATAAGAACATCAGGATTTCCAAATATAATACTTCCTCCTAAAACTCCACCCTTATCACCAATTTTACCATCACCATGTATAAATAGGATTATAGCTAGCGAAATTAAAATTAGGGACGTTCTTTGCTTGGAAAAATCGGAATCATTCATTTTCTATGAGGATCCAAAATAACTTACAAGTTATGCTGTAAAATGATAATTTTTTTATTTTTTATCTATCGAATTAGTTCTTATAAAGAGTCCTTGCATGTCAGCAATCTACATCTAACTATTCTTCTCACATTTCTTTAATTCTAAAAAACGTTTATATACTTTTAAATCAAACATATGAACAGATACTATCCTTGCATTTGGAAATAAGACTTCAAATTTATTTATTTCTAAATAATTTAACTCTGATTCATTTCCCAAAACCTCTTTATATATTGATTCATAATTAGTTGTAAAGTTAACCTCTCTAGTGATCGGCTCCCTATACCCGCTCATTAAAGGAAGTATTCTAGTGAAGTCATTTTCATCCCCTGGTTCCGGTGAAGTGACTACTAAACCGACATAAACTTTATTACTATCCAAAGTAAAAATAACAGGTGTTGTAGTTGTTGCTGCTTCAAAAAGTAGGTACTGGAAATCATACTTAATAATAATATCATCAAGAACTTCGAGTTTGCGCAAATAAAACCAATTCAGAGCTTTTTGCGCTAATTCCTTAAACCAATCTACCTTGAATAATAACCAGAAAATAAAAGCGCCTAAAATTTTAAGAGGATTAACTTTTCGAAAGTCTTGTAGATCGTCAATATTTGTGCGTGCTATTGAGTAGGGTACATTAAGAATTTTGGGGGCCAGTATTCCTAAAAAGAAAGAAGAGATGAAGATAATACTTATAGAGCCTTCAGAAAATAAAGATATTGAAGTCTTAGGATTCATAAGAGATTGCATATACTGTAATATATCTATATAACCAGATTTAGCACCAAAATAATAAATTAGAAATAAATGAATGAATGAACAAAAAGTAACTAAGAATACGCCATGATAAACAGAACGAAAATATAATCTATGTCCATCTTCTCTAATAGTTTGATTTCTTTTGACGAAGGATCTTTCACAGTAAAAATAACCGCCAACAATTGGAAGTATCGCCAAAAATGTAAGGTTCATCCCTGTCTCATCTAAAGTTATTAGTTAGCGTTAGTTTGTAAGTCTCTTATTTCAGCTAGGATCTCTAAGTCTCGTCGAAACTCCTCAGTCTTAACTAATTCTTCAGACGGAGAGAATACTACGCCGTTATCAGTAATAATTTTTCGCGTGTTTTTTCCTTTAGATGCTTTTATAGTCCTATAAACCCGCTTTTTTTTCTCTTCAAGCTTCATTTCTTCACCTAAATCCGAAAGTCCCATAGTCAGTATATACCATTCGGTACTCTTTAATCCATTCAGTTCGATTTCCTTTTTCTTACATACTATCTTACTGAATTAGTTGATTTTTTTAAATATTAGATAAAAGCTATTAAAAAAAGGGAAATTAATAACTACCTTCTCAAATCATTAAACGCCTTAATCTCCCAAGCCCTTAATCCCATCACCAAACTCGCGCCATCTTTCTCTTTAGTAGGATAGACCATATCACTCTGAATACACTTCTCAAACTCTTCTGCCAGTTCCGCCATTTTCTCCTGAATGCGTTTATTCGAGGTTTTACTTAACATGCCAGAGATAAACACCAGCTTTTCCGATTCGTCTTGAAAGCGAGAACGAAAAAATTCCGTTTGAATATTTTTTTCAAAAAACTGTTGTACCGGCCCATTGGGTTGCCATTTAAATATACTGCTCACCAGTAACTTAATACGGTTACCGGGTAACAGCTCAATCATTTTTAAGCGATCCAGCTTGGCGAGTAACTGCGTGAGCTCATGTTCGTCGAATCGATACACCGCCATTATTTCATCGAAAGTCCAGCGCGAGATCACCAAATTAGTCAGCAACAGCAACTTCTTATTCGACACAACTTCCTGCTCTTGCTCGTAACTCAACTCGGTAATTTGCGAGCGCTGTTTACTGGCCATTTGCGCCAATTGCAAAAAGTCGATTTGCAGTAAATCGCAAATGCGTTCCATACGCTGGATCGACATTTTGCCTTGCGAAAACATGCGCTTAATGTTGGCTTCGCTCATTTCCAGCTCAGTGGCCAACTGAGCATAAGTAATGCCCGCCTGCCGCAGCTGCTGTTTGAGGGTTTTGAGTAATTCTGAGGTTCTAATCATAACAAGGTATAGTATAGATATACTTTAAAGCTCGCAACAGGCTACATTTAACAGGTTCGTTGCTCAATATTATCCCTTCGGTAATCTTGCCCACAGATTAACTTATCGAAGGAACAACAACATGATCAGCGTTTACGAGCTAAAACCTAAATTTCAGGGCTTGCTCAGACCATTGGTTAACTGGCTCGCCAAAGTGGGCGTTACCGCCAATCAAGTCACCGTATTTGCCTTGCTTCTCTCCATCGCCAGTACTGGTTTCGCTTTCAGCCTGTCATTAATCAACGGCTTCTCACCGGTCCATTTATTAATACTTCCCTTGGTGTGGTTGGTGCGAATGGCACTCAACGCCATCGACGGCATGCTCGCCCGAGAGCATCACCAGAAATCAGCATTGGGCTGTTTTTTAAATGAAGCCTGTGATGTGGCGGCCGACGCCGTTTTATTTATTCCGTTTTTATTAATACCCGGAGTATCGATTCCACTAGCGTTAACCGTGTTGTTCTTATTTTTAATGACCGAAGTGTTCGGTTTAATCGCTCCGCAAATTGGTGCATCACGACGTTATGACGGCCCGATGGGTAAAAGCGACCGTGCACTGTATTTAAGTATTTTTATTCTCTCTCTCGTAATTTATCCGGCCGGTGCTCCACTGACCAACCTTATGTTCACAGTTTTCGGTTTGCTTGCCGTTGTCACCATGATTCAACGCACTCGCAAAGCAATTAAGGAGGTGCAACATGCTTAACTTTTTTACAACCAGTAACCCTGTGGTATTAATTTTTAGTGGCATTGTGGCCTTCTTACTCGCCGCGACCACCATTAGTCGATGGCTCGAAGTATTCAGCACCGGAAAAGATTACACCGAACTCAATCAACGGATTAATTCCTGGTGGGTGATGATTGCCATGTTCGGCTTTGCCTTATGGGCCGGTGTTAATGCGTCGATTATCTTTTTTGGTTTGATCAGCTTTTTAGCCTTAAAAGAATATTTTTCAATTATTCCGACTCGCAAAGTGGATCGTCGCGTGTTGTTTTGGGCTTACCTAAGTATTCCATTGCAATACTACTGGGCGAGCATCGGTTGGTACGGCATGTTCATTATTTTCATACCAGTGTACATGTTGCTTTTCATTCCCTTTCGCATGGTGTTAATGGGAGAAACGAAAAACTTTTTACGCGCAGCGGGCAGTATTCATTGGGGTTTAATGATCACGGTTTTCAGTATCAGTCATTTAGCGTTTTTATTAGTACTGCCCAATTCAGTTTCTTCAGAGACAACATCCGCGATAAGTGAGAACTCGTTAGCCGGTCCTGGATTAATTTTGTTCACGGTTTTACTCACACAATTTAACGACGTCGCGCAATACCTTTGGGGTAAGTCGTTCGGTAAACGCAAAATAATTCCACACATTAGTCCTAATAAAACTTGGGAAGGCTTTATTGGCGGTGTAGTAACCACAGCAACTATCGCCGCTTTACTGGCACCATTGCTAACACCACTCAGTCATAGCTTAGGCTTAGTCGCAGGATTAATTATCGGCGTGGCTGGTTTTATCGGTGACGTAACCATTTCAGCATTAAAACGCGAACTCGGCATTAAAGATACCAGTGCTTTAATTCCTGGTCATGGCGGGATTCTCGATCGCCTCGACAGCTTAACCTTTACTGCACCGTTATTTTTCCACTTTGTTCGATACACCGCGTTTTAATCAGGAGTTCACTCATGAAATACATTAATCATACGTTGCGTTTATTCTTTTTTGTGGTGATTGTGCGTCCGATTGTAAAACTGATTATCGGTTTGAACTTTCGCAACAAACCTGAACTACCAACAGAAGGGCCAGCAATAATTGTGGCGAATCACAACAGTCATCTCGATACCATGGTGTTAATGTCGTTAATGCCCATTCGATTGTTAAAACATGTTCAACCGGTTGCAGCGGCGGATTATTTTTTATCGAATCCGATTAAGGCCTGGTTCGCGACAAAGATCATCGGAATTTTGCCCATTGCTCGGCAACGCCAAATAGATAAAGTAACGGGAAAACCATCTGATCCATTAAAAGACTGTAAAGATGCATTAGCCGACAACAAAATATTGATCTTTTTTCCTGAAGGTTCGCGTGGCGATCCAGAGTCAATGACGGATTTTAAATTCGGTATTGCCAAGCTAGCCAGCGAGTGTCCAAACATTCCAGTTTATCCAATTTATATGCATGGACTAGGTAAGGCTCTTCCAAAAGGTCAGTTTATTTTGGTGCCGTTTTTCTGTGACGTTGCTTTTAGTGCGCCGCTTTATTTTACCGAGAATAAGCAATGCTTTTATGAACAATTAAAAATAACTTTTGAAGAATTAAAAGAAACCGTAAAAGCTCCCGCTTGGGACTGATTATTTAAGGATTAAATGAGGAGAATACAATGAATACACAAACACTTGATTATGAATCAATGGATTCTCAATTGAACAATTCGAAATCAAAAGTGAATAATAGAATTGCTGGCGTATGGGGATTTTTAGAAGCTACCATTTTCTTTATTGTTCCAGATGTTTTACTCACTTATCTGGGCAGCCGAAAAGATCGTCCATTGCTGATGCCTATTTTAATGGCGACGCTGGGCGCTTTTATCGGTGGATTATTGATGTATTGTTTTGGTCATTCGAATTATGGAC
Source organism: Gammaproteobacteria bacterium (assembly GCA_013373375.1). Taxonomy (GTDB): domain Bacteria; phylum Pseudomonadota; class Gammaproteobacteria; order Enterobacterales; family Kangiellaceae; genus Pleionea. The sequence goes on from JABXHY010000044.1 coordinate 22,607, forward strand.
TAAGCAGCGAATTAATTACTCGAATTCCTGCCATCGATTCTGCGATGACAGAGCAAGTTAGGATACTACTTAATGAACATGGATTATGGGCGTTATTTATCGGGCCACTTCAAGGCATACCCTTTAAAATATTTGCGATAGAAGCCACTCTTACTTCGATTAATCCAGCGCTGTTTTTATTGATTTCGATTCCAGCTCGAATGATGCGCTTTGTGTTACTGGCTTACCTTGCTCGGCTGTTAGTCACGACGGTTTTTAAATCAGTTAAACAGCGAACGTTAACCTTAATCTGGTTATGCGGCTGGGTAGGATTTTATGGCTTTTACTTTTATCACTTCGGATTTTGATAGTTATAAATGCCTCTAACGAGGCATTAATTGCTAGAGTAACTAATACGAGATATGCCCTGGAGGTGTTTCTCTTTTGATGCGCGGTTACTGAAAACACCATCAAAAATATTTTGCTATAGCTATATTTTTTAGCTTTATCCTTAGCTCGAGAGTTACAACTCATTATCCAACTAAATGCTATCCAAAGCTTCTGTTAAAGACTCCTCGCTAATCAGCTGTATGAATTCTTGATTATCGACTGCTTCAATGACCACCCAGGTATTATCATGAGGGTCATAAGCTAATTTAATACTTTCATTAACCGATAAGCAGACCCACATTTTCCGCTTACTCATATCAATATCATCTCGCTCTACGGTTACAGAAAAGGGTTCAACTTTTAAAGTACCTAAATTCTTGGCGGTAATCCCATAAGAATTTTCAATATTTTTAACTGATTTCAATGCTTTAGTGAAAATACTTTTAACTTGCTCTGAATTCATAACCTTGCCATATAGTGTTTTGCACTGTGAACGGAGTATAAGTGTGAGCGCAGTATAAAGGAATCTTTGTCGATAGGCAGCTTACTCAGCGTTTTTATATCAATAAAGAAACACAGCCTATTATTTTGAGTATAGAGCAGCTAAGGAAATTCAATAGACTTGGTGTCGAAATGGATTCAAAGCAAGACAGCAACTTAATGTTGGTTACGAAATTCAATGTAGTGCAGAAAGTCTTAAGCCTACTAAATTGCAACTATCTCTGAGCTGAAATATTGCACTAAAATGGATTAACAAAGGACATTTATTAGATCGTCTTGACTATTTCAGTGCGACGAAATTAGACCATTGTCACAATTAAACCGTTATTTGAAGGGATTATCGACTTTTAAACTTGGCCTGCATTTTGCTCCTGATTTATTGGAGCATGATGCGTTTTTGCGAGATGCTTTTTTAATATCTATGTTGTAGGAGAAGAACCATGTGCATAGTAAGGCGTTTATACAGCCAAATTGATTATAATATTCATTTGATTCGACATGTCGGCATTAGCCAGTATTATGTTGAAGGAAAACACGGTGTTGAAAGAATACACGATAATATCGACAAATAAGATGAGACATTTGAGGAGTGCTTACATTAGTTGACTGTAACCATTTTAGATTTATCTTATTTTGAACCTCTAATGGTTATAAATCATTAATTGCTATAACCATTACTTGCTATAAACCCTCAGGGGTTACATTGGGCTCTAATCGAGCCCTTTTTATTACCTAAACTTTCTCACCTAGGATAGTATGAATAAGCCATGTTTATTTTGATTTAAATCTTGAAGATAATTTATAACCAATCCACGCCATCGGTAAGTACGCGAATAATAAATCAACCATCACAAAACCAAAGTGCGCCGGGATCATATAAGCGGCGGCAAACCCACCTAACAGAAAAATGCAACCCAAACCAAAAGCAAAGGCCTGTTGCTTGTTGGTCACTAACATGGTTGCGGTAAAACTGGCCACTAATGTACCCACGGCATGAGCTAAAAATGGAAATATGTAGTGCTTAAATTCAAATAAATGAATTCCCTGTTTGAGCGATTCCAAATTATTGGGATCAATCCCTTCTGGTGCAGGAATCAGGATGGCACCTAAAGTAACCAACCCCATATTAACCGCGCTGCCAATAATTATGGCAAGAATAACAGCACCTATATTTTTAATAATCAACATTATGAGTCCTTCGAATAGTCTTTTATTTCGTTTTGAGTGTATCAAACATTGTCCGATCTCGTTACCAGCGATGCTGAATTTGCTCGAATTAAAAATGCAAAAATAAGCGCCGATATCTCTCGTATCAAGTTTGCGCTTACCGGCGACAAAAGTAATGTAAAGCTGTTTAAGTTGTTACCAACAGGTACTCGAGATACTAATTAAATGCTATCCATTGCACCATCCACAGCCCAGTAAAAAGGTATCGTCAGATAAAGGCGTTAATCCTACGGTTTGGGGGCACACAACTGGAATATCAGAAATCTCTTCGCTAAGAACCGCTCGCTGGTATTCACCAATTTTCACATCATCATTGAGAGGCTTCACCAACTTAAGATCAGCTACGACTTTTTTATAATCGCCTTTAAATTTGCTGTAGACATAACCATAAAAATCACGATACACAGGATCCGCGACTGTTGCGATCACGGCGCTGGTCCTTGCTCCAGAAATAACAATCGGCTTTTCAACAATAACGACCGTAGTATCGGTCATACCTTCCCCGTATTGCGTGACTGCATAACCTTGCTTAAATTGACTTCCCGATGCGTCGAGGTCGCGAGCCACGCCCAAAGAAAATGTTTCGCATAACAATGCGCTTTTTAATTGTTGATTAACATCAGACTTGATCGCTCCGCAACTGCTGAGGAGTAAAATGCAAATTAAAAGCTGTTTCATTTTGGCAGGCTCTGTTTACGAGTCAGTTGTCAAATTATAGTGCAAGATTTTATATTTATTAAATTGAGCAACTCGTAAGAGCAGCATAACGGCCGATTAAAGCCAACCTTTCTGACGCGCTATTCGGGCCGCCTCGATACGGTTGGACGCATTAAGTTTGCTGGCAGCATTAGAGAGATAATTTCGCACTGTACCCGGTGATAGGTGCATCTGCTCAGCGATTGCTTCGGTCGTCAAACCATCAGTTGCCAATTTTAATGCCTTTCTTTCTCTTTCCGTTAATGGATCTTCTGCATCCCAGGCATCAGTAATCAATTCGGGATCTATGACTTTTTTTCCGTTCATTACTTTTCGAATCGCTTCCGCTAATTCATCGCTGGGAGAATCTTTTAACAAATACCCTTTAACACCTGCATCCATTGCTCGTCTCAAATAACCTGCTCGAGAAAAAGTTGTCAGGATAATTACTTTTGTGCTCGGTAATTCAGATTTAATTTTTGCTGCAAGTTCTAAACCCGACATTTTAGGCATCTCTATGTCGGTTAGAATAATATCTGGCTTATGTTCTTGAGCCGATTGCAAAGCAGACTCTCCATCTTTGCTTTGTGCAACCACTTTAAAATCTGACTCTAAATCCAGCAAAGTTGCAATAGCGCCCAGTAACATCGATTGATCTTCAGCAATCAGTATTGAAATGGTCATATAGCCGGTACCTCTGCTGTCACTTGAAATCCGTTCGATGTGTCTAATGTAAGTGTTCCATTTAGTTGCTCAACACGTTCTTGCATTCCGGTCAGTCCATTCCCTTTCGTAAACTCTTTCACCGTGCCATCATCAGTAATGATCAATTTTATCCACTGATTATTATCCACAAGTTGAATGGAACATCGAGTCCCATTTGAATGGCGTACTATATTAGTGACCGTTTCTCGCAACACGTAAGCTAGACACTGATTACACTCTTCACTTAAATTGACCGGCTGTATGTTTTGCTCCAGTTTAATATCAGATGCTCGACACAAACCACTCGCCGTCGTAATTTCAGAAAATAAATCCAGAGTTTTATAGCCAGATACCGTCGACCGAACCTGCGCGAGCGCGTCTCGGCTGGTGTTTTCGATATCTTGCAATTCTTGTTTCGCTTTTACAGGGTCATGATCAACTAGCTTTTTTGCCAGCTCTGCCTTTTTGGTTATTAGCGAAAAAGTATGACCGATTAAATCATGAAGATCTCTGGCGATTCTCTCTCGCTCTGCCGTGGTTGCTAACTGTTTAATTTCGTCTTGCGAGGCTTTTATGACTTTATTTTTTCTTTCTATTTGCGCGAAATAAATATTAGAAGTGCCAATTAATGCACTGAAAAAAATACCTGGCAGATAAAAATATGCAGCGAGATCCATCAGCCAAGATTGAAGAACTATTAGAATGAGTATTATTCCAATGCCCAAGAAGCCGTGTCTTGGATTGACGAAAAATGCACACATGCAGGCAGCATAAACAAAAAATACCGAGGCTCCCATATTCCAAATCGCTAATATGGCGCCTATCAGATGGATGCCTGCGATATGTAAGACGAGTTTATATCCCTCGCGACGATATGAAGAAAAGTACAATACTAAAAATATCAGGATTCCAATTACCGAAGAAACAATTTCAATTTTGCTCGGTGTTCTAAACAAATAATTGAAAAAATAAATCAGTAGGTAACTTAACCATAGATAAGGTTGATATCCCAGCTTCTTATCGTCAGGCAAAAGAAATCGATGTATTGTTTTTAATGTATTCATTCTAATTCGATATTATCCAGGATAAAGTCAAACTCACCTATGGTTGATTTTCCTGCAACCCATGCAAAACCAACGATGTTGTTCCAATCAATATTGGCATGCTCATTCAACTCAAGACTAACAGTTTGACATTTATTGGTAATTCTAAAGGCTATCTCACTGGGTCGTTGAATTCCCTTATTAAAGATCATCAAACGGTAATCACCTTCGTTTCCCACCACTTCGAACTTTAAGCGCTGAAAAGCAATAAAGCTATACGCCTTATTAAAGTCCTCACTAAAGCTTACCATAGCACCCGCCCATGGGAATGGAAATTTACGTCCAATGCTACCCTGAACTCTTACACCATTCGATTTTTGCTCCGAGCAGTTAGTTATGGATAAGGAAATCTCTGCATTTGAATTACCGTTTATCATCTGATCTGAAGTTGCGTAAAATCCCTCATCATTAAAACTTAACAACTCTCCCTGCTCAAAGTCAGCAATTTTATTGCTTGGATACTTATCAAAAGCTTGCCCAACTTTTTTAATGTTCAACAGTTGATAGCCATTTTTAAATATCCTCGAGATTGCTTGAGTGTTAACAATCGATGTCCGAGGGTCTTTATCTAAAACAACTAAATCCGCACGAGCACCCGGTTTTAAGTGACCGCGCTCACCAATTGAAAAACTCCTATGGACATTAATTCCAGCCGCCTTCAAAGCATCTACTGGCGACAATCCACTTTTGACAAGCAAACTTAACTCTCCGTGCATACTCACACCATGTGCCGTTCCAGGATTTGGTGCGTCTGTTCCTGCAAGGATTCGAATGCCTGCTTGATGCAGTTTTTTCACATTAGTCATTGCTATTGCCAAAGCATCGTTTTGCATAGGCACACCTTCCAGATTTTGATCAAGCGAAAGACGTACCGCTTTTGGGATATGCTGATCAACATAACTTCCCGATTGAATAAAGTCTCGATTATTATTGCCGGACATTGAGACTATGACTGATAGAGTAGGAATAACAAAAACATCCTTGCGCTTCATCAAAGATAAAAGGTCGCTATCGATGATTTGATCAGCAAAAATATGCACTAAGCCGTTAGCACCCTCTTCCACGGCAATTTGAGCTGACTTGAGATCACTAACATGCACGACCGCTAATAAATCATTCCTGTGAGCTTCTGTAACAAGTGCTTTTAATGTTTGCCGATCGATAGAAGAAAAAGTGCCATAGTGCTGTTTATGATGAAACACTATTTTAATGTAATCTGATCCTTCGGTGATTCGAGCTTGTACAAAGTCTGCGGCATTTGCTGGAGAGTCTATTGTGGGAATATCAAATCCGTACTCGGTACCATGTCCATCAGGACTGGTTGCCAGTGTGCCGGCAGAAAAGAAATCTGCTATATCCGTTTGGATGATTTTTTGTCGATTACTTCTAGCTTGTTCAGCGAATGATTGTTGCGTAAACATGTCCAGCTCTGTCGTTACACCAAACTTCAGTGCTTGCTCTAATGCATCTCCCCAAGTGTGCGTATGCGCATCAATTAATCCAGGAATAATAAATTGACTCTCGGCATCAACAGTCGTGATCGTTTTTAGATTGGGTGAGAATGCTTGAACAACACGACCATTTTCAATCAGCAGTTCTGATGTTTGCCAACGCTCACCATCAAACCATGTTCCATTGACAATTTTAAAGGTATTGCCGCTGATTTGCTTTTCAACAGCAGCACCTCTAGTGTCAGTTGAGCCAGGTGTTGGTAATAGAAAAACAGTGCCGACGATTAATAGAAAAATGGACGCGATAAATATTTTAGTTCTCATTCGAGATTTCCTTATAAAAGATTAGTTAATGCTCATTTTCTTAAATGCTCGAAAAGCCAAAAAGAAAAATACCACTGTCATTAATACAAGAATTGATAAATGCCATATAAGATCAAATTTCAAATGAAAGCCTTGAATCGCAAGGGTTAACTGAGATAAATGAAAAGCGGGAAATATCCAGGCAAGAGACTGCATAAATTCCGGAAACAATTGAATAGGAATCCACAATCCTGATAGAAAAGCCATTGGAAGATAAATTAAGTTAACTGTTGCAGGGGCAGCTTTAGCACTTAGGGTTAAACCTAACCAAAGGCCCATCGCACAAAACGGTAAACTCCCTATCACCAAACACAAAAGAGTTAAGATCCATTGAGTACGAGTTAACTCGACATTGCCAAACACGGCGCCAAGAATAAATAAACTGAACACTATTATTAAACCGAATACTTGCGCAGTGACAACTCGAGCAAAAAAGTAGGCCGAGATGGGCATTGGTGTGCATTGCTTAAGTGTTAGCCAACCTTGTTGCCTTTCCGATGCGACACCAACGCCAAACGAAAATAGTGCAGGTCCAATGACACCGAAAACGCCATAGGTTGCTAATAAATATGATGGCATTTGTCCCGACATGGCGCTTTTGTTGAATACCAGACCGAAAAATATATAAAACATTGCAGGGAAAATTAAGCTAGGAATAGTAAATCCCATATCTCGAAATGTTTTTAATAACTCTGCTCGAGACTCTAACCAATATACGGCTTTTGCATCGTAGTTCGATTTGTTTATTTGAGTGTTCATGCGGCGTGCTCCTTGCTTGTTATTGCAGATGTAGAGAGATGTTTGGTTCCAAGAACCGATAAATTTAAAAACGCATCTTCCAATGAAATCTGATCCACCGTCAGATCAAAAAGATCAGGATCAGTTTTTAGTAGAGCGCATAATAATTTTTCCGGTGACTCAGAGATAACATCGAAGTAGCCCCCTCGAAGATCAAAACGAACCATGTCAATTGAAGATTCCCATTCCGCTATTGTTTTAGTTGAACGGAATCTAATGCGTTTGCCTCCCAACTTTTGCTTGATGGATTCGGATGTACCTTGTTGCACTAACTTTCCATCAGCGAGTACTAAAATTCGGTCAGCAAGAGCATCGGCCTCTTCTAAATAGTGAGTGGTCAATAAAATGGCTGTGCCGCGACTTTTTAGCTCTGTAATGCAATTCCAAAACTCACGGCGAGCGTTGACATCAAGCCCTACTGTCGGTTCATCAAGTAAAATAATGTTAGGATTCCCACAGACCGCCAATGCAAAAAAGACACGCTGCTGTTGCCCTCCCGACAAGGTGTCAAAATAGCGATTTTTCAGAGCATCTAAACTTGCCAGAGACAAAGTTTCTTCGATGGTCATTGGATTAGGATAATAGCTCGTGAACAATTCAATATGCTCATAGATGGTTAAGTTGGAAGGAATTTGCGTGGCTTGCAAAACAGTTCCTATCAATTGTCGAGCAGCGTAGCTGCCAGGTTTATGATTCGCGACCGAAATCGTGCCAGAATCTGGAGTGACTCTCGCCAACAAGTGATTGATTAAAGTCGTCTTACCTGCTCCATTTGCGCCCAAGAGTGCAACCACCTCGCCAGGCTCAATGGAAAAGCTAACACCATCCAGAGCTTTAAGTTCACCAAACATTTTGGTAAGACCATTAACGTTTATCAAAGGGTGTTTGTCAGTCATATTGATTCTCCTTTTTCTAATCATTATCCAGATTGAGAGAGGAGAAAATAGAAAGCATTGTCATCAATTCAATATGACAAATGTCATAATACCCACAAGAGATCTCAATTAATTTAGGCTAGAATTAGACCCTGCATTAATGGAAAAGGCGCTGATAATGTTTCGATACGACCAACTGGTTAAGCCTAAAGCAGCATCTATCATACTTTCTTTCGCGATCGCGATTAGTTCTTTTGTGATACAGATGTACTCGCTATGGGGCGGTTATATACTCGCATTAGTATTCTTACTGAATATGATTTTGGCGTCCTTGTTGGACTCGTTTTGGCCAACAAGAGGAAAGAAAGAGAATCCAATCGTTTTTGGTCTATTCTGGGGATTAATTTTGGGTCTGTTAGTTCCTTTTTTAACACTAAAATATCTTAGCGAACTTTTTATATAGCTTATATTAACTCGAATACATCATTAACTTTTGATAAAAAGCTTTTTGGCAAGAGCAACACCAACATGTATAAAATAATTAAACAGCTTTCCGATAAAATATTTCCGGTACGCTATATATTCTCCATAATGGGTTTTATCTGCATCGGCACACTCACTTATATTTTTTTAATCACTCAAACACGAAGTCTCGATATTTATATACTCCCGACCGTTTGCTTATTAGGTTGGTGTATTTCACTGTATGGCATCGCAGTCTCCTTTAGAAATGAGATGCCAAAATCAAAACCAAACGACGGATTTTTTAGACGAGTAAAGATAAGAATCTATCGGTTTATCAATTGGTTTTGGTCAGTTGCCTTTATCGCTTTAACTGTAATGATGTTCTATATTAGTTATAAATCAGTAAAGTTGGTGTTTGTTTGATCTATTCAATTTTTCTACCCACTCTAATAAAAGTTAGATTAGATTTCATCAATCTCAATAGCCCTAATTGAATCTCGATTCAAATGTAGTTAACCCATATTAAAGAGAGTATGAATAATGTTAGAAACAATCACCTTACAAACCGCCATTAAAGGGTGCATTCCAATAGCTAAAAATTTATTTCAAAAGTTAATTCAACCCATTTTAAGCACCAAGCTATCAAAGTATCTAGAAAAGAAAAGAGAATTGAAATCGTTTGAAATAAATTCTGTAAAATACCTTTCGTGGGCAGCAGGTTATTGCTCAACAATCAACACTATCGCTTTCCCGAACACCCCTAAAAAACTCGAAGATCTTTACCTTCCTTTAACTATAACTGATGAAAACCGAGAGAACATAGTAGTTAATGATAGAGCGGATATTTTTCAAACCTCTAGCAAAATCTTAGTAATTGATACTGCTGGCATGGGAAAGTCAACATTAGCAAAAAAGGTTCTGTTAAATATTATTGCCGAAGGTAATTGCATACCGGTATTCATCGAGTTGAGACAATTGAAAAATAAAAATATATCCGAACAAATTTTTAAAAAGCTAGGAGTGTCGCCATCTATACCAGTAACTTTCATAAACGAACTGCCGCTTGCGTTTATTTTTGATGGGCTAGATGAGATTTCATACCAGCATAAACCGCAAATAATTCAGGAAATTAGAGAGTTTATTGATAAGCTAGACAATCCCAAAATCCTAATCACTTCCCGGCAAGAGTCCTATCTATCGGAGCTTTATGATTTCAAACGGTATAGGATAGAGCCATTATCAAAGGAGAATGCATATAGTCTAATAAATCGATATGACCCAGAAAGGGAAACAGCAAAAAAACTCATTATGGGAATTAAGAAAAGTAGAGATAGAGGAATCCATGAGTTTCTATCTACGCCTCTATTTGTATCGCTTCTATTCTGCGCTTATCGTTATAAAACTATAATTCCACAAAAAAGACATTTATTCTACTCTCAGGTTTACGAAGCTTTATTTGAAGCACATGATTTAAGTAAGGAGATAGGTTTCGTTCGCCCAAAGCATTCAAAGCTAGATTCTGCTGAATTTCATACTATTCTTAGACGGCTTGGATTTTGGTGTTTAAAAAATGGAGGAAAAGTCGAGCTTCAAAACGATGAATTAGAAATTGTTCTAACTGAAATAATTTCAAAGACAGCCGGTATCCAAGCAAGCTCAGTAGAATTTATAAAGGACCTGACCAATACCGTCCCTTTATTTATAAAAGAAGGCAGTAGCCTAAGATGGTCACATAAATCTTTGATGGAGTATTTTTCCGCCATGTTTATTACTAAGGATACTAAAGACAAGCAGTCCGAGGTTCTCTTACACTTTTATAAATCCAATGATTGGTCGGGCTATATAAACGTTTTTGAATTATGTGCTGATATAGACTTTAGCGCAATGAGAACATCAATCATTAAAGAAGTGCTTAACAAATTCATAAATCACTATACAAATAGCTACAAAAAAATAACAAATAAAAAAATTAAAATAAAGGATATAGAATATAGAAAAGGACTTACTTTTTGCAATACTTTAGGGTTTCGACTTTTGAACAAGAAACATTTATCAGATAATTTCGACATTTTTTGGGAAGACGATAACCCCGATATAGTTTATATAAAAGAATCTTGTGATACAGAAGCAAAAGAAGAGTCTAGATTTATCATAGATCTTATGAGAGGAGAGAAATTTCTTATAGGATTTAAAATCTCTAGTCGCGAAAGTATGATCGTTAGTATTTTGAGATACAAATGCCCAAATCTTTTTATAGAATCGTCCGAAAGTAATAAAGAGCTGATTAAAAGAATTGTAGATTCAAATATTAAGGAAGATAAGCTTTTTGTAACAACAGATGACCCTAAAAACCCTATTAACAGTCAAAAAAACTTTAGTATAATAAATGACCTACTAAGAATACATGTCGGTAAAAGTCTTAGCTATGATGAAGCTATCAAAGAATTAAGATGCATCGACGAAAATTCTACAAATGGGATAGACGAACTAATCGGAGATCTTTATTAGTCTAATTTAAAACATTAAAGCAAACATTCAAATTCTCTCCTCTACCTTCTTTTTTAACTGAGTTGCTCACTGAGGTGAGCAGCTTGCAACTGGTAAATTATTAATCCAGGCTTCAATTAACTCCACACCTTCCTGATGAACAGTCGCACGTCCCAGTTCTGGCATTCGATGACGAGGATCATTAGTGTTCATTCGAAATAACAAATAAGACCTCGCAGCATCTGTTGGAATAACATCGTAAGGATAATCGACCGCTCCGCCAGCAACCGCAACTTTGCAAGTTCCAAATTTAGTTGGGTCAGCTGCATATTCTCGATTGTATTCCACTTGCAATCCGCTACTGCCAGCCGGTCCTGAATACCCTTCGCCCAAGGTTAACTCGCTGCGATGACAATGTGCGCAATTAATATCCAGATAAGCTTTTGCGGCATCATTCAGTTCGTCATTGGTTAGTGCACTCACAACTAAGGAGTCATTAAATTGAATGGTTTCCATAACAGTTGTTGTATCAACTGGAAGCCCCTCGAGAATATCCCCTTCTGCCCAACGCATTAATTGGTTGACCGTATACGAATTGTCGTAGGTGTAGTCTTTATTTAAATACCTCGCTTTAGGACCAATAGGGATAAAGGTTGAAACACCTGATGATAACTTTGCGTGACAAGATGTGCAGGCCGTCCAGTCTGGGACTGTGTAAGTGAACGCCAAGTTTGCGCCATTGTGAATGGTGCTCATGTTTGGAATATCAACGCCTAATGCAGCCAGCTCAGCATCCGTTCCATTATCGTCTGGATTCCAATAATAAGGCAGTGCAACCCAACCATGTGGACGATGAATCAATAAACGAGTTTCAATTATTAACTCGGGTCCGTCACGAAAGGCCGTATTCTCTGGCATTGCGAATGTTTTAACTAACACGGTGCCCACAGGAAAATCTAATACTTCGGATTCATTAAAATTGGCTTTGACGTTTTCTGGAATAAAAACAAAACGATACTTTGTAGCGTAGTCAGTAAATAGTTGCACACTTAAATCGTAAGGCACACCACCAGAGTTAGGTTGTGCAGTCGGATCACTCGCTAATTTAAATAAATTATAATCGGACAATCGTGGACAGTTTTTATCCATCAATGCGTCCCAGTTGACGCCTGCGGTATTGGCGTTACAGTCACCCGCTTCAAATGTTGGTGCACCAGCACCAGCATTCAATTTGCCTGAATTATTTTGATTACTCGAATGACTATTCGAAATCGATAGGTCACAAGCGCAGAGCATCACGCTTAAAATAGTCACCAATAAAATTTGGGATAAGTTATTCATAATTATTTCTCTCGAAAACTATTTATTGGCCTTAAGTTATAAAGAGCAAGAAGGTGCAGACAAATCATCTCCAGCACATCCGTATACTTTACTTTTAAATGTGACACGAGCGATGGGCAATCGAGTTTGAGTGCAAACCGCTAATACTGTATTGCCTTGCAAGACATCGGACGCTAAATCAGGTGTTGTCGGGTCAAAAGTGTAAACTTGTCCGATATTAACATCTGGAAAATCAATAGAATCCGCTGCACTATTTTGATTAAAGTTATTACTGGCGCAGATCTGTTCACTGGCACTATAACCATCGTAACTGAGGTCGATACTCGCTGCAGCGGCACGTTCAGAAGCAGCGGATGTAACAGGCACTAAACCAAAACCAGCAATTGCTCCGACATCATCCAAAACTTGACCAATCCCGCCATAAAGTACCGCTGGCATAGTTTCACCTTTCATCAAAGTGTAACCTGCAACGATATCGCTAATAAGAACGCCTCGAGGATTGCCTCCAGAACGCTGAACAGTATTGTTGTGCAAGTAGACATTTTTAACTAATGGCGACCACCCGTTTGCCATAGTCGCTTCATAATTTCCGGAGCCGTCTCCGACAACGTAAGATGCAACATCGTCATCACTTAAAAAGTAACTCGCAATTTCGACAGAAGACGTTTCGTTATCTTTAAATTCATTGTGAAAGATTTCCACATTGCTGGTAGCAAAAACTAACAAACCTGTGCCTGGAGGAACAATTGAAACGGCTCCGCCGCCGGCAAAGTTTTCTGCGTTGTTGGCGTAAATTTGGTTATCAAATATTCGGACGTTACCACCAAATGCTTGAGTAAGTCCGGGAAGATCAAAGGTAAGAATTCCGCCAGTATTTCCAATGGCAAGATTATCGTATACATCGGCATTAAATGAATTTTCGATTTCAATTCCGGCGACATTTTCTTTTGCGACATTACGACGTACGACTATGTTACTTGATTGACCGACGTAAATACCGGCATCGGCTGAGCCTCTTGCAAAACTATTTTCTATCAAAACATTGGTACTGTTAAGCGGATACAATCCATAAGCACCATTGCTATTATTGAGCTCACCCTCCCAAACAGTCGCACTGTAAGTAATGTGTACCCCGTTCGCACCAACAACTTTTATGCCATTTTTCTTGGCTTCGTAAACACCAAAATCACGAATGGTAATGTCGATACCACCTTCAAACCGAATCGCATCATCGGAAGAAGTTGCAGATGTAAAATCCAGTTTGGTTTCATTGATGCCATATCCTGTTAGTGTTAGGCCATTGCCATTGGTAATGGTGATAGTATCGTCAACGACAAACGAGCCCTTTGGCAAAACAAAAGTTCCACCAGAATTACCCGCGGTAAAGGCATCAAAAATCGCCAGGTTGATTGCATCGGTAATATTGTCACCATCATTAGCATTAGGCGCGATAAATATTGCATCGCTCGGCAATGCAAACCCGGAAGTCGTTAAAATAGCGTCCCCGATATTGCCATCCTGTCCTGGGGCACCATCAGCTCCAGGAGCTCCATCTTCTCCGTCTTCGACTTTGCAGCTGACGATCAATGTAAGAGCCGTAACGAAAATAATTAACGAAGCGTGCATTATTTTTTTCATGGTCGTTCCCAAATTTTGTTTTTGTATTTTGTGGAAAGTCCATTAGGGGGAAGCTCGAGTTCCTTTCGATTCGACAAAGTAACCAAGTGTAATTCGATTCGCGATACAAACTGCTGTGCAATAGTTAAAAACCACTGTGCAATTATTTACCATCTGTTGTAGAAAGCGGCGTCCAGGTACATTGATAAAGGAGATGTTTCGATTATGCGAAAGTTAAAATTAAATTAATTGCATAATATATGAGATTTATTTTGGCTAAATTCTAGTCAACACACCAAGACTTTCGAGGAGGCTTTAAATTATTGATTGCCGGTTGCCTTGTTATCCGAGATTTTGATTCTATATTCGGTTGGACTAACACCTTGGATTTCTTTGAAAGCACGGTTAAAGGAACTTAGTGTTCGATAGCCAACATCGAGCGCAATATTCAAAACGGGTGTATCTGGTTCATCAATTAACCGTTGCGAAGCTTCGGCAATTCGTAGCTGGTTGATGTAGTCGTTGAAGTTTCGGTAGCCTAGAGTTCGGTTAATAAGCGTTCTTGTTTTGTATTCCGGTAATTCAATTTCCTGAGCGAGCTTTCTAAGTGTTAATTTTTCAGTTCGGAAAAAGCCTTTCTCCATTACTTCCTTCAGTCGATGTTGGTTTTTATCATATGCTCCATTTTTGCTCTGAGGACTCAATGCGCCATCCACGTCAGGCTGCTCTGATACCTTGTTAGAAAACTCAGATACACTTGTCACGCCTAAAAGAACTCCTGTTCTTCCCTTCAAAAGCAACGCCGCCACAATTAAGGTCGCAATACTCACTAACGTTGGCAGCCAGTGTCTAGCGCCGTAACCGAAATTAAGAGTGCCGCTGGCCCATAATAATGAAAACCCAACAACCCCCAAGAAAGCTCCCCTTAGTTTTCGTCTGGAGGTAACAAGATCATCCTGCCAGTTTGCAATCACGACCCAGATGCCATGTCCCATAACCACATACTCGATGTACACGGGAAATTGCTTGCTCCACAAATAAACAAGCCCGCCGATTTCACTTGCCCCTATCAGCCGACCTATAATTGGCGCCGCAAAGGTGTAAAGCGCTAGTAAACCCCAAATGGATTTGACCTCCGGTCGACGAGCAAACGCAAACTGGCACAATAACCAAAACAGAGCCGGCAACGCTGCCGTCAAACTCGCCGTTAACCATCGCCATTCAGTCACGACTATGCCATTAACCAAAAAGGCCGCCGTTGCGACAAGCAACGCCAAAAATACTCTAGCCACCGTTATTTGATGGAAGTCTCGAGCAATAACGACAAACAAGATGGCCAATAGGCCTAAACTAAAACCGATGAGTAGCATAGTGCTTTAAAACCCAATGATGATGATCAATGTTGGATAGTGGCAACCCATATACTGAATCCGACACGTTAAATAATAACCACCACGAACTCTCTAGTCGAACGTAAATATTAATGCGTCAGTTTTTACTCAGATATTCTAGAAACATGAAAATCTTGTTCAATCTCTCTAAGTCCGTCTTTAAATTCATTATCGTTTTATTTGCCTTGATTGGACTGGTTTTCATTTGGCTAAATTTTACCAGCGATATGCACGATAAAAATTACACGAGCCATAAAATTGCCGCCAATCTATATACATTGGAAAGTGCCTTAAACCGATTTAAAAGTGATGTTGGACGAATGCCAACTCAAAAAGAAGGCTTAAACATCCTAGTCTATGACAATCTGAATACTGATTACCCTGATAGTTACTCTGCTGGTGGATATTTAAGTGTGCTTCCAAAAGATCCTTGGGGATACCCTTATATTTACCTCCAATCTGCAACGGCCCCATTTCAATACTTGATTTGCACCAGTAGACCTAAAAAATCGTTCGGTTTAAATAGTTGCAAAATATTATTGAATACCAATTAAAGCATTAAACCAAAAATCGGATCGGATAAGCCATTCCTTTTGAACTAAGTAGAATTGTTATCCCCGTTTATTTCTCTACACTAACTGATCAAAAAGATTTTCTGTTATATGACATTTGCCGTGATATCACATTTGCCGTTATATCACAGTAACTACCGACTTTCCGGTTCCAATAATCAAGTATTGCAGAGTACTATAACCTCTAAAACCAGGACAGGTATTTTCCAACTTAAGAAATGTCTTTATTTTTTTCGAGTTGCACTGCCAATAGAATGGCAATATTTACAATCAAGGTTTACTTTATCTGCTCAGTTAGTACCGACTAATAAATATAGTTTAAACAGCTCTAAAACACCTTCAATTAGCTCATAGATTCTAATGGGAAAATGAACTTTATGATTCGCTTATTAATTATCAATCGAAATATTACTGTTAACAAACTCTTTAGGAGTCACCTTAAACTCTTCTTTAAAACATCTTGTAAAATAAGCAACGCTACTAAAACCGAGATCAAAAGAAACAGTTTTTATTGAATGCCCTTGTTTTAAAAGTACCATTGCCTTACTTAATTTATACCGGCGTACATACTCTAATGGAGTGAAGCCTGTAATGGTTTTTATTTTTCGCTGTAATTGCCTTGTACTCATATTGAAAGCATTAGCGATAGAATCGGTTGATAGGCTTGCTGAATCAACATTAATCTCAATCAAATCATCAAGTTTACTAGTAAATTCTTTATCCTCATCATTTTGAATAGTCGCAATATCTTCTGCAATATCAAAGTTTTTGCTTAACTGTATTTCAAGTTTTTTAGCACTATCACTTCTATGCGATAATGTATTCTGGCAAATTAGGACTAACTCATCTCGCGAGAAAGGTTTTGTTAAAAAATAATTAGCTTTTAATTGTAGGCTTTTCAGCTTCCTCGACTCCGAGCCATCGGCAGTAAGCATCATTATAGGAATATGAGAAGTTACTTGATTACCTTTTATCATTTTACAGAACTCAAATCCGTCGACCGGTAACATATTGATATCCGATATAATAAAATCAGGAACATGTGCAAGGGCAATTTCATACGCACTTATTGCATCAGCAGCCAACAAACATTCATAACGTTCACTTAATATCGAGTTAATGTAATCGCGCATGTCAGCATTATCATCCACTATCAGCATTACCTTTTTCTCGATAATTTTTGTCGACTGAGCCTGTTCATCAGAGGATTGATAATTATCATCAATATTTATAACTTTTTGCTCATTATCGAAGCTAACCGATTCAGCCAATGGACACTTAAATATAAAAGTTGATCCAATATCAATATTGTTCTTAGCCTCAACACCTCCCTGATATTTTTGTGCAATATCATCCACAATTGATAACCCGAGACCAGTACCTGATTGATCAAAAACTTTTGGGTTATTAACACGATAATATCGTTTAAATATCGATTCAAGATTGCTATCAGAGATACCTATTCCTTGATCACAAACATCAATAATAAAATTGTCTTCAGATACGTAGCATTTAATATTGACTACAGTTCCTTTTGGAGAGTATTTTATAGCATTTGATATAAGATTTGACTCAACGACTTCAAGATCTTCCGGTGACAATGGACAGGCTGAAAGTTCACCATCAAAGACTAAGGAAATATTTTTTTGATTCGCCAACAGTGCAAGTTCTTTACGATGGTTTTCAAAATTATAAGCTTCATCATTCATAAATGCCCAATTACCTTCGCTTACATTCGAAAGCGATGTAACTGAGAGCAATTGATTGACTAGCTTTAGTAACCTTTGAGAATTCCGTTTAATTATATTAAGTTCATCAGGAATCTGAGTACCTGGACTAGATTTTATCAGCGTATCAAGTGGCCCTAGTATTAGGGTAAGCGGTGTTTTTATTTCGTGAGAAACGTTTGCAAAAAAATCCTCTTTTTCATTCGAGACTTTTACCAATTGCTCAGTTTTAGTTTGGAGCTCGCATGTTCTATCTTTAACTAATGCTTCGAGTAACTGTGACCTATTTTGTAGCCTTTTCACTCTCAACCTATGAGTAAAATAAATCGACAAAGCTAACATCAAGCAGCATAAGAAGATAAAATACCAACGCATCCAAAATGGTTTTTCAATTTCAATTGTCAACTTTGTAACTTGATTGTCCCACTGCCCAACTTGATTTGTACTTTTTAGCTCAACTACGTTTTCACCATATGGAAATTGAATAAATGATACCTCTCGATCTTTATTGAGAGATATCCAATCTGTAACACCTAAAATACGGTATGCGTACTTTATTTTTTCCGCAAAAGCGTAATTAAGCGATGTCAAAGTCAAAGATAAATCTCTCTGAGTTGACTTTAGAAAAATTAAATTATTGGATATCTCAAGTCTTTTTTCGCCTTCCATTGTTAGAAGCTTGCTATCTGAAACGACTATGTCGGATGAACTTGGAGTTAATACAAAATCATCTGGGCTCCAAATAGATATACCATTAACTCCACCCATGGCGATCCTACCATCCGGCAAACCTAATGATGTATGACTATTAAACTCCAAACCTTGAATACCATCGATTAGGCTATACTCTTTCACTATACCATCATCAAAATTAATCAACCCTCTTTCAGTTCCAAGCCATAAATCTCCATTTTTACCTTCAAATCCTGAATATATGGTATAGTCATCAATGAATAATGGATCTTCTAAATTTTCAAATGTTTGTTTTGCGAAATCAAATATATAAATAGCGGTCCTTGATATCAGGTATATTTTATTATTTTTTGTCAAGAAATGTTCATACGCAGCAAGAGGCCGGTTTTGATTAGGAACCAAATAGTGTTCAAATGTCTGAGAGTTGTAATTAAACTTACTCAAACCTGACTCATGTATAGCCCATAGATTTTCATCATGGTCTAGAAATGTGTTTGTATACCTGTAGCTTTTATCAAAAAACTCACTATCAAAATGATCCACGGAATTGTCATTAACTCTATATAGACCTCCTTGCCACTTAGACAGCCAAGCATGTCCATTCTTATCAAATGTTAGTCCAAAAAAAGCAGAGTTTTTCAGAAAAGACATGTTGACTAAATTCGATGTTAAATAACTGAACTCTTGAGTATTTAAATCATAAATGGTTATACCTTCGAAGCTAGCAAGCCAAATTTTCTGATCATGGGATTGTTTTATTTCTGTGATATCATTACTTAACAGTCCGTTAGCTATATTGAAATGCTCAACAAGTTGCTCATTTTCAAACACCATGACACCTTCATTAGAAACTGATGTCCAAATTCGACCTTTGCCATCTATCTCAGTAGCCACTACATTATTGCTTTTCACTGAATTATTCGAAAGAGTTTGAGGGTGTAAGTGCTTAAACCTATTTAGGCTGGGGCTATACAATCGAAGACCTTCGCGATAAGTTCCAATCCAAACGTCTCCATTATCAGAAGACATTAAACTTAGTATTGACTGCTCCGCTATTTTTACTAACTCTCTCCTTTCTTTATTAACTTTGAATAATCCCTGATCATATGAACCAACCCATAAATTAAGGTTTGAGTCTTGAATAATTCTAGAAGTTTCAAGTCGATTATGCTCAGAGAGATTCAAATCAAACTTGCTTATTTTATTGGTGATTGGATTATATTTGTAAATACCATGATGACGTATTCCAATCCAAACTATGCCGTCGTTATCTTTTAGCATTGTTGTGGGATAGTAATGATTTGATTCACTAAAGATAGCTTCTGAAGATAGTAGGTTTTCGATTGTCCTAGACTTGGGGCAATAGCGATAAAGTCGATGATCAGAACCAACCAACAAACACGAATCATCTAACCAAATGAAAGAGGACAAGTACTCTTGATCTTCAAGCCCTGCGTCGTCGTAAATCCACCCAGATAAACTATTTACAAAGAAACCCGTTGAGTGACCTATCCATAGTTGCTTGTTGTGCGACTCTTCTATCCCGATAACCGATGAGGGCTGAAATGGAATAAGTTCTTTTTCATTACTTTGTTTTGCATCTCTTCTAGAGGGCTGAACTTTAAATATCTCTTGAGATCGATCTAATTTCGCAATACCGACATGCAATCCTGCCCAGACGGTATTATTACCATCTAAATAAAGCGTATTAACACTACTAAAAGGTACGGATTCAAAATTTCTATCTTTTATAGGATAAGATTGAAACTCATATCCGTCGAATCTTGAAATTCCCAACTCGGTTCCTATCCATAAGAATCCATCGTTGTCAGTAACAAATGCGGTTCCAGAATTCTGCAATAATCCATCATTAGTCGTATAACTTTTCAAGTTGACTGCCTGAAGTGGCACAAATACAAAGCAGAGCCAAAGTAAACAGGTAACTTTGTAAAGTTTATTAATTTTAGGGCATTTGTGAATATTACCCATAGTTTAAGCCTTCCATGTCGTTTATTTACTATCTGATGTCACTTTTGTATAAAGATTCTGAGATTTTTCATTGATAAAATTCTTATCAAGTTAAATAAGAAACATTTGGAAAAAAAAATGCTTAGAACAATTACACTACTTTTAGTTTTAATGACGAGCTTAAACAGCTGGTCAACTATCTACCATGATGAACAAAACAAATTAACCATAGGCAAGTCACTAAACAGATTTACCAATGGTTTACAACCCTCTAAACCAGCAGGTTTAGCTCAAAATGCGGGAAAGGATATATTATCAGAGTCGCGTGAAACAGTGCCAAATTCACGAATTCATGCAAAAGCACCTATTAAAGCCTGCGACTTAAATGAAGCAGTCGCTATTCCAGATGTTGAGCTTGCAGATTACCTCATTGGTTTGGAGCAAACTTGTGTAAGCGAATTCTTTTATGGTGATGCTGATTTATTGTCTGACTTTTATACCTCCGATCGCATCATCTTAATAGCTGAAGAGCTCGTTTCGCGAACTACGAACTACGCAATAGAACATGCTGATATATTAGACAGACTGTTATCAATACTTAGAGCTGGCTACTATAATCGGTATTATGACTCAGAACTATACAGCTGGGACGAGTTCACTCCCGAAGTACGCGCGGCTACCCTGTCAGTGTTGAACAAATTTTACGAGTCAGATGTATTTTGGACTTTGAATGATGAATCTCACGCAAATGCAGTATTCGAGTGGTTTCTGTTAATAGATGTATCAGAGTCACGCGTGGAGTTCATCCCAATGTTTAAGCAATTACTAACCCGCTTCAACGAGAGCTTCCTACAACAATATCGTTGGACCAATGTATACAATAGCTTCTTTTATACGATGCTAGAGCGCGGATTGCACCGAGAAAGATTTAGAGCTGCTATAGAAGATGATAATGAATTAATTGGCTTGCTTGAGGTGGCAGCTAACAGAAATTGGTTATCAACCGTAGAAGACGGCGATTATGAATATCTAATTTATAATACATTTTTCTATATTGGAAAAATGCATGGCTTCGACATTTTTATAAACCAAACTGAAAAACTAATTAATAAGCTACTCGAAGAAGAGCAACGATTTTCCTACCTTTGGATGTCGGTCGCTACTTCAATAAATGGATGGAGTGATTGTAATCAATTTTCAGCATATAACATTTGTAAAGAAGCAGTAAAGCCTGAGCTAGAGCAAAGATTATTCCCAAATACATTTAAGTTTGATGATGGAAAAATGGTTGTTCGAACTGCACTTGAATTAAATAAAGTTGAGTCGCTTTATTATGCAGCGAAACAGGTACAAGCACAGTTCTTTCGATTAACGGAAAACGACCAACCTCTGCCAGACGATAAAAATGATACTTTAACAATGGTTATCTATGACTCACCCAATTCTTATGACTTGTATCAATATTTTTTGAATGGTATCGATACAGATAATGGTGGAATATATATTGAGCAAGATGGAACCTTTTATACCTATGACCGAACGGAACAAGACAGTATATATAGTCTAGAAGAGTTATTTCGACATGAATATACTCATTATCTTCAAGCACGATTCTCTATTCATGGAGTTTTCGGTGAAACAGTATTTTACGAGAATAATCGCATTACCTGGCTAAACGAAGGATCCGCTGAATACCTTGCTCATTCAACGCAATACGATGGCGTTTTACAACGAAATATTATTGTTAGTCAGATTGCAAACGACTCAACAAGACTTTCTATATCAGAAGTTGTTAATTCTGGCTACAGTGGCGGCTTTAAGTTCTACCGTTACGGGGCGCTGCTCGTTGATTTTTTAAATAAACATCATAATGAAAAAATCACAAGTATTTTCGATGCAATTCGAAATAATAATGTTGACTCTTTCGATGCACTTATTGATTCAATTGCAAATAGTTCGGAGTTAGAAGCTGAGTTTCAAGTGTTTATCGATGATGCAATAGCTAATCTGGAAAGTTTAAATAACCCTTCAACATTATACATTCCAGCTCGCTCATTAGAATTCGATTCACTTACGACTGTGGAAGAGCTTTTAGTGAACCAAACCTCACTAACTGATGCTGCATGTACTGAATATGCATCAAGTTTAGAAAAACGAATTCGATGCACAGGGAAGTTAGAAACGGAATCTCCTAATGCTAAGGAATTGTTTAATCAAGAACTGGATGAAACTATTCAATATCTAGTGGAACAATCGAATGACTTCGATTGGTACAATCTGGTTTGTTGGTTTGGCGATATTGCGCTTGTTAATGATGATTATTCAACGACTTATACATGCGAAACTTCAATTCGGCCCAATGGCACTGAAAGAGAAAACATCTTACCGTTAGTTTCTATTAATCATTTAGATTATATTTATGACGACTATGTTAATACCTTATCTGCGACAGTTATAGATTTTGACAGTAGCTCCTTGACCTTTGAGTGGAAACAATTGTCAGGTCCAACATTAGTTATTAGCAATCCGAACATACTCGAACCTAATGTTGTAGCATTGGAGTCATTGTTAGGCCACTCGAATGCAGAACTTGAACTCACAGTAAGTGATGGAGTCGGTTCAATTTCAGTCTCAAAGTCATTCAATGTGTACGGATACAATAGCGAGCCAGTTCTAAATGCTGGATCGGACCGTCAAGTTTATTATGGCGATACTATAGAACTTATAGCTGAAGCCTCTGACCCTGAAGACCAAGATTTGAGCTATCGTTGGGAATACTATGGTGACATTGATTTAGATTTAGGCTCGAATTCGAGTGCTAGGCTATCATTCACTATTCCCGACGGAGAACAAGAAACAAGTTTAACTTTTGTAGTTTACGTTAGTGATGGTGAGCGAGAAGTTTCTGACAATGTACAGGTAACTGTTTCGAAGCCCACAGATCTAGAAGCCCCAGTTATTACATTAAAAGGGCAAGCGAGTATTACTATTACACTAGGGGACACTTTTGTAGATCCAGGAGCTACTGCAACAGATAACAATGATGGTGATTTATCTGAAAGTATTATAGTTACTGGAATTGTAGATACAAACGTAACAGGTGAGTATATTCTTACTTACCAAGTCAGCGATGACGCTGGCAATGCTGCATCTCCAGTCACTAGAACAGTGATTGTGAAAGCGAAAAAGAAATCTGGAGGATCAATATATTATACTTTGGTTCTTTTATTAGCAGGCGTAAAATTGAGAAGGCGCAATGCTTAAGTTATTCTGCTTTTTTTGCAGTAAACTTATAAAAGACCTTTAGAGTTTCACCAAAATTAGAAGCACATTCATGATGCTTCTAATTTTGGTGAATATTTTTGACTGTAACATTTCAAATTTTAGAATATTTCATTTTATTCATTACAATTAAGAATAGTTAATTGACATTCCTAGTTTCATCTAACAAAGCTAAAGCCTAAATATTTCTTCAAATACTATTAATAAACCCTTCATTTCTGGTTATTCTAATAGAACTATTCTCTTTCGCTAACCTTTGAATCACCAACTTTAATCCAATTTTTAAAAAAATCAGCGGTTCATATTCAATGACTCATAGAAAAATGCTCGATAATTATTAGTCAGAAAAGATTTGGAACTAATAGAAATTGCCAGCTCACTTGGATATCTGGATCAAAGTTCGTTTACCAGAGCCTTCCGAACGCGGTTTCAATTACCACCAAAACAATTTCGAAAGCTTTACGGGCAAGTGTAGAGGTTGATTTACTTTTTCTGGAACTCGGCAAATATTTCGATATCAACCTTGTCACTCACCATGGGTATTGCGGTATCTATACCAAACTCGCTTCGCTTTAAAGAGCCTTGCGCAGAAAAACCAAGCGTATAATAGCCAGTAAGAACATTACTGGCTCCGCCATTAAAGGTGGCATTGAGTGAAATTGGTTTAGTAACACCCTTTAGCGTTAATTCAGCATTAAAAATAAAATTACCGTTTTCACCGGGCGATACAGAAAGCGTTTTAAAAGACGCGACTGGAAAACGTTGGCTATCAAACCAGTCATCATCACGAAGTGTTTCTTCTAAATCTTTATTATTAACATCGATGCTATTAATTTTAACTTGAGCATCCAGCCGCGTTTTAGACATATTGTTAGGGTCAAAATCTAAGCTTGCGTCGAACTCATTAAATCGTCCGACGTAAGTCGATAAACCCAAGTGTTTGACTTTAAACAATACTGTAGTGTGTTCAGGATCGAGCTTATATTGTCCAGGTTTTAGCGACTCTATTTTTGTTTCGACATTGGGCGTTAAAAGCCATGCACAACCACTTGTGAGCAGAAGAGTTAAGCAAGCGGTTATTGCGATTCGGCTTTTCATTGAGTTCTCACTAAAAGATAAGCAAAGTTTACGACACTTGATAGAGCGCGCACACAGCACCCGCAGGGTCTTCAATAATCGCAAACTTTCCGTTTTTAGTTGCCGGTTTTAGTATTTTGCCACCGAGCTTTTCACAGGCCGCTAATGACTCAACTAAATCATCTACCGCGAGATAAACAAGCCATACTGGAGGGATATCTGAATTCGAGCCTCGAGCATGGCAAATACCAGCGTCAGGGTCTTCATTTCCATTAGACTTCATATTAAAGTCGTCGTAATCCCCCATGCCAACGGGTTCAGATTCCCATCCCACTACTTCTTTGTAGAAATCCTTTAAACCCTCAGCATTTGGAACTGTTATATCAGTCCAAACAATTTTTGAGTTCATGGTGAAGGTCCTATTGTTTTTCTATACCTTAATGCAACTCCAGCCACTGATGCAAGGTTTGACCAATTTTTGTATTATCATTGACGCCTCGAAACGCTTCTGAACCAGGTCCAAACCCGTACAAATACACATCAACGCCAGTGTGGCCACGAGTAGTCCATCCGGTACGTGTCGCTCGATTAATCACATCCGATAAAAATCTCGAAATCTTTTTTTCTTCAAATCCGTCTTCCTTAATTTTTTTAAATTCTTTTTCTTCCTTTTTATTTAACTCAATTCCCGTTTCATTTAAGAAAGTCGATAGCGATTTGTCTTTGTGCACTATTTTGGTGTGCGCATTTAAAGACTGCTTTAAGCGTCGAATAGGCCCCATATTAAACTCGTAATAATTTTCACCTTCATATCGAGCACCAATCGATAAACCGCCAGTTTCATGGTCAGCAGTAATCAACACTATTGTTTCACCATCTTTTTTAGCAAAATCGATTGCTACTTTAATTGCGTCGGCAAAGTCTTCCATTTCCGATACCGTACCGGCAATATTATTATCGTGAGAAAACCAATCAATTTGACTGCCTTCAACCATTAAGAAAAATCCCTTTTCATTATTAAGCTGCTGGATCGCAGAGGTAGTTAGCTCTGCCAAAGAAGGATCATTGTCCGTTCGTTCCATAACTGGAGCGATTGCGATATCGCCAAACAATCCTGCAATTTTACCTGACGCTTGGTTGAGTTGTTTCTTGTCTGTAACAATAGTGAAATCTAATTGCTCCAGCTCTGAAATTAAATCGCGATCCTCACGCTTAAAGTAAGACATTCCACCACCTAAAAATACATCGATAACCGGCTCTCCATTCAAGCGGTTATCAACAAAAGAATCCGCAATGGCGTTATACTCGCGACGACTTTCAACATGTGCGATGAAGGCAGCAGGAGTCGCATGAGTAATTTGTGCGGTGGCTACTAATCCTGTTTTTTTGCCACGCTTTTTTGCGTGTTCAAGTACTGTGGTTTTTCTTTCCAATTTATCATTAATACCCAAAGCGCCATTAAATGTTTTTGCGCCGGCACTGTAAGCAGTTGCAGAGGCGGCAGAATCGGTCACTAAAAATACATCTTTGCTGTGTGCCTGCCCTCTCTCTTCACCATTGACTTTTCCGATAGGATCGGTCGTCAATGTTCCAACTAGATATTGATCGAAAAATAACGGATCTACATTGTCCGTTTTCGGAGAGTCTAACTTTAAGCGCAGAGCTTTTATTTGTCCCGGTCCCATTCCATCGCCAATCATTAAGATGACATTTTTGGGTTTATGATCGTTCGCCACCAAAGGCAAACAGAAAAACAGAAAAGTAAAAAACGTAAAGACAAAATTAGATACGTATTTAATATTAAAGGTCATGTTGTAAACCTACAGCAGTTAATTCGTGAAGCATTTTTTTTGAAAGACGAGAAGAGGCAACTTGATCCGCGATCCTCGTTGGCTCAGGTAGTTTAAAACCGCGCGAATAATAGCACACCCAATTACCGGCGTCTTCAACCGACATTAAGTGCCCTGGCGATACAAAAACTGGTTTTACATTAACTCTGGTACGAATGACCAGACCAACAGTTTCATCTTTAAATTGCAAAGGAGTCGATGCAAATAAAGTATTCGATGGTTCGACAAAATCCCCTACGAGTCGTTTTTTTGCAACACCTATGGTTGGTAAATCAAGTTCAACGCCCAAGTGAGACGCGATGCCAAAACGTCTGGGATGTGCAATGCCTTGACCATCGCACAAAATCATTGAAGGTAACTCACTTAACTTATTTAAAGCCCCCAATACAACAGGTAGCTCTCGAAATGACAAATAACCGGGAATATAGGGAATGGTCGGCAAAGCTTCGAATATTGCTAGCTCTTTGATTTGCAGAGTTTGACTGTCGAACAGAACAGCGCTCGCTTTAAGTTTTCCAGACTCGTTGTTAATTCCAACATCTACTCCGGCAACTGTTGGAAAGCGGCGACACATATCATCGCTGTTCCAAGAACCTGCTGAGAGTTTGCTCAAATTGATTTGCGAAGCCAACGATAATTGCAGTTGCTTTAAACCACTAACCGACGATCTACTGATAATCATTATTTCCTATAAACAAAACGAGTTCGGATTATAACGAAATCAATGAAAACAGCGGAAGACTTATGGCTATCAACAAAACCACTTTACTCACTTTTGCACTTTTCACCGGCGTCGAGTGATCAGATTGTTGCCATTGAGCTAGCATCGTCTGGTGTACCTTAGCCTGTTGCTCTTGTGTAATACGGCCGGTGTCAACATAGCGATGATAAAGCCTTACTTGGTAAGCATCAGAGTAGAATACGCCAAGCTCCAGTAGTTCATGAATGACCTTTTGGTATTCTTCCAGCCAGTTTTTTGAATAATGCTTGGCTTCCCAAAGCTCTCCTTGCTTTAAATCGTAACAGTGTCGCATTAGCCAACTGTCGAGCTGTTCACGGCGGCGAAGTGTAAAGTTTTGATCGAGCGCCTGAGCAAGCGCTCGGTACGCGTACGAATGATGTTCATTCTGGCTAGCAATTGAAAACTGAATTTCAACATCATCAATTGAGCTGTCAATCATCACGGCAACCCTGGTAACTGTTCATATGATGCTAGATTAGCGTTCATTTTTTACACAGTTATGACAATTTCACTGTTTATTTCCGATCCAGATAATAGAAAGACTGAGGCGACTAACATCAACGCAGCTAAGCGTAGGACTCTTGTCTTCGAATGCTTTGAGAATAACGGTCGAACGCGACCAGCAACAATAGCAGTACTGTAGTATGAAAGAAGTCTACCCGAACGTTATCAAACCAGAGTAAACCTAGCTCAATCAAGAAGACACTGCCAATCAACATCCATGCATACCAATAGAACTGCTTTCGTTTTTCAAATGGGTGCCGAGTAATAAGAAACGCGGCCGAACCCAATAGAAAAACAGTGTGCAGTAGCATCGAACTGTTATTCCAGGTGTTACTGTGAAAAAAGTTAGCAAAAGGAATAATCGTAATATCCGATGGTACACTGTGAAATTGAAATGGGTACCAAAGCGCCGATAGTAACCATCCCACAATCATACCCACCAAAACGGCGACAGGAATTCGACTCAAAAATTGATACGACAAAACGGCTGTTAACGCGCCTATCAAACCAGGTAATGCAATAATATTTCTTAACAACAATGCTTGCAGCAGCATGATAAGGAGCAATAGTAACAAGCGTTTTAAGAGCGTGAACTGCTCGGGCAGTGCAATATCCAATAACCACCAAAATAAAGACCAATAGAGCCACGCTTCAATCAAATAAAATGGCGTTAATAAATGCCAGTGCATCAAAGGACGAAAACTGAATTGAAACTGCTCAAGGCTTAATGACGGAATAAATGGAAATAATAAAAAACCTAGCCAGCAAAACACTAAAAAAATCGGAATGACTCTTTCCATCAGGTCAACGCGATCGTCTTTTAATGATGTTTTAGACACCGCCAATACTATTACTGCAATGGTTGCACCGACTATCGAGCCAATCACGTTCGCCCAGGTATCGCTCATGCTGGCAACCCGTGTTGGTAATGCCATTTGTAGTAGTTGTAGCAAAGTAGCAAAAATGAAACTGCTGCCGATAATAAGTATCAAAGACACTATTACTGAAAAAGCATAAGGCGAGTACAGCGATAGATTATTCACAAATTGACTTTGGGCAAGCCGGGACCGACCCACCATAAAACCGAAAAAGCCTGCAGGAACAAATAACAAAACATTACCCAGTATGTCACCACGGGATGTTCGGTAACTGAGATCCCAAAACCACTCCCATCCGGGCTCTTGAGCAAACAAACTGAAGTTAAAGTTAAACGGGTAAAGTGAGCCATAGGTAATGATAATAATGACTACGCCCAATACACGCCGCATGGCAGTCCTTTTCTGATTACTGACGTTTATATCGATGCATGCTACACTATGCGCCTAAATATGCCAATTAATAACCTTTTATCAAAGAGTTACAGGATATTCGGACCCTCAACTGAATGAGCCTTTTTGACCTTTTATTGACACTTGAAACACGTTCGGGTGTTACTCATGACTGATTTGTTGCACCAATTAATCGAACAGACTGCCAAACGCTCACCTGGTCGAATTGCGTTGATTCATAAAACTGAACAACTCACTTACCAACAACTCGATCAACAAATGCAAGCGTTTGCCCAGCAATTGTTGTCGCTCGATCTGCAAAGCGGTGATCGCGTCGCTGTTTACCTTCCAAAACAATTCGAAACTGTTATCGCTTTGTTTGGTGCGCAGCAAGCTGGCGGTGTTATGGTACCGGTTAATCCTCAGTTAAAGCCCAAACAGGTCAGTCATATTTTAAATGACTCACAAGCTCGAGTGCTCGTGACATCATCCACTCGCTATGAGCAGATAAAACCAGAGTTCGCCGATGGCAATTCATTAACCGTGATATTGATTGATAAGACAGTCGACAACACTGAGCAATGGCTGCAAACGACTTGTGAAACAAAGCTTGAGCCGCATCGCCGAATTAGTAAAGATCTCGCCGCATTGTTATACACGTCTGGTAGCACTGGCCAACCCAAAGGTGTCATGTTGTCTCATCTGAATATGGTGGAAGGCGCGAAAAGCGTTGCTCACTATCTTGAGAACTCAGCCGAGGATCGACTGCTTGCATTACTGCCATTAAGTTTTGATTATGGCTTAAGCCAATTGACCACCGCTTTTTTGACCGGAGCATCTGTCGTATTGCTCGATTATTTGTTACCAAGAGATGTAATTAAAGCCGTAGTCAAATATGAAATTACTGGTTTAGCTGCCGTTCCTCCCGTATGGATACAGTTGGCCGATCTTGATTGGCCAGAAGAAGCTCAATCAATCCGTTACTTCACCAACAGCGGCGGAGCTATGCCACCTAAGGTAGTCGAAACGCTGCAAACAAAGCTGCCAGCTGCAAAACCGTTTTTAATGTATGGTTTAACCGAAGCCTTTCGAAGCAGTTATCTGGAACCCAATCAAGTGACGAAGCGCCCCACGTCAATTGGCAAGGCTATTCCAAATGCCCAGTTATTGGTTATAAATGCTGATGGTGAGCTATGTGAAGCCAATCAGCCTGGCGAATTAGTCCATCGTGGCGTTCATGTTTCCATGGGTTACTGGCAGGCACCAGAAAAAACAGCAGAGAAATTCCGCCCTTTGCCTGAGTTGATATGCCAGCAACTTGGCATCGATAAAGACGAAATTGCTGTATGGTCTGGAGATACCGTGATGCAAGATGAGCAAGGTTATCTATACTTTGCCGGTCGTCAGGATGAAATGATTAAGTCATCGGGTTACCGTATTAGCCCAGCAGAAATCGAAGATGAACTTTATCATCTAGCAGCACTTAGAGAGATTGCCGCCTTTGGTCTCGAACATCCTAAATTAGGGCAAGCAGTCTGCTTAGCCATTGCGGGCTCCGGCGAAAAAGTAGAATTAGAGCAAGCGGTACTGCAACGCTGTCGCGCACAGCTGCCAAATTTTATGATGCCACAAGCAATATTCTGGTACGATCAACTTCCCAAAAATCCTAATGGGAAGCTGGATCGAGCAGGCTTAAGTAAAACGCATGCCGAACACTTTAATGGTTAAAAATCGGGTTAGGTAAACCTTATCCGATTGTCACTTAACTGGGAACCAAGCGCTCATGGCGGAGAAACCTCAACATCAACCGTTACTATACTTCAAGCATCAAAAGGGTGACTTGTTGATAAATCAATTGCCCATTTCGCAATTGATTCATCGAGTCGGGCAAACGCCATTTTTTGCTTACGACCGTTCGGTGATTGAAGCTAAAGTATCAGAATTGCGCCAAGCATTTGGCCCCGATATATCATTACATTACGCCATCAAGTCAAACCCGATGCCAGCGTTAGTGGATTATATAACGCCTCTGGTAGACGGTCTTGACGTTGCCTCTGGCAAAGAGTTAACCGTAGCACTCAATAGCGGTATCAATCCTGAAAAAGTGAGCTTTGCTGGACCAGCAAAACAAGTCAATGAGCTTTTGATGGCTATAGCCTCAGGCATTACCATAAATATCGAATCAGAGACTGAACTCAAACGCATTATTTCATTGTGTGAAAACCATCAGTACAAAGCTAACATTGCTTTACGAATTAATCCCAATTTTGATTTAAAATCGTCAGGCATGAAGATGGCGGGAGGTCCGCAACAGTTTGGAATTGATGCTGAACAAGTCGATACCATTGCCGAGTTGCTTAAACATCCAAGTTTAAATGTTAATGGCTTACATATTTTTACCGGTTCCCAAAATTTACAAGCGCATGCGATTATTGAGGCTCACAAACATATACTCGAACTCGCGATTCAAATCGCAGAACAACTGCAATTAAAATTACAGCACTTGAATATTGGTGGTGGCTTAGGGATTCCTTATTTTCCCGGTGAAACCTCGATTGAGCTCGAGCCAATTGCGGCAAATTTGAAACGTTTACTCGCAGAGTATCAAACTCAATTAAACAACACTGAAATTATTTTAGAGCTGGGAAGATTTTTGGTTGGAGAATCCGGTGTCTTTGTCAGTAAAGTTGTCGATGTAAAACAATCAAGAGACCATACCTTCATCATTACCGACGGCGGTTTGCATCATCATTTAGCCGCATCAGGAAACTTTGGTCAGGTTATCCGAAAAAATTACCCGGTAAAAATTGCAAACAAAATGGATCAAAACGACAGCATTAAAGCGGATATCGTAGGACCTTTATGCACACCTTTAGATATTCTGGCGAAAAACATGACTTTCCCAGATGTTGAAATTGGCGATCTTGTTGCTGTTTTTCAGTCTGGCGCCTACGGTTATACAGCAAGCCCTAAAGATTTTTTAAGTCATCCTTATCCGTTAGAAGTATTGATATAAAAAGTTTTAATAAAAAGAAGTTTCAGCTTAGAGAACTTTGAATTTAGTGATCTTTTAGTAAAACAAAAATGAGTAAATAAATGATTCGAAACTTATATTTTGCATTAGCTAAGTTGCCACTCAAATGGCTGGTAAGAATTAAAGCTATTCCTGAGCAGCCTATCGAGTCGTTAGAGTTAGATTTAGACAAACCGATTTATTACGTTCTTCGTACTCGATCAACCTCAAGCTACACCATGTTGCAATCAGAATGTAAACGGCTTGGCTTGCCTGAACCTCAGTATTTAAGCGCATCTGATCAATCGATCAAAAATGGCGGTGTGTTCTTTATTCAACATAAAGCAATCTTTGGCCGACGCCAGTCAACAATCACAAAGTACTCTCGATTGCTGGAACAGCTTTTAGAACAGCACCAAGACAATAACGATGATGTGCAGTTGGTTCCTGTGTCCATTTACTGGGGCAGAAATCCCGGCAAGGAAAAATCTCTGCTTCGCGTATTGTTGACCGATAGTGAGAGCGCAACGCCGTTCAGAAAGTTATTAATATTACTGTTTCAAGGCCGCAACAGCTTTATGCAGTTTGGCCGACCGGTGCAACTTGAAAAGTTACGCGCTTCGCACTCCTATGGAACAGCAACACTAAAACTGATTCGTATTTTGCGTGTTTATTTTCATCGACAATGGACAGCGGCAATGGGTCCTTTAGTTGCCAACCGAAAGCAAATGATCACTAGCTTGCTTGCTAACGATGACGTAATAGATGCAATTAAACGCGAACAAAAGAAAAAGAAACTCCCCTATAATAAAGCGCGAAAACAAGCTTTAAAATACGCTGACGAAATTGCCTCGAATTACAGTTATAAAATGGTTCGTTTTATGAGCTCTTTTTTAACTTGGTTGTGGAATAAAATGTATGGCGGCATTCAAGTTTATAATGCCGAGCGAGTCAGAGACATTGCCAGCTCACATGAAATAATTTATGTGCCCTGTCATCGCAGTCACATCGATTACTTATTGTTAAGTTACGTGCTTTATTACGAAGGACTGGTACCACCGCATATTGCAGCCGGAATAAACTTAAACTTCTGGCCCATCGGTGGATTACTCCGTCGCGGAGGAGCATTTTTTATTCGCCGAAGCTTTAGTGGTAACCAATTATATACTGCTGTATTTAATGCTTATTTCCATCAATTGCTCAATAAAGGTGTTCCAGTAGAATTTTTCCCCGAAGGTGGTCGCAGTCGTACTGGCCGGTTACTTCAACCGAAAACCGGCATGATGGGAATGATGGTGCAAAACTTTTTGCGCGGATGTCGCAAGCCAATCAAAATTGTTCCGGTGTATGTCGGTTACGAACGCATGATGGAAGGCAAAAGCTATTTAAAAGAAATGCAAGGTGGAGAGAAGAAGAAAGAGTCCATGGGGCAATTGCTTAAAGTTCGTAATCAACTTAAGCAACGTTATGGAAAGGTTTATGTCAACTTTGCTGAACCTTTGGATTTAGAACAATGGTTAAAGAACAGCGAATTCGACTGGGAATCAGAATCCGGCAAAGAACGTCCGACTTGGTTATCCGATTTCGCAACCATTCTCGGCGAACAAAGCATGACAAACATTAACAACAGTTGTGTGGTTAATTGTGTGAATTTAACCAGTCTGATTTTATTATCCACTCAACGCAACACTTTAGGTGTTCGAGAGTTAACCGAACAGCTGGATTTATACCTCGATTATTTGAACAAAAATATTTACAGCTCAGATAGCGTGTGTGCCTATGACTCAGCTGATGATATTTTACAAGAAGCTAAAAAACTTGGAGCGATTAACGAGTTTCAAAATCCTTTGGGCAATTTATGCCAAATCAATGAACGTTCGGCGGTTTTAATGACCTACTACCGCAATAATATTATTCATCTATTCGCACTCCCATCGTTGATAGCCAGTTGTTTTAGACAAACCTCTAGCTATAAACGTCCCGAATTAAAAGCAGCCTGTACAGCGATTTATCCATTGCTTAAACGCGAATTATTTTTAAACTGTGACGACAAATCACTAGAAGAAACGCTGGATAAAACTATTGAGTTTTTAACCGATCACAAACTGCTCGAAGCCCACGGTGAAGATTTAATTTGCCCTCCGATCGAAAGTGAAGAGTATTCGTCGCTCATGTTGTTAGCTGACATTTTAAAAGAAACTCTAGAGCGCTATGGTATTACGCTAACATTATTGGCAACGCATGCGGGTACCGGATCGATTCGACGTGCTGAACTCGAAGCGCAAAGTCAAAAATTAGCACAACGCATTGCCGCGCTGTATTCGATTTATGCTCCAGAATCTTTTGATAAAACGTTATTCCAACAAATTGTTGGTACCTTGAGGCGCCAGGGCTTTATTAAAAATAAAGACAGCGGTGATCTGGAAATTAGCGGCAGTGTTCCGCAGTTACAGCAACTGGTCATGTCTACGCTGAGCAGAAATACACAAGAAGGACTAGTAAAAACAGCGCGTTGGGCAGTTAAGCGCTGGCGTGAAGAGAGCTAATTGCCATTTTAATCGTCGAGCCAGAATTTAATTCTAACTATTTAAGTGATAAAAGAGACTGGCTCGAAGATTAATTGAGTAATCTTTTTGTAATTTTAATTCTAAAACTTTCTCTGCGAATTTTTATCGAGTGGCGTAATGGCCGATCATTCCTAATAAGATAATCAGTCCAACATAGTTATTATTCAGAAAGGCTTTAAAGCACTGTTCAGGATTTCTCTTTCGAGTAATCCAAAATTGATAAGCCATTAAACAAACAGCACACAAAAGACCGACATAGTATGGCCAGGTAAGTTCAAGTCTCACGCCTAATAACAACATTCCAAAAATAAAAAATGTTTGAATAACTGCAATTATCGGTAAGTCTGCATCGCCAAATAAAATCGCTGTCGATTTAATTCCTAATTTGAGATCATCTTTTCGATCCACCATGCCATAAAAGGTATCGTATGCGAGCACCCACATTAGTGTGGATAAATACATTAGCCAGGCTTCTATCGGTACTTCTCCTTCCACTGCCCCATACGCCATCGGAATTGACCAAGCGAATGCTGCGCCTAGTATCACTTGAGGAAAATAGGTGTGGCGTTTCATAAATGGATAAATAGACGCAATCAGAATTGCGCCAAATGACAGTGCAACAGTGAAAAGATTTAACGTTAATACGAGCGCGAACGCGCAAAGGCTTAGAGCAATAAATAATCCTAACGCTTCTTGTACCGAAGCAGTACCTCGTGCCAGAGGTCTATTTTTCGTCCGCTTAACTTTGCCATCAAAATTTCGATCGGCAATATCATTTATCACACATCCAGCAGACCTCATTAAAAAAGTGCCCAGAGTAAAAATAACGATTAAAGACAAATTCGGAGCGCCATCTGACGCGAGTAACAGCGCCCATAACGTTGGCCAAAGCAATAGGTATACACCAATTGGTCTATCAATTCGCATTAACTGACCATAGGCATTTAATGGCCGTCGAACATGCGCTGGCACTTTATCGCGATAGATATCCGGAACTTTTGTAAATAACAGCGGAGCCTTTCGATAACACCAGCGAGCTATTCGAGTCCATAAATCCAGTTGGGCGTTAGTTTTTTTTCTCATCATCTCAGTGGGCGTCTTGTTGATGATTATCTCTAAGTTGATGATAAAGCGGATGCGCTGGTAAAAAGACTTCTTTTAGCAGTAATGGTCGAGTTGAAATATGGAACAGTGATCGCCGACACCACAAAGGTTTATCAAGATTATTGTGTGACCATTGAATCTTATCCACTAACCTAAAGTCGATATCACGCCGCTCAGCTTTTAATCGATTGAATAATATTGGCCCTAAGGCTTGCTGTTTTAATAAACGTAATCGCGCTGCCTGGCCAACCAATGAGCTTAATGGAGCTACCGTTCTTGCGACGACCCACGAAACACCGTTAAAAGCTAAATCGACTTCGCGCACCCACGCCCACTGACGCCAGGGAATACCCAAAACCAAGGACTCATCGGGAAATACCGGCCTGACGCCTTGGTCAAGTACCTTGACCTGCATCTGCTGTCCGCTCCATTGCTCCATTTTTTCGGTAAGTGAGCCAGTAAAGCTCAGCCAATCAAATTTCAAAGGTATTTCCACTGACTACTGTTTATTAATGTTTTTTGCCATTGTATCTGTTTTCATCCACTGGGCGAAGCCTGCATGAGTTGAGATCACAAAATTCACGTCTATACTAAAATACCATGATGCACCGAAACCACATTGTGATGAATTTAACCTTGAAATACATTTTTGCTTTATTCTTTATGATAATAGCCTTACCAGCTATTACCGCTGAAGAAGCTAATCCTGAAGAACCTAAAGCCGAGGTTCACTACTTCGATCTCGATCCCAATATTATCACCAACTACCAAAAACCACCCTCAAGACGCCTTGGTTTTGTTACTGTCGATGTGCAACTTCAAGTATCGTCAGTCGCAAGCTTAGATGATCTGGAATACCATAAACCATTAGTCGAAAGCACCATTATTGATGTAATCAATGAGCTCGATGAAAAGACCATTAAAGACATATCGAAAAGAAATGAAATAAGAGCTAAAGTCAAAATGCGAGTGGCAAACGCATTAAAAGAAGAAACTGGCAAAGAAATCGTTGATGATGTTTTGTTTACCAGTTTTATATATCAATAACTGACATCTTTAATCAACATCTACCGGATACTGCAGTTTCCAAGCTTCGAAACCACCATCCATACTGTAAACCTCTGAAAATCCTTGCTCGGTCATAAACTGGGCAGCCGGCTGACTCGAGTTACCATGATAACAAACCACGATTAAAGGTTTTGCTTTATCCGCTTGAGATAAAAACTCAGCTAAATTCTCATTGGTGACGTGCGATGACTTTGGAATATGTCCATTTGAGTAGGATTGGGGATCTCGAATATCAATCACATTGGCTTGCTTATCTTGTTGTAGCTGATTGGCTTCGGATATCGAAATACGTTTGAACATTGAAATACCTTAAGAACGTTTATATAAACCTTTATATGAACTGTTAAATAAAACTTACTATGCCTGACAGGACACCTTAAAAGTGAACAGTGTCTATCGTTTAGGATCAAGCTTTAAAACATTAACATCAAACCAGGCTAAAGCTAAGCCAGAAATCAGACCAACAGCATGAGCGGCATTTGCGACTGACCCCAACATTCCGGTAAATCCTAAAGCTAACCAAATAAGCATAAAGGTCATTATTGATGGATTTAATTTTACACCGAAGTGTTTGTCAATTTTGCCACGTAAAAATAAATAGCCGAGCAAACCAAAAACAACACCTGAGAGCCCACCGAAACGAGAATCGTAATTCGCTAAAATTTTATCTCGATGGATTAAGTACTCAGCGAAATTCGAAAGAACTCCGATGGTGACAATATGATAAATCAGAGTAAAGCTATTAAGACGCCTCTCTATCACTCCGCCAAGATCCCAAAACCACATTAAATTGAAAAGCAAGTGCATGAAGACGATACCAAGCACGGGAAAATGAATGAAAATAGGTGTAATCATTCGGTATATTTCACCGCTCAAGATCTCCCTTTCATCAAATAAAAATAGTTTGGTTACTTCATTGGTACCGAATCCAGTAATGAGACTAACTGCAATAGCAATACAGCTTATAGTGATAGTAATTGGACCAGAACGCTCCAGGAACTTCGACAATAACTTTTCACCACTTACGCCAGATAATTTATGTTCTCGCCCAGCTTCCCACGAAGCTTCACGGTATTTTGGTAAATTAGGATTAATCAAAAATGTTTCAAGTTCAAGTTGCGCTCGATTAATATCGGACTGATTCGGAACGCCTAATAAAAAAGAATCGCCCTCTTTCTTGAATTGGCAATCAATACCAACCGTTTTTAAGTAGTCAACAAAAGCAAGAGTTGCTCTTTCAGAGTTTAATCGCCCAACGATATTCATTTTATGACTCAACCAATTTTGCTCGGATCATATGAATGTGATCAATCCCATCTTCATCGTAAACATCCGACGATTGAACAAAACCAAAGCTCTCATAGAACTTTTTTAAATAAAGTTGAGCGCCGATTTCCGTTTCTCTATTCGAATAGAGCTCATCAATTCGCTTTAACCCTTCAGCGACTAATGCTCGACCGACGCCAAATTTTCGATAATTAAGTGACGAACAAATTCGTCCAATTGAGCAGCGTCCTTGGTAAGGTTGATACTCATGAAAAAACCGTAGAGTCGCAACCAACTCGCCATCATACCAACCTAATAAATGCTCCGCTTCAGAATCAATACCATCGATATCGTGAAACGGACAATCTTGCTCGACAATAAAAACATCTTGCCGCAGCTTAAACATGGCAACCGCTTCATCTCGCGTTAGCGCATTATAATGTCGCCATTGCCAATCGATATCTGAGAGATTCAGCGTTTGTTGCATGCTATTACTCTTTTTAATTTTATGTTTTTGAACGCTGCAAACTTAGACCTACGCTTGAGCAGTCCAGTCTAAAACAACTTTACCCGATTGACCGGAGCCCATGGTGTCGAAACCTTGTTGAAACTCGTCAACCGAATATCGATGAGTAATAATCGGAGATATATCCAATCCAGACTGCAACATGCTCACCATTTTGTACCAGGTTTCGTACATTTCTCGACCGTAAATTCCTTTGATGACCAAACCTTTAAAAATAACCTGATTCCAATCAACTCCCATTTCGCCTGGTGGTATTCCAAGCATGGCAATTTTGCCACCGTGATTCATGGTATTAAGCATTTGCTTGAATGCAGAAGGAACACCCGACATTTCAAGACCTACGTCGAATCCTTCTGTCATGCCAAGTTCACTCATGACATCTTTTAAGTTTTCGTCAGCAACATTCACGGCTCTGGACGCGCCCATTTTAAGCGCAAGGTCGAGCCGATATTTGTTGACGTCGGTAATCACAACGTGACGAGCACCCACGTGACGACAAACCGCGGCCGCCATAATTCCGATTGGACCAGCCCCGGTTATTAAAACGTCTTCACCCACTAAATCAAACGACAAAGCGGTGTGAACCGCATTACCAAAAGGATCAAAAATCGATGCCAAATCGTCTGAAATATCATCTGGAATTTTAAAGGCATTCTCTGCTGGAATTGACAAATACTCAGCAAACGCACCGCTGCGATTAACGCCAACACCAAAAGTATTTCGACATAAGTGACGGCGCCCAGCACGACAGTTTCGACAATGCCCGCAAGTGATGTGACCTTCTCCAGAGACTCGATCACCCACCTTGAATCCTTTCACTTCTTGGCCGATTGCCGCGATCTCTCCGACAAATTCGTGCCCCACAACCATAGGCACCGGGATTGTGTTTTGTGACCACTCATCCCAGTTATAAATGTGCATGTCGGTGCCACAAATGGCCGTTTTACGAATTTTAATTAAAACATCATTATGACCAACTTCTGGCTTTGGTTGATCAACCATCCAAATACCAACTTCTGATTTGGCTTTGCTTAATGTTTTCATGAAAGGATTCTCACTGAGTAAATTAAATAATGGACAGAGCTTTGCCGACTTTTTCGAATGCTGCGACAGCTTGATCGATATGATGCAATTCATGCGCTGCAGACATTTGAGTACGAATTCTGGCTTGCCCTTTTGGTACAACTGGAAAACTAAAGCCAACTACATATACGCCTTCTTCTAGCATTTGGTCAGCGAATTTTTTAGCCAAAGCAGCATCACCAATCATAACTGGAATTATAGGATGCTCGCCGGGTAATAGCTCAAATCCAAGTGCGCTCATTTTCTCTCTGAAATATTGTGCATTTCGTCGAAGCTTTTCTCTCAACTCATCGCCTTGTTCGAGCATGTCGAGTACTTTAACCGACGCTTCTGCGATAACAGGCGCCAAAGTATTTGAAAACAAATAGGGACGAGAACGCTGACGTAACCACTCAATCACTTCCTTTTTACCCGACGTGTATCCGCCCGACGCTCCGCCCAAGGCTTTACCTAAAGTACCGGTGATAATATCAACACGCCCCATGACGTCGCAGTACTCGTGCGTTCCACGACCTTTTTCTCCCATAAATCCAACCGCATGACAGTCGTCCACCATTACCATGGCGCCATATTTGTCTGCTAGATCGCAAATAGCAGGTAAGTTGGCAATATAGCCATCCATTGAAAATACACCATCGGTTGCTATGAGCTTGTGACGTGCACCATCAGCTTCCGCTTGCTTTAATTTTTCTTCCAGATCAGCCATGTCATTATTGCTGTAACGATACCGCTTGGCTTTACTCAATCGAATGCCGTCGATGATAGACGCGTGATTCAAGGCATCGGAAATAACTGCGTCTTCAGGGCCAAGTATGGTTTCAAATAATCCACCGTTAGCATCAAAGCAGGACGGATACAAAATTGTATCTTCCATTTTTAAAAACTGGCTGATGCGTTGTTCTAATGTTTTGTGAATCTCCTGAGTACCACAAATGAATCTTACCGAAGCCATCCCATAGCCCCATTTATCGAGACCTTCTTTCCCAGACTCAATTAGCTCAGGCGCATTCGCTAAACCAAGATAGTTATTGGCACAAAAATTCAGTACATTTTTACCGCTGGTAACGTGGATATCCGCTTGCTGCTGCGAATCAATCACTCGCTCTTCTTTATACAAACCTTCTTCGTGTAACTCGGTTATTTGCTGCTGAAGCTGTTGATAAAAGTCTTGTTTCATAGTGTAAATGCCCAAGGTTTAAATTTGCTGAATTGTAACATAACCAGGCTAAATTGCTGCGATCTTAACGCTCCCCAAACACTGCTCCAACCAATATATTGGTTGTTTTTTAAACTTGTCTATAATTAGTTGATAATATGGAACTTTTAGACTGCTTATGCCTGATATTCCGCTTCCAGCACTGATTGCGTTAGAGCTTACTTTATTGCTCAATTTAATATTGGGCGGTGCGCTGTGGTTTACCTTTCGAGAACTTAAGAATGCTCGCAAACGTTTCATGCGTGCCCGTCGAGATGTATCCAAATTAAAGCGTCAGTCAACCTCAGAAACAGAACAAGAAGACAACTCTCGTAAACTATCATTGTTTCTCGAAGAGCAGCTCGCAGCCACAGACCTTTACCTCGAATCGCTTCAATCAGAGACCGAAGCATCCGAGTCCGACGATGGCGAGACTGATTCGGAATCGGAACCTGGAGCTGAAAATCCAACCCCGGACTTAAGCTCGATTGATGCCTCTGCGTCTGACGAACTCAAAATGCTCGCCATAAGACGCCACTTTATTCAGCAAGAACTCGAAAGCCTGGAAGATGAAAAGTTAAACTTCGATCAATGGTTAACTTCGATAAAACAATTTACTAACGAATTATTTCCTCAAACCAAAGAATCAAGTCACACTCAAGCACCCAAACCTGAAGGCAATATGACAGGAGAGACTGAGAGTGAACATTACAAAAATTTGTATGATGAATTGTTGATTACTTTACAGAGAAGCAAGGAAACCATTCGTTCGCTAGCATTACGGCTTGCCGATATAATTGACGATGGAATGGATGAAGAGCAGCTTAACGCACTGATCGTTGACTTAAATAAGAGTATGGATGCCTTTGGTGAGCTGTCAGGGATTACAGCGAGTTCCGCTGTAGAACAACTTGAAGATGAAGTTAAAGCGATAAGACATGCCTACGAACAGGGTATGAACTTGATGGAGCATTTTGAAAAATCGGTCCAATACATTCAACAGCTTTCAGATGCAATTGAAGAACACAGCTCAACCATTGAACTCAATAGAAATAATTACGAAGCCGGAGAGCCTGTCGACTCAGATAAGGTTTTATCAAATAACAAACGCTATGCACGAATGATTGAAGGCACCCAGCTAATCCACCAATCGTTGACTAAAGAAGTTGAAAATGCAAAAACGATAATTGGTGACTTCATTGCGATGACTAGAAATTTTCAAGATCAATCTACTCGAATCATAATTCTTCAATCGCGAGAAAAACAGCTCAACAGCGATTTGCGTCAATTAAGAATGAGCCAACAAGAAGCTTTATCTTGCCTTCAAGCGAGAGATTTACAACTCAGTGCAATGTTTAAAAAATATAAAGAGTCTCTCGAAACTGAATACAACGAGAAAATTGTAACGCTTGCAACAGAGGTTTATAAAATTGAGCAAGAGATATTGGCTATCGACAATCAAGAGTCCACCAGCGCGTTACGCAAACAAAAAGGTGAATTAGTGCAAAAACGACTAGCATTGGAAGGACAAATAATTGAAGCTTCAGGTGGTGGATAAGTAATAGGATCAGTTTTTCATTAAACAGTAACCAATTCCTCGAACAGATTTAATGTAGTATGTATTTTCTGAATTGAAATCAAATTGTTTTTTTAAGTTCGAAATAAAATTATCGATGGTTCGATTATCAACATAGACATCCTTTCCCCAACATTCATTTAATATAGAATCTCGTGATAGCACTTCATTTTGATTGTTAATCAAAAGCTTGAGAATACTAAAAGCTCGAGGAGTTAAATGAAGCTCTTGATCATTATAAGTTACTGTCATAGAACGCCAATTAACAATACGGTTATTAATATTACTGGTGTTTAAATCAACAACAGCGACTGGCCTTCTTAATAATGCTTTAATTCTCATTAAAAGCTCTTGTGAACGGTAAGGTTTCGATACGTAATCATCCGCACCACACTCAAACCCTTCCACCACATCGCGCTCCAAACCACGAGCCGTTAACATGAGCAGTCTTATTTCTATCTGCTGTTCACGTATCCAGGAAGCCAGATCATAGCCGTTACCATCGGGCAACATAATATCAAGAATTGCGAGTTCGAATGATTGCTCACTTAGTAATTTTCTCGCACTCGCCACATCACTCGATTGCACCACAGTAAACTCTTCTAACTCTAAAAAGTCTGTGAGAGTATCCCTTAAATTATCGTCGTCTTCGACGATGAGTATACTTGCAGTCATATTATCCAAACACCAATCGCCATTGAGTACCAGAAGTAAAACCCGTCGATAGTTGCTGTGTACTGTCCAACTTCAATTTCGAGGCCACAACATCGAGAGAGCCATTATGCAAGTTCATTACTTTTCGACTTAAAGGCAGTCCTAATCCAAATCCTTTCTTGTGTTCAGCATTGGCTTGAAAGAAGGAGTCAAAAATATCATTCCATAAACTTTCCTCTATACCAATACCATTATCGGTCACTAATATATTTGAGTTAGATAACTCAAATACTAAATGAACTTTGTCTTCTATATTATATTTTATTGCATTGGATATTAGATTCATAAACACCAAATTAATTAACGCTCTATCGGCTTTAACAACATAGTGGTCATCGATACGATTTTCAACAATGACATTACAGGATAAAGTTTCAGCGATTTCATTTATCAATTGATGCAAGTTCACATCAGACAAAGTTAAGTTTACCTGCTCAGATTGTAAACGATTGAATGACAGAATATTATCGACCATTAACCACAATCTATCAGATTCTCGCTGAATTTTTTCTGGATAGTCTTTACTGCTTAATTGTTTATCCAAACGCTTTTGTAGAGTTTCCGCCATTAATCGAATTGACGCCAACGGTGTTTTTAATTCGTGGCTCACTAAATTGACAAAGTCTTCCTTCAACTGAATGTATTGTTCTTTGCGAGCTTGTCGTTGCAAAATAGAGTACAAGGCAAATATTGATAGCAGAGTTAATATTAATAACAATGCAATCTTTACTATTAAAAACAATCGCTGCTGATTCTCTTGAGTTTGCCAAGATTCCTTTGTTATCTTGATGTCAATGTCGTTCAGTGAGTTTGGCAGACTCGACGAAACGATAGCAATGCTGTCATTCTCACTTAACTGCCCAGTTTGTTGCATGGATAAAGTCCATTTATTTTCCAACGACTTCATATCAAGAGCTGAAACAATACAGTCGTCCTGATTCAGTTTATGACTTACACTTTCTGAGCTAATTATCCAGCTCGAATAACATGTGGTAGAGTTAAACTGTAAAGTCGGCTTTAATACAGCTTGTACCATTTGTTGAAGACGATCCAATGATAAATTGGCAGCTTCTGCATAAGCCGATATTTGATTCGCAATCATTCGAATGTCACTTGCTGCAAATGCATCGGTATTTTCGAATAACAAATGAAAAGCAGACAGTATTTTAGTTGTCTCTGAACGAAATCCACGAAATAACAATGACTCAACAAAATCGGGGCTCCAGCGTTGGTAGGTATCAATATCCAACACCATAAAATTAGATATGAGCTCTTCTGTTACCGTTAAACGGTAATTTTCTTTATGAGCTAAAAAACGCGTTATACCGGTTCGCAAAGTTTCGGTTACATTATTGGATTTATAATCATCG
The DNA here is from genome assembly GCA_013373375.1 of Gammaproteobacteria bacterium. Taxonomy (GTDB): domain Bacteria; phylum Pseudomonadota; class Gammaproteobacteria; order Enterobacterales; family Kangiellaceae; genus Pleionea. Next base: position 67,161 of record JABXHY010000044.1, read on the forward strand.
TTATTGTTATTCAATGAACGACTTATGTCCTCGATAATCTTGATACGCTCTTGCATTAATACCGATGCATGTTGAGATGGATTGCTTTTAATATTTTCTGAATAGGTTTGCCAGAAAGATTCAACATCGCCTGGAATAGGTGGAAAAATTTGTTTCCCTTTATGGACCCATACAAAATTTGGTTCATAATTAGACCAATTCATATTCAACTCTGCATAGCTATCAGGAAAAACACTCAATTTCTTTTCAAGTAAACTGCCAAGCGAACGGCGTGATGCATCATCAACCAGTATCTGATTAGCTTCGAGTAGATTTTTTTGTTGCTGGTATTCAAAAATCAATAACCATAAAAAGAAACATCCCCCCAACAAAGTGAGGGGAATAAGCGCTGACTTTTTAATCGACTTAGTAACCATAATTGATGAAAACGCTCTTTCTATTATTGCTTTATTTCAGTAATGGCACTCGATCGATGTCTATGGTAGAAACTGGACCATAATCTTGATAGGGATCGACACGTTGATCCAGCATGGCGGCTTGCTCAATAGCCTGACTTAATTGCTGTACCTTTGATTTGCGTTGATAGTCAGCTGGTAGAGAAATTAATAGTTGATCAATGTCTTGATAGTTATACATTCGAGACCAGTATGTCTGTCGCAATTTTTCAGCAAAAGCAGCGGCAGCCGCCGACAATCTCGTGTCCGAAGATGCCAATAGGATATTGTTACGGACTACCGACGTTGGAATATCTTTTTCCATCGTTAATACTTTCTCACTTGTTGGCATTTTGTAAGCCACTTTCAAGCGGCCCAAGCCTTCCTCTACGCTAGTTAGTTTTACTTCGTAAACGGCCGTCACTCGATGTCCAGCTCCTAGTTCACCGCCGTCTTTTTTTCCATCTAAGAAATCTTGCGTATTCAGGTGACGATTTTCGTAACCCAATAATCGATAGTTCGATACTTTTTCAGGATTAAACTCCACTTGAATCTTGGCATCTTTAGCGACTGTCTGAATGTTTTGCGTCAGTTTATCAACAAAAGCTTCCTGGATATCCTGTTGGTCAGCAAGGTACAAATAGTTACCATTACCTTGATTTGCTAGTTGCTCTAACAAAAAGTCATTATACATTCCAAGTCCAACACCCACCGTCGTTAAGAAAATACCTTTTTCTTTATAGTTTTCAATTTCCTTTAAAATCTCTTCCGGCTGCACACTTCCAACATTGGCCATTCCATCAGAGGTAAGAATCACTCGGTTATTATGATCAGCGTCATACATTTGATTCGCTAATTCATAACCTATGTACAAACCTGCTGCTGCATTTGTGCTGCCCTGTGAGTTTAATTGTCGAATAAGCTGATTAATGTACTGAGCATTACGAGCTTCTGTTGGAGGAATAACAACTTCTGCTGAATCACTATAAGTCACAAGCGCGATTTTATCTTCAGGTCGTAATTGTGATACGAGTGTTATCATTGCCTGCTTAAGCGTTTGCAATTTATTGTCCGACCGCATCGATCCGGATACATCAGCAACGATTACCAAGTTTAAAGGTTTACGATCAGCCTCGCTTAATTGTTTGGTCTGTACCCCGAGATGTAATAAGTGGTATCCAGGTCGAAAAGGCGAAGGCATAACTTCAGCGCTCAAACCAAAAATATCATTGGTTGACTGATACTTATAATCCATAGCGTTAACAAACTCTTCAACCCGAATACCTTCTTTGGCCGGCAGTTGATGATGCTTTAACATGTGGAGTGCTAATTTGTAAGAGCCATTATCAGCATCCATCGAAAAAGTAGACACAGGCTCTGCTTTCGTAAGCACGGTTGGGTTCACGCCGTAAGCTTTAAAAATTTGATAATTGGAGTTACGTTGATAAAATTTTGGAGGCAGTTCAGACGTAAACGTGTCTGCTGTTGCAACGACCCTTGAGTACTCTCGTTCTTCATTTCTTGCCTTTATACGAGAGCCAGTAACCACGACTTTTTCTGACGATACAGCCTCAGGCAGCGAGCCAGTGGTTTGCGCTTCGTATTGAGTCGTTGAGCAAGCCGCTAACATTGCGGCAAGGGCTGCAGAACTTGCAATTTTAACTAATGTATTTGTTTTCATGTTTTAATCCCTTTCATTACTGAGTGGACTCAGTATAAAAACCAGGAGGGAACAAATTGTCACAGGTTTGTCATGAGCTTATCACAGTTTCAAATGAATAAAGGTCCTGAAAGCTTGAAAGCGAAAAAATATGCTTTATGTGAAATGAAGGTTACAAGCGAACAATTGTCAGTAATTTAATGGGTACTTATTCGCTTGAAATTAGATGATATCTGCAATATTAGCTGGAAGCTTTTTAAGACATCCAGCACGCGCCGAAAAAAATGAACATTCTAAATTAAACTCTCTGATACTCCTTGAGATCAAAGATTTCTCGACCAAAGGGCGTAAAGCCTAAACGCATCATTTTAAAATGCTGTATACCAAATGGAATTCCGATGATGCTGATGCATAAAACAATGCCCCAGAATAAATGATTCAATACGACAAAAATTCCACCAAAAACTAGCCAAACTATATTGGCAAATAGATTAAGTACATCGCTTCTTTCATCTCTCGGAATCGATCGAGTTTCACTGCCAAAAGGGAACAACGAAAAAATTGCCATTTTGAAACATTGGAATCCCCAAGGAATTCCTATAATAGTAAAACAAAGCGCAATTCCCCCGCACAAGTAACCAAGAAAAACGAAAAATCCACCCAAGATTATCCATAATAAATTTAAAAGTATGCTCATAGGTTCTCTCTATTTGGCAGTTATTAACTTTGGTAAAACATAAGGATTCACAAAGCAATTTCCTCGCCAATATTTTTTTGATATTTATTTCAATAGGTTACAGTAAGTATCTAGAAGTCTTCTTCGAGTTTATAAGTAAAAGCTCACAGATTTTAGCGAATTTCATCAATAAAAAAGGGAACCTAAGTTCCCTTTTTAAAGATTTATGTTTTTAGTGGAATAGTCGCTGTGTAAAAACAAATTACCCTGTAATTTCCACTAAAGTCACAACCCTTACGGTAATAAGTGACTCACGGTAATAAATGACTTACGGCATCACGCTCTTCAGCTAACTCTTTTTCAGTTGCTTTAAGCTTTTCTTGACTGAATTCATTGATCTCAAGACCTTGAACGATTTCCCAGTCGCCATTTTTGCATACACATGGGAAAGAGAAGATTAAGCCTTCCTGGATACCGTAAGAACCGTCAGAGTAAACTGCCATACTTACAGCGTCACCATCGGCAGTACCAAGTGCCCAGTCACGCATGTGGTCGATTGCTGCATTCGCTGCTGACGCAGCTGATGAAGCGCCACGAGCTTTGATGATTGCCGCGCCACGTTGCTGAACAGTAGGAATAAAATCGTTTTCGTACCAGTCTTGCTCAACTTGTTCAATTGCACTTTTACCTGCAACTTCTGCGTGATACAAATCTGGGAATTGGGTTGACGAGTGGTTGCCCCAAATGGTCATTTTTGAAACTTCAGTAACTGCATTACCAGTTTTTTGTGCAATTTGTGTCATCGCTCGATTTTGATCTAAACGAGTCATTGCGGTGAAGTTACGAGGATTTAAACTTGGCGCGTTACGTTGAGCAATCAACGCGTTGGTGTTCGCAGGATTTCCAACCACAAGTACTTTGATATCTTTGCTAGCGTGATCGTTCATGGCTTTGCCTTGAACCGAGAAAATAGCAGCATTGGCTTCTAATAAGTCTTTACGCTCCATACCCGGACCACGAGGACGCGCACCAACGAGTAGCGCGTAATCTGCGTCTTTGAACGCAACATTCGGATCATCAGTGCAGACAACGTCTTGTAGTAATGGGAATGCACAATCGTCTAGCTCCATTTTAACGCCTTCTAATGCGTCCATTGCCGGAGTAATGTCGAGCAATTGTAGGATTACCGGTTGATCATTCCCAAGCATCGCGCCTGATGCGATACGAAAAAGTAGTGCATAGCCGATTTGGCCTGCTGCTCCAGTCACTGCTACACGTACAGGTTGTTTCATTCCGAATTCCTCTTTACTGAGTCGTCATAAAATCTCAATCAACTTGAGATATCATCAAAATTAAGGTGACAACCAAAATCTTAAAATTAAAGTTATCGATTTACGGCGGCGGATTTTACCATATCCAAGTGGGACGGTCTTCCCCTCACCGCTTTATTCGAGCTTCAATCGGTTTAATCAAACACTGCCATACACTTCGCGAGTTCCTAACCAACGAATCACCAATTTTTCTGCGAGTTGTGGATATTGTTGATGCATTAACTTTGCGCTTTGCTGGAGTTGCGGGATTAGTAAGCGATCACGCATAACATCCGCTATTTTTAGTTCAGCGATACCTGTTTGACGCGTTCCGAGTACTTCTCCGGGACCTCTGAGTTCCAGATCTTTTTCCGCGATTTTAAAACCATCATTGGTTTCTCTCATGGTTTCGAGTCGAGCTCGACCATTTTGCGACAATGGTGAGTGATACAACAATACGCAATGACTTTCGATGGCGCCGCGACCTACTCTGCCGCGCAACTGATGCAATTGCGCCAGTCCCAGTCGCTCCGGATTTTCGATCACCATAAGTGACGCATTTGGTACATCAACCCCAACCTCAATGACAGTGGTAGCAACTAACAAATCGATATCGCCCGCTTTAAACTGTTCCATTATCGCCTGTTTATCAAAGGGCTTCATTCGACCGTGAACAAGACCAACGCTTAGATGCGGCATAGCTTCTGCTAACTGCTCCGCCGTCACTTCTGCGGCCTGACATTGCAGCTCTTCCGACTCTTCAATAAGTGTGCACACCCAATAGGCTTGAACCCCTTGTTCCTGACACGCACTGGCAACTCTGTGTACCACCTGATGTCGTTTGGTATCGGGCATCACCAGCGTTTGCACAGGTTTACGACCGGGTGGTAACTCATCGATAATTGATGTGTCGAGATCGGCATAAGCCGTCATTGCCAAGGTGCGTGGTATCGGTGTTGCCGTCATAATTAACTGGTGAGGAACTCCGTGAGAGTGACGACCTTTTTCTTTTAATGAGAGTCGTTGATGAACACCAAATCGATGTTGTTCATCAATAATCACTAACGCCAAGTTTTGAAAATTTACAGCGTCCTGAAACAATGCGTGAGTCCCGATGATCATTTGCGCACTACCCGATTCAATCGACTCGAGCATTTGCCGCCGCTCTGATGCCCTCAGCTTGCTCACCAAAAATGCGCATTCAATATCAAGCTCGCCAAGCCAGCCAGAAAAATTATTCCAGTGCTGCTCCGCCAAAATTTCAGTGGGAGCCATTAACGCAACTTGATAGCCTTGCTCAATAGCTTGCAGTGCGGCCATAGCGGCCACCAAAGTTTTACCGGAGCCTACATCGCCCTGAACTAAGCGGAGCATTGGATGTGGCTGATTAAGATCATGACTAATTTCTTCACCGACTTTTACTTGCGCTGAGGTTAATTGAAAAGGAAGTAACTCTAAAAGTCTCGGGCGTAATTGAGTTGATGGTGGTAACGCTATCGCGGGTTCTCGAACAATTTTTTCCCGAAGTCGAAGCATACTTAAATTAAAAGCTATCAACTCTTCTACAATCAAACGCCTTTTGGCAGGATGTTCACCGCCAATTAAATCGACCAAATCAGTGCCAGGTGGAGGATTATGAATAAACTGCAGTGAGGCCTTGAGGTCATCAACACCAAGAGTCTGCTTTACTGTATCTGGTAAAAGTTCTTCAAGATTTGTTTTAGGCAGTCGCTGCAACACCTGCTGTAATAATTTACGCAAAGAGTGTTGTTTGACACCATCGGTCACAGGGTAAACTGGCGTAAGACAATTATCGAGCGGTGGTCGAGATGGGTCGTTCACATATTTAATTTCTGGGTGAATCATGGTGGCACGTCCACTGCCTCGTGACACATCACCAAAACATAAAATCCATTGGCCTTTAGTCAATTTGTCTTTCTGTGCTTTTGAAAAGTAAAAAAAGCGCAGATCAACCGAGCCTGTATTGTCCGATGCACGGCAAACCAGCGACCTTCTGCGGCCAAAAGCAATTTCGGCGTGTTCAACCTTAACCAAGATTTGCGCAGATTGGCCAGCGCTAATACTCGCAGTTGGCATAATACGAGTGCGGTCCTCGTAACGAAACGGCAAGTGAAAAAGAAGATCCTGATAAGTTTCAATACCGAGTTTAGAAAGCTTTTCGCGCACGGCAGGACCAACGCCTTTCAGCTCTGCAATATCATAATCTCTTAAATCCATGCGCAAACACCGAGTTATAGGGAAATTAATTATAAAGGCGTGTAATCAATACAATCAAATATCATAAAGGACTGACATTTATTTGGCTAAACTATAAGAGCCAAGTAGTCACAGGAGAAGTATTTATGAGAGTTCGTGATGGTGAATTGAAAAAGACCTGGTTCAGAGTTGACCGTATTTTTCACACTAACTCAGGTTGGTTTTTTATAACTCGCGAAAACACCCAAGAAGGTCCTTACCTCAGCCACAACGAGGCTGAAAGCGAATTGAATGTTTATCTTGAACAACAAGGAGAAGGTTCAACTTCGCAAGACATTTCAAGGCGCTAATCAAGCCGAACGCTATTTCATTAACTTTTCGAGTGCTCTGGCCGCCGCAACAAATCCAAAAGTTGCGGTGACAGTGCTGGTAGCTCCAAACCCACTAGCACAGTCTAATCGTGTTGACCCGTCGGTAAATGATTTGGTTTGGCAAACAGAGCCATCCGGCATTGGATAAGTTAACTGTTCTTCTGAGTGAACACATTCGACACCATAACGGCGCTTTGGGTTACGAGAAAAGTTATAAAAACGGCGTAACTCACTTCGAACTTTAGCGGCGAGGGGATCTTGCTGTGTACGATTTAAGTCTTTGACTTGAACGCGAGTTGGATCTTTTTGGCCACCAGCACCGCCCACCATAATCACAGGTATTTTATTTCGCTTACAGTGTGCGATAAGTGAGGCCTTTGGTTTAACGCTATCAATGGCATCGACTACTACATTAATCGACTGAGTGATATAGCCAGTTATATTATCCGGGGTAATAAAATCACTGATAACATTCACCTTGGCTTCTGGATTTATTTGCTGAATACGTTCCGCCATCACTTCAGCTTTCATATGGCCAACGGTAGGATCTAATGCACATATCTGCCGATTAATATTAGAGGTGCACACATCATCAAGATCAATCAGCGTTATTTCACCAATCGCCGATCGAGCTAGCGACTCAGCGACCCAGCTGCCAACACCGCCAATACCAATTACAGCAATATGAGCCGAACGAAAACGCTCAACCATATCTTTACCGTAGAGTCGTTGTAGTCCACCAAAGCGAAAATCAAAGTCAGACAATTCAAAATCCTATATCGAAGCGAGTCTCAGCATTATATAATGCCCAGTCCGCTGAAAACAGTTTGAAGACCGATTAGAAGCCATATGAAATATCCCATTCGACTCGATAAATTAATCAGTCAAACTACAGACTGGTCGAGAAAGGAAGTCAAACGACTTGCCCATAAAGAGTTAATTACCGTCAATGGTACAGTCGAAAAGTCCACCGACACCAAAATAAATGAGTCTGACGTAGTCGTTTGTGATGGCGAAACCATTGGTGATCTCACACCACGCTACTTTATGCTCAATAAACCAGTAGGCTTTATATCTGCAACCAAAGATCGAGAACATTTAACCGTCTTAGAGTTTATTGAAGAACCAAGAAAAGATAATTTAAGTGTTGCTGGGCGATTAGATATCGATACGACAGGCTTGGTTTTATTGACCGATGATGGCCAATGGCTGCACAGAGTTATCTCGCCCAAGCATCATTGTGTGAAAACCTATTTAGTCGAAACTGCAAAACCGTTAGATGAAAAACAGATCGCCAAATTAGAATCTGGCGTGTGGCTTAACAATGAAAAAACAAGAACTAAGCCTGCGACCGTTGAAGTGATTGATGAATATCATTATCGGCTTTCAATCACAGAAGGTCGCTATCACCAAGTCAAACGCATGTTTGCTGCGATTGAAAATCATGTTGAGTCACTGCATCGAGAGCAGATAGGCGCGATAATTTTAGATCCAGATCTTCAACCGGGCGAATATCGAGCATTAACTGATTCTGAAGTTGCTTCTATCGATTAGTCGATTAATGATTACCTTAAACGATATTATTTATCGCGATGATTCGATTGTCGTGGTCAACAAACCCTGTAACCTGTTGGTTCATCGCAGCGAAATCGATCGCCATGAGACAGCTAATCTCGTTCAACAAGTAAGAGAATTAGTAGGGAACATGGTGTATCCCGCGCATCGACTGGACAAGCCAACCTCAGGAGTCATTCTGTTTGCGTTATCAAAAAGTAACTTAGTGGCACTGCGTGAACAATTTGAAAACCTCAGTATTAAAAAACACTATCACGCAATCGTACGAGGACACGCACAAGAAGAGCTATTAATTGATCATCCACTGAAGCAGAAAAAAGTATTTAAGACACAAAAGGAAGATGAATTAAAAACACAGGAAGCAAAAACTTATTTGAGTCTTATCAATTCATTTACCATCCCTTTTGCTGTCGACAAATACTCTAGCTCACGTTATTCGCTGGTCGAGCTTATTCCACTCACTGGTCGTCGACACCAATTGCGCAGGCACATGAAGCACTTATCTCATCCAATTATTGGTGACACTTCTTATGGCAAAACGACTCACAATCAATTTTTTAGAGACGTACTTGATTGCCATCGATTATTACTGCATGCTCGTTCAATAGAATTTATACATCCTGAAACGAAACAGTCTATGCGACTCTCTGCCGATTATGATGCAGAGTTTAAAAATGTAGCGAATAAACTGAATGAATTAACGAACGGTTAATTTTTCTATAAATGTTTTTGTATTGAATGTTTGTTCAACAATTAGTTCTGTCGGTTGCGTCCCATCGAGTTGTAAGTCAGCACGATACTTATTAGGTTCTATATAATCTAAGAACATTGGACGAACCTGCTCCATGTACTGTCGGATAATATCCGGCACTTCTCTGGAACGCTCGACCGTATCTCGAGCAACTCTTCTGGCAAGACAAATATCCAATGGCACATCAATAAATATTCGATAATCGAAAAGCTCGGCTAAATCAGGATTAGTCAGCAGGTGTATGCCTTCGAGTATTAAACAGCCTGGAGATTCTATGGTTTTAAAGTCTGGCTTTCTATTATGAGTTTTGTAGCAATACTGTGGAATGCTAGTCGTCTTACTGGTTCGTAACTCTTTTAAATTTTCAACCAACATTGAGTGTTCAAAGGAATTAGGATGGTCATAATTAAGCAACGCTCGCTCATCGAATGAATAAGTGTCATTTGCACGATAGTAGCTATCTTCAGTGACGACTAATGTCGATATTGATCGTTGTTTAAAAATTGCTTCGGCTAGCGCATGAGCATAAGTTGATTTACCAGAAGCAGAAGCACCGTTAATCGCGAGGATGATCATAATGTTACATTTTGATGACAGCGTAATATTGGTGACATTTTAACATAACAAAAGAAGAAAATCGTATCGAGCAAGCCTGTCTATCAATTCTTCAAGTCCTGCCAATATCTACCCCGTTTTTTTAATGTCAATATTTACGTTTCGACGACTGGTTACTCGATATACGCATCCATAGCGTTTAAAATTCGCACCAGTTAGAATTTATGGAATGCAGTAATGAGAAACACCTGTTTTAAATTGTCAGCAATCGCTCTGGCACTACCAATTTCGGCCTTTGCAGATATTCCTGAGGGATACTACGACTCGGTCAATACTAGTTCGCCGCAAGCCTTACGAGAATCATTGCACAAAATTATTGATAATCATCAGTGGTTTCCTTACACATCCTCTTCAACAGATACGTGGGATATTCTTGAACAAGCGGATCAGGATCCTCTGGATAGTGGAAAAATTTTAGATATCTATCGTAATCGTTCTGTAACAAAACAGGGTGGTGGTAACAACTTTTACAATCGAGAACATACATGGCCAAAATCTTATGGTTTTGCCGATAATGATAACGGCATCGTGAACCATGCTTACACCGATACTCATCACCTTTTCTTGTCTGACTCAAGCTACAATTCCGAGCGCAGCAATAAGCCTTTCGATAATTGCGTAGTAAGTTGTGTGGAATACCCTACCGATTTGTATAACGGGATCGGTGGTACAGAGATGCAATCGAATTACTCTTCAGGCGATTTCACTTTTGGGACATGGGAAATTTGGTCGCCTCGTAAAGGCGATATTGCTCGAGCTATTTTTTATATGGCGATTCGCTACGAAGGCGGTTTTCACGAAACTGAAGGTTTACCGGAACCCGACTTACGTTTAACCGACGATCGGAATCTGATGGATCAAAACCGTTCGAATAATAACCTTCCTATTGCTTACATGGGCATTGCATCAGTTTTATATCAATGGCACCAAGATGATCCAGTAGATGACAAAGAAAGACAACGCAATGATGTTGTTTATAGCTTTCAAAACAACCGAAACCCTTTTATCGATCATCCTGAATATGTTGCCTGTGTATTTCAACTTAACTGTGAGTCATTAGGCGGTATTGTTGGCGATACAAGTGCACCAGCGTCGCCTCTTAATTTAAATCAAACTATCGATGGCGTTTCTGTAACTTTGAGCTGGACTCAAAATAACGAATCAGACATCGCCGGCTATCACATCTACCGCACACAAAATGGTGGTAGTACTTTTTATCGAATTTCAAATGAGTTAGTCACCGGTGCATCCTTCAATGAAAATCTGGATTACCAACAATCCTTTCAATATAAAATAACCTCTATCGATAATTCTGCAAATGAATCGGGTTATTCAAATACGGTCAATGTTGTTATTGGAGATGAGCCCGATACAAATCCTCCGGCTGCGCCTCAAGGATTGTCAGGGGATGCAACCGACACGACTGTGACATTAGATTGGAATAATAATTCAGAAAGCGACCTCAGTGGTTACCGTGTTTACCGAAGCGATGATAACGGTGCAACTTACGATTTATTAAATGAGCAAATCATTCAAACCAGCAATTTTGTTGACGATGGATTAACGCCAGAAACGGACTACCGATATCGAGTGTCCGCAGTGGATGGTTTCGGTAACGAATCGACTTTTGCAAATCTTACCATTTCTACTACTAGCGAGCCCGACACGACAGCTCCTGATGCACCAACGAGTTTAAACGCAACCGCTAGTAATTCGAATGTATCTTTAACCTGGAGTGCTAACGCTGAGTCCGATTTGGCTGGTTACAATATTTACCGGTCAGTTAACGGAGGTTCTACAATCAAGTTAAATGGAAGTTTAGTTGTTAGTACAAGCTACATCGACAATACAGTAAGTGCAGGTAATCAATACGCTTATACCGTGACGGCGATGGATTTGTCAGATAATGAATCGAATTCGAGTAGCGCAGCAACGGTGAGCATTGCACCAGATGACTCAACCGGAGGACAAGGTTCTTCGGGCGGTGGAGCACTGTTCTTTTTAATGCCATTGATGTTGTTATTGAGACGAAAAAAGTAATTTGCAACTCAATTTCTAATCAACAAAAAAGCCACTCAATTGAGTGGCTTTTTTGTTTTATGCTTAAGTACTTTTAAAAGAAGATACTTAATAAAAAATTTTAAATAAAACGACGTCTTATACCCGCTAAAACCATTAGAAGAACTAAAGACAATAATCCCGTTGTTCCACTTTTAGTTCTCGGTACAACAGCAGGAGAATCAGAAAAGCCATCATCTACCTCGACAATTTGTACATACTCAACACGCCATGTTGGAGCACCAGCAGCAGAACTGGTGTATTGGAAAGCGACCGTAATATTTTCGCCAATAAACCGTGTTAAATCAACTTCACCAGAATCGACCCACTCAGAATCACCTTCTGACCAATTAGCGTCGTCGGTTATGTCGGTCCAAGAAGCAGTTTGAACATCACCGGTATAGTTCGTTGACACTAAAAGTTTAAGTTGATCACCATCAAATCGCTTCGAGTTATTGAATTGAACAAACGCGTTGTCCCAATCAGCCTGAGTTGTATTAATGGTCGGTGACACTAACCAGTCATTCGAAAACACATCACCTCTAAATCCACTGATTTCAGCAAATGTTTTTTCAACATAAGCGGACGTTGTCCAGTCTTTATCACTGGCAATGCTAACGGTGGTCCATAACCCAAACGAGTCATTGAACTCTTCAATTTCATAAGTAGTGTAACCCACATCACGTGGACGAGCTGTGCTTGCGTTACCGATATTCACTTGATCAATCTGCCATGTCGCAGCACCAGTGTCATCTGACGTGTATTGGAAAGCAAAGGTAGCTTTAGCAGTGACTAAATCAGAAACATCAATAACACCTGAGTAGATCCACTCAAAGTCGCCTTGTGACCAAACAGCTCGATCAGAAATGTCTATCCAGGTGGACTTTGTAACATCGCCATCAAAATCTCCAGAAACCAAGACTTTTAACTGAGGACCACCAAATCGAGTTGCATTGTAAAAGCTAATGGTTCGATTCTGTAGAGTATCGTAATCAATCGTCGGTGAAATTAACCAGTCATTTGAATCTGCATCGTCGCGGAATCCTGACATTTCTGCAAAATAAGCACCGTTAAACGTGTCTTGCAACCAAAGTTTGGAGCCACTTAAATTAACGACCGTCCAATCACCTAATTCTTCATCGAAAGTTTCTAATTGAGCTAATTTAGTAACGTCGTTTTCGAATACACCAGGTGCGTCACTGCCAACTTCTAAATTATCCAATTGCCATATTGCAGCACCGGCTTCTGAACTAGTGTACTGAAAGGCAACCGTAACGCTTGAAAGCGCTTCGAGATCACGCTCACCTGATGCATCACTGAAAATCGTCCAGAAATCTAAACGACCACTGAAAACTTTTTCTGCGCTGCCAGCAGACCAATTGACTTGATTGGTTAGTTCGATCCAATTTGCCGCTGTTACATCGCCATCGTAGTCAGAAGAAACAAATAAGCGAAGCTGATCGCCATCCAGATCTTTTGCATTTTCAAACTGTAAAAATGGATAAGCGGATAAACTCATGTCGTAAGTTTTTGACACCAACCAATCGTTAGAAAACTCACTGTCGCCAGCACCTGACATCTGAGCAACGCCGTCAGTATCAACCAATGTTTGTTCCCAGGTAAAATCACTGGCAACACTAATTGCCGTCCAGTCACCTAATGATGAATCAAACGTTTCAAGATCGTTGAAAATCAAAGAGGGATTTTCAGTAGTGTTGATAAGACTGAAATTATCAATTCGCCACAACGCAGCGCCCTCTGCATCATTCGAAATGTATTGAAACGCAATAGTTATGGTCTGTCCAATATAAGAACTTAAATCTACTTTTCCAGATTCAACCCAAGCATAGCTTCCAGTCGACCATGTGACTTCTTCGGTTAACTCTGTCCAAGTTGCGGCCGTTACGTCATCAGCAAAGTCCGTCGACACTAACAGCTTTAGTTGCGGCCCATTAAAGTTTAGCGCTGATTCAAATTGAATGTAAACGTAGTCATTGTCCAAACCAGTCAAATTATATTGTGTGGAAACTAACCAATCATTCGAGTCTGTATCACCACCAAAACCATTCATCTGAGCAAATTCACGACCGTCTCTTGAAGATGCAAACCAGTTTCGATCACTTGATAAATCGACTGCACTCCACGACCATGAGGTTATTTCACCATCAAATGTTTCTGCTGCGACTTGAACATCTTCAGCAAAAACGGCTGCACTGGATAACATCAAAGCACCAGCAGCCAATATATTTCTTAAATTATTCATAACTAAAATATCCTGATTGTTGAGCTTTGCTTTTTACGGCAAAGCTCTTTAATGCTAATCCGATTAATTAAAAGGTAAATTTAAATCCAGCTTTTAATCGCCATACCGACTTATCAGCACGATAAGTTGCAGGCGAACCGTATCGGTATCCACCAAACGGTACTTGGTATTGATACTGACCATCTTCATTTAAATCGTAATCAAACAATATTTGTTGAGTATCAGCGAAACGGTTGTAATAAATATCGCCTTTACTGCTATCAATAAGGTTCAATAAATTGAAAATGGTGAAATATACTTCGCCTTTGTTGTTATCGAATAATCCCGGAACTTCTTGTCGAATCGAAAGATTGGTTTGAGTGTTCCAAGGACTACGGTAAGCATTTCGACTTAAATAGCCACCTTCGGTTGAAAGACCATTCGCTTCAAGATGAGCAATAATTTCTTCGTATGTTAAGCAAAGTTGGTTACCTTGATTATCTAAACAATCAAAATCAACTGCAGGGTCGTTAGGACCTGTTGGAATATAAGGAAGATAGACATCTGAATCGTCAAATAAATCTTGATCACCAAAGTCGTCATCTCGGAAAGATCCAAGAGTCCAGCTGTACGGACGACCTGATGAACGTTGAACAAATAGTCCAATGTTGGTCGTGTAGTTTTCAAACAACTCTGTCGCGTAATCTAAGTTAAGCTTTAAGCTGTGCTCAGTCTCATAAGAAGCCGTTGCGGGTGTCGG
>JABXHY010000025.1 GCA_013373375.1 Gammaproteobacteria bacterium
AAGCCGTTGCGGGTGTCGGATTTTGTCGATCATAAACCGTTGTAAATTGGTAACTTGATGCAGCTGTAGAACTACCACCGGAAACAAGTTCAGTAATATTCTGGTTCGTGTAAGACACATCCAGCTTTAAACCGTTATCCCATTTTTTAAATGCAGATAAAGTCGTTACTAAACTTTGTCCGCCTTTACCATTGGTCAACATAATATCGAAATGGTCAGGATTGTTGGTAACCGGATCGTAAGGCGCATAAATTGGACGACCATCAGGCGTCGTTCCGACTTGACCTCGAGCTAAATCAACCCAGCGAACATCGCGGATAATGTTTTTAAAGATAACTTCTGCAGAGAGATCCCATTGATCACCCAACCATCCTAAATCCGAAGACCAGTCTGCACCTAAGCTGTATTGCCAATGCGTTGGTATTTTAAAGTTAGGATCGATTGGCGTCGTATCACCATCACCAGCTTGCATTGCCGCTTGCACTGGACCCGGAATGGTATCCAAGCGTACATTGGTAAGGTAATCGTTCGGGTCTAGAGATCCTAACAATGGGCGAACAACGGTAACGCCATCATTTGAGAAAGCGTTCGAAATCCAAACATTCGGACGACCGCCACTAAAGATACCGGCACCACCTCGGATCACGACATCTTCAAATCCAGTGTATCGAAATGAGAAACGAGGCAACCATAAGTCACGCCCATCTAAGCTTTCGTTATTTGCAAAGCCATATCGCTCAACAAAGTTAGGGTTATAACGTGGTCTATCTGGGCTGTGAATATGCTCGTAACGAAGACCAAAATTCAATTCTAAGTCGAGGCTATAATCCCAAGTATTTTGAACGTATGCATTATCGTAAGTATATGAAAAGTCTGCAGCACCATCTGCCGGATTATTAGTATCAGCATTTTGATAAGCGAATTCTGCAGCGACGCCATCATTAAAATCTTGATACGAATCAAACTCCCAAACACCTAAAGCATCTTGAATGAATATGTTGAACACATCCAATTCTTCATGCTGCCAACCGAAAGATAGCGTATGCTCTTCAAATAAATATTTACCATCTAAATTGAACGAGAAAGTGTCATTACTTAAGTTATTTGCATGTCGACTGCGATCGGGCCCGAATACATAGTTATAACCAAGCTCTTCGTCTCTGATCGTCACCGCGCCAATACCAAGACCACTAAGTGGGTCTTGTTTATTATCGGTGTCTTTATAGGTCAACTTCATTTCGGTTGAAAAGTTCGCCGACCAATCAGAGTACCAGTGTGCAGAGAAAGTCGTTAATTCATAACCAAGCGTGTACCATGAAGAAGATAACTCTAACGTATCAGTATCAGAACTTCTTGGCCAACCCGCGGTCAACTCCCCATCAGAATTCTGATAGGTAAAAGAAGCACGATGAAATTCGTTAATGTCCCAGTCAAGCTTCATTAACATCTTCTTATCAACTTCGACAGGAGGAGTATTGAGACTTCCAATATTGAAACTATAGTTTGCTGCAACGTAGTCTCTTAGTTCATCTAAACGATCATTTACGTTCTGAGGAATATCAAAAAAGGCTGGATTTTGGCTGCGCTCAAACTGCTCATAATTGACGTAGTAAAAAAGTTTGTCTTGAATTGCAGGGCCACCAAAATTAAATCCCCAAGTTTTTTCATCAAGTGCATCTATGGAGCCTTCTTTCGGATCACCTGTCCAACTTCCATCGGCTTTTTCAAAGAATGCACTACCTTTAAATGTATTGGTCCCTGACTTAGTAACAATAGAAATTTTGCCGCCAGTAAAGCCACCATCTTTCGCATCAAAGGGATTCGTTTGAACACTGATTTGCTCGACTGCATCAATTGAAACAGGTGAACGAAGTGTTGGGTAACCAGAAGAATTTAAACCGAAGTCGTCGTCTTGACGAACACCGTCAACAGAAATACTGTTAAAACGAGGGTTGTTTCCGGCAATGCTCATTCCAGAGCCATCGTCAAAACCAATGTTCACTAACGGATTTCGGCGTAATATATCTTTTAAGTCTCGACCAAGTGAGGGCGAGTTAGCAATATCATCAGCACCGAAAGTACTTGAAGAACCGCTATTTGGATAACGAAAGTTTGCTGCACTGGCAGTAATGACCACTTTGTTTGAATCATCTATCGTTCGTAATTGCTCTCGAATCTGGAAAGGCTGGCCTAACTCTAAATAAACATTAGTGAGTTCGGTATCTTGGTACTGCTCAGAATCAATCACGATGGTGTACGGGCCACCAACTCGCAAACCACTCACGACGAAGCTTCCAGCTTCGTTAGGTGAAATAGTTTTCATATCACCTGTTGGCTCATGTTTAATCATGATGGTTGTTTTAGCAGCACCTTCTCCTTGAGGATCCAGTATTACGCCACGAATGGAAGTTGCGGTATCGCTCGCGAATATTGGCGAACTTAACCCGACCGCGCATGCTACAGCCGAAGCGATCAGTTGTTTTTTCATATTGCTTACCTTGGTTGTATATGTCTTTTTGAGATTAAACTTTTCAATTTGGCAGGCAACAATAACGAGTTATTGCTACGAAATTGTGACAGTAGTGAAACTTATGGTGTAAAAAATACACACAACGTTTTTTGTTTATTTATTCGACAATGAGAAATAAGAGAATGGAGAAAGAGGGAGCTCCAAAGAATAACTTGCTTGAACATCTAGATAATTTTCATTTAACTTGTCATCAAGTTGTAATAATAACACAATAACTTCGCTAAAAGTCTCAAAATTAGATATTAAATGTTCAGTATTTTTACCATTTTTTCAACTAGATTGACTAAATATTAATCAAATATAAAAAACAAGATTAGACAAACTTTTTATTCGTCTCTTTTACAAATCGATCATTAAAGCTTTTTAATTTTGGCTATTTGCTAGCGAGGATAATTGATTAAAAAACAGTCTGATGAAATGGGTTTTGGCATTGAAGCTCGAAAAAATCTGACGTTATTAATAACTACTCATAATACGATTGTTTCAGGCACAATACGCGACATTGAAGGCATTAACATTTTGCAAATACAGTTTAAAGGAAATCATATGAAGTTCATTTTGTCACTAGTCTCCCTATGCATAAGCACCACTTGTTTAAGTTGGGGGCAAACAGGTCACAGGGTAACCGGCGAAATTGCACAAAATTATTTATCGCCCGAGGCCAAAGCAGCGATCAAGTCAATTATCGGAAATGAAAGCCTTGCGGAAGCTTCAACTTACGCCGATGAGCAACGCTCAAATCCTGAGCACTTCTGGCAAGAGGTTGCTGGTTCATACCACTATGTAACAGTACCTGCTGGAAAAATGTACAATGATGTGAAAGCTCCGAAAAAAGGCGACTCAGTCACCGCACTAGAGCAATTCAAAGCAACCCTTAAAAACACAAAGGCGAGTCAAGTCGAAAAGCAACTTGCTCTTAAATTTATTGTTCATATTATCGGCGACTTGCACCAACCATTACACGCCGGCAATGGTCTTGATCGCGGTGGCAATGATGTAAAAGTTAACTTTTTCTGGGAAGACAGTAATCTTCATCGAGTATGGGATAGTGGATTAATTGATCGCCAAAAGCTTAGCTATAGCGAATGGTCAGCCTTTCTGAATCGCACGATAACGGATTCAGATCTAAAGGCATGGTCATCAACAAATCCAGTGAATTGGATTACCGAAAGTGCTGAAATAAGAGATTCGATTTATCCAAAAGATGAAAAATTGAGCTGGGATTATAATTATGAGCACTTACCAACTATTAAGACTCGACTAAAACAAGCAGGAGTCCGAATCGCGTTCTTCTTTAACGAAGTATTCAAATAGTATTGATTGTTTTTTAGAAAGCTGAGCTCAATAAAGTGGCTTTCCCCGCCACTTTATTGAATGTTGACATCGGTCGTAGCCAACCTCTCTCCCGTAACTGTGCATATTCAACTCGGTATTCCCCCACCTTTCTGTTATCATTCGCCGCTTTCTTGCTCAGCACCGCACTGATCGGCAGTTTAGGTTAATTAATGGAACAAGTATTTCGAGGCTTTTTGGCAATAGCATTTGTGCTTGGTGTCGCCTTTCTCTTTTCGACTAATAAAAAAAATATTAATTGGCGTACCGTGCTACTGGCACTGCTGGTCCAAATTCTCCTTGGTGCTTTTGTTTTGTACCTCGACTTTGGCAAAGCCGTTCTTTTAGGCATCACCACAGGCGTGAATCAATTATTAAGTCACGCAACCGACGGCATTAACTTTATGTTCGGAGGTCTCGCAAACAAAGATTCTTATGGATTTGTGTTTGCTTTCCATGTTCTTCCAGTGATTGTATTTTTCTCAGCTTTTATCGCCGTACTTTATCACCTTGGTATAATGGGTTGGGTTATTCGATTAATTGGTGGAGGACTCCAAAAGCTACTCAAAACCAGCAAGCCAGAGTCACTGTGCGCAACGGCTAATATTTTTGTTGGTCAGTCAGAAGCGCCTTTAGTGGTTCGTCCTTTTTTAAATTCAATGACTCGCTCTGAACTGTTTGCCGTAATGGTAGGAGGCTTGTCGTCGATCGCTGGTTCAACAATGGCAGGATATGCAGGTATAGGTGTGGAACTTAAATATCTTATTGCTGCGAGCTTTATGGCTGCACCTGCTGGTTTGTTAATGGCGAAAATCATTCTTCCTGAAACAAGCCTTTCAAATGACGAGCTTACAGAAATTCCCGAACCAGAAAGAAAAACCGTTAATGCTATCGATGCAGCCGCAGAGGGAGCCTTAAATGGCGTAATGCTCGCAATAAATGTTGGCGCAATGCTTGTTGCCTTCATTGCAATAATTGGCGTAGCGAATAGCTTGCTTGGTGGTATAGGTAGCATCTTTGGTTTTGAAGGCGTTACATTGCAATCGCTATTAGGTTATGTGTTTAGTCCTGTTGCTTGGGCTCTTGGCGTTTCGTGGGATGAAGCTCGACTAGCAGGAAGTTTTCTTGGCCAAAAAATAATTGCTAATGAATTCGTTGCCTATTTAGACTATGTGAAATATCAAACTGAATTGTCTGAACACACTAACGTAATTGTCACATTTGCTTTGTGTGGATTTGCTAACCTATCGTCCATTGCCATTTTATTGGGTGGCCTAGGAACACTGGCACCTAAACGTCGACCTGATATTGTGCAACTAGGTGTTAAAGCTTTAATTGCCGCAACTCTTGCGAATTTAATGAGCGCGGCAATTGCAGGATTGTTCACAGCACTGGCGAATGTTTAACTTTTAATGCCTAACTCGCGCAATCTCTCTTCAAGGTAACTGTGTGCGGTGTAGCGTTCGGATAAAACAACGTCCGGACGCGGATGAAGGAATAGAGGCAATGATATACGAGATCGGTTCTCCGTCTTCACTTTTGGATTAATGACTCGATGCGAAGTTGAAGGGAAGTAACCTTTCGTCACTTCCTGTAGCATATCCCCAATATTTATAATCAGATTGCCAAAATTACACGGCACATCCATCCACTGACCATCATTGAGCTTTACTTGCAAACCAGGTTCACTTGCAGCTGGAAGTACGGTTAAAAAATTAATATCTTCATGTGCAGCAGCTCTAACTGAACCAGGTTTTTCATCTCCACTTAATGGAGGATAGTGTAAGACTCTTAGCAAAGTTTGTTCAGAGTCACGAATCATTTCTGGAAGTGGCTGCGTGTAATTTCTTTTCACTTCTTCCGGAGAATAATGCTCGATCCAGCTAAGCAGCTCTGATGCAAACTTTGAAGTTTCAGCATAATACTGTCGGATTTCTTGTTCTAAGTGCTCGGGAACTCGCCCACTAGGATACACATGATAAAACTCTTTCAAATCTTTTATGGTGTTTCCTTTTGCTGTTTCTGAAATTGAAGTTGGGTAATAACCATCTTGTGCTTGCTCATCGAACAAGTAATCTTCTTTTTCGTCTGAATTAAAAAATGCTAACCAATTTTGATAGATCGATTCGAGCCATGACTTCTGAATTGGGTGGTTTGATAATACACCAAAGCCTGTTGTTCTTAATGACTCTACGAAGTCACTCGCGGCCGTTGGTGATAAATAGTCTACAACTTTCATAATTTCCGACTGAGTAATTAAATATTACTTTAATTTTAACGGAAAATAATACCTTTCGATATGGCAATTTCTACCAAGGTGCTAGTAACTTTCGAAGTCTGAATCATTAATCTGAGTGATTTATAACCACGGCTTTTGAGTTTTTACATTTAATAATATTTTGCAAAAGGACAAATTCAGTGAAAGACGATTCGTATTATCGAAAAGCCAATCGCCGCTATACATCCTTTAATAGCTGATAAGTCATGGAATGCTTACGACGAGCTAATTTTAAACAACTCAGATAACTTAGTCAGGTCAACATGTCTGACAATTTCAGCGACATCTCTCATATCCAGTGTTTGGTAGACATCTTCTATGCCTAATACGGATGCACTTGAATCATTATCCAAATGACTATCAATAAACTCCAACAATATCATTAACAGCTGTGGATCTTCGATTGAGTTTGTAAGGGTTGAAAAGGGTTTTACATACGATGCTTTTTCGATAACCAAACCGTTGTTGTGAATTAATTGTTTAAATATTTGACCATAATCCAAAGTATTCTTTGCAGAGTTTTTATGATTAAAAGCCGCAACAATTTTTCTTGATTTCCATTTGGCTACGCTAAGAAGCTGATAATCATCACCGACATCACTAATTGCTCGCACTGCATTTACTTCTGCTTGTTCTCTAGTTGTAAAAATAGCAAAACAAAAATTTGTATCTACGGATTCCTCATACCCGATTAGCTTGAAGAGTAATTCAAGCTGCTCCATTAAATATTTTTCGTTCGGCAATAGAGTATCCAGATCGACTAGCGATACATCTCGTAATCGAGAGTATTGCTCAGCAATTAAATCATTGTGATCCTGCATTAGCTCAATTTTTTCTTCTACTGCACTTTCTACTTGCGTTTGAAACATATCATTTTGTGCCAGCCGCCTCGCTTGAATTCTAATCAGCAAAATCAACAAGAAGCAGAAAAACAAAGAATAAATTGAGTATGCCCACCAGGTTGACCAAGGAGCGGCTTCAACTCGGATTCTTAAATTAATTGACTCATCACTCCAAACACCATCATCGTTACTTCCCTTAACTTTTAACGTATATTCGCCAGCTGGGAGATTAGTAAATGTAGCGCGACTCCTATTTTTAAGCTGAATCCAATCATCATCCAAACCTTCTAACTTATACATATACTGATTCTTTTTTGGATTCGCATAATCAAGTGCCGCAAATTCAAAAGCGACCAGATAATCTTTATGATTTAGTTCCAAACTCGTTAGTTTATGGACAGCACTTTTAAAGCTTGCTCGCTCATTTCCAATTAAAATACTGGTCAGGATAACTTCTGGTTTATGACTGTTTTGTTTGACTTCTGAAGGATAAAAAGCTGTAACACCGTTCAAGCCTCCAAAATATAATCGACCATCCTTTGCTCTTAATATTGCGCCTTGATTAAATTCGTTTTCATGTATTTCACCAGAAATATTAAAATGTTCAATATCTTTCAAGTCAGGAGAGATTCGAGATAGTCCTTTCACCGTACTCAGCCAAATGTTTCCGAGCTCATCTTCAACGACTCCATTGATAGTGCTACTAGTGAGTCCGTTTTCTGTGGTTAACCTAGTAAATTTTGCATCAAGATTTCTACGAACCATCGGTTCGTATATATTTAAGCCGTCACCTTGAGTACCGATCCACAACCTGCCCTGAGAGTCTAAAGTTAAAGATGTAATAATATTTCCAGAAATACTCGAACTGTCTTCTTTATCGTGCTTGAAATTGGTTACTTGCTCAGTGTTTTTGTCAAAACGATAAAGCCCATCGCCGTCAGTGCCCACCCATATATAACCTTCTTCATCTTCAAGAATGCAGTATATGCTTTGGGTAAAGTCATATTTTCTGAATGATTTATCTTCTGAAAAATACCGGTTTAAGCCACCTCTGAAAGTTGATACCCATAAGTTTCCATTGTAATCACGGAGTATATTGGTAACGCCATTGGCAGAAATACTTTTGCTATCGTCAGGCTGATGCGTGAACTGCTCAAGTTTTTTTAATTGTTTTGAATAAAATTCGAGCCCTTGAGTAATCGAGCCGGACCAAACCGATCCATTTTTATCAACATGCAAGGTCATCACACGTTTTGGTAACTGTTGTTTCGAATCGGATACTGGAAAAATAGCATCTGAGTTGGGATTGAGTAGGTCAATACCAGTACCAAAAGTTCCAATTAATATCTGGTTATCAATCGTCTCTCCTAAGGAATAAACTGTATTATTACTTAAGCTTGATGGGTCTTCGGGAATATTACGATAATGTTGAAACGTTTCAATCGTCGGGTCCCAAATATTTAAACCAGATAAAGTTCCAAACCACAAAACCCCACCTTTGTCTTTCATGGCAGAGAGTACACGGTTATGACTTAAGGAGAGCTTTTGTGATGGCTTGCTTGATATCCTTGAAAAAATATTAGAGTTTTCTTGATAAACATTAATACCACCATCAGTGGCAATCCATAATCTTTTCTGTTGGTCTTCTATAATTTCGTAGACTCTGTTACTCGAAATAGAGTTTTTGTCGTTCGCGTCAAAAGTAAATAAATCAAAACGTTTTTCAATTTCAGAATATCGAGCAAGGCCGCCACCTCGTGTCCCAATCCAAATTCGTCCACTACTGTCTTCGAACACAGTTCTTATTTGGTTATGTTTTAACTGACCAGGTTCTGAACTCGAACTGTAATGAATAACTTCTCCAGTTTTATTTTGTAAGAAAAGCCCTTTACCATTAGTACCAAACCAAAAGCGATCTCTGCTGTCCTGAAAAATCACTCGAATATCGCTTTCATCAAGTTGACTATTGATTGAAAACGAATTAGCCGAAATATTATTGTTTTCAGTATTTTCAATTAAGAAAATACCGTTACCATCTGAGCCGAGCCAAAGACGATCATCGCGATCACGATAAATTTCATTAAACCTCGAAATTTCAACACCCTCTTTAACAACTTTTACAGTAGAGAAACTTTCCGAAGAGGGATTAAAAATACTAAGTCCATCGTGAGTAGCAATTAAAATTTGTCCAGAAGCATCTTCGGTGATTGCTCTGATTACATCACTTGAGATTGAAAGGGGATCTGACGCTCTGTGTCGGAATATTTTAATTTCATTGCCATCGTATCGATTCAAGCCTTCTTGAGTACCGATCCAGACAAAACCAACACTGTCTTGAAAAAGTATTTGAATTGTTTTCTGAGACAATCCGTCCGAAGTGCTCATTTGACGGAACTGAGTATTCTCCAAGCCCTTGGAAAATACAGCTACTGAAAATAGACAACACAAAATACTACAAAGTAAACTTAAAGGATTATTCACTGGACGTTATCCTACAAAAAAGCCGTGTAACCACGGCTTTTATCTCATTTGCTGGAAACTTTATTCTTGTTTTACCCAGATATTAACGGCTATGTTGGCGTCAGTCCATCCAATTGCGTCAGACCAACCATTCGCATCGCTCCATCCGATTGCATCGCTCCATCCATTCGCATCGGTCCAACCGATTGAGTCACTCCATCCGTTTGCATCGCTCCAACCATTTGCATCAGACCAGCCATTGGCGTCACTCCATCCATTCGCGTCACTCCAACCGTTTGCATCTTGCCAGGCCGACCAATTTTCCCACACATAACCTTGTTCAGTTGTCAGAGCTTGCGATTGCCAGACGACTTCATTATTTCCTCGAATGTAAAATTCGCCTGATTCGTTAACCATTGCGTTTCCAGCAAAATGTTGCTCACCGTTTAGGTCGGAATCAATATTTAATCCTAGGTTTGCACAACCGAATGCATCACTGTACACCGCCGCAACAGCATCAACTTGCCCTGCCCCTTGTTGGAAAGGTGAATATGCCCAGGTACCGTCTTCGTTTCTTGCTGCTTTAGCAGTCGACATTAATCGGCACTTCACATCATCCGGCGACAGACCAGGATCTTGACTTAACATCAAAGCAACAACACCAGTAACAACGCCTGCCGACTGTGACGTGCCGGACATCATGAAATATTTTCCACCGTCATGAAACTCAGGATGTTTTGAAGCCAACACTGTTTTGTCTTCCATCAATCCCATCAAATGTCCGCCTGGCGCAACCAAATCAGGCTTAACAAAACGCTCTATTGTGGGTCCGTTCGCCGAGAATTTGGCTAGACGGTCGTCGGAAAAATCATCAGGAGTGTAATTGTCGGTTACGGCACCAACGGTGATCACATAGGGAACATTGCCAGGAACGCCCACCCCAAAAGAGCCACCGCCATTGTTACCAGCAGACGTAACCACCACAATTCCGGCTTGCCAAGCTTTCATAACAGCTTGATTCAGCGGATCGTCCCAGTAATAAGACTGGGGATTTGCACTGAAAGAAAGGTTCAACACCCGAATGTTGTAAGAGTCTTTAAAATAAATAGCCCACTGTATGCCGCGAATAACATCGGCGTAAGAACCACCGCCCTGATCATCAAATGCTTTAACACTGATCAATCTCGCATTCGGCGCTATCCCATAAAATCGACCTTTAGAATCGTATTCACTGTTGACCGCCACACTTGTAACGTGAGTTCCATGACCATTATTTTCATCATCATTCATCGATGTTTTATTCGTGATTGCATTATAGGTACCATAAACACGGTGCCTTCCATATGCGTCATGCCGTATCCCCGATAAACTTTTAAATCCGGTATCCAAAACAACGACGGTAACACCATCTCCGAATATTCGCTGGTCATGTAATGGTTGAGCATTAGCCATTTGGGTTGCAGAGGCTTGTGAATAAGCAATTCGCTGCCCCCAAGCCAATCCACTCAAATTTACGGTTGAGTTTGGGATCACTCGTAGCCCACTCTCTTCCAATGATTGTTTTTGTGGGCCTGAAAGGTTCGCTACTACCGAGTTTATTAACGATAATTCATGGGTGAGTTGAATCCCTCTAGAAGAAAGCTCGCTCTCGGCGTTATCACCTTGGATGATAAAAGAGAGTGTTTCTTGTTGAGCTTTACTACTCAACTGAAGATTTTCACTTAATTGGCGAGCTTCGCCCGATTGGTTCTCTTCAAAGCCGAACGTTATCACTAAAGCAACAGCTGTCGCTGCAAGAAACAACGCTTTGACTACTAATTTCGACATATCCTACCCCGTTTTAGCTAAAGCATTTTTATTAGAACTACTTTTTTTATAGCTTTAGTTAATAACTACTTACTTACTGATGCAGAGAATTCAATCTCAAACTTCAATATATTTAATTTCAATAGAAAATACAAAGACTTTCCATAGTCCTTTGTTACCACAGGTCAAGGCAAGACTACTAGTTCGATCGTCTAATTTGTCGGTTACTGCACAAAAGTTGTCGGATTTCGATTAATCACTAATAAAAAACAGATGCTAATAATGACCTTGCCAGATAGGACCAAAACATAAATAGGACCAAAACACGAGGAGCAGTGAAAAATGAAAACTACAACAATAGCAGCAGCAGTAACTCTCGCTTTAACTACAGGTGTTAATGCTGATAATTCAAACCGACCAACAAACGAAGTATCTCCAGAACTGCAAAATATTCACAACCGTTGCATCGTTCGACTAAATGATGAGATATCTAAATTTGACGTCACCGGAAAAGCTCGCGGAATGGTAGCCAGCGCTCAAGCAAGAGGCTTTTCAAATGCCAAGGCAGACCATATCTATCAACATTCAATAAAAGGCTTTTCAATCAATATGTCTTGCGCCAGTGCGCAACAGTCTTTTGGAGATGACATCGATATTAAAAACATGTCTCCCGATGCCATTGTTTCCATTTCTGCACCACCTCCAGGCAAAGGACCTGGTAACGGCGGTGGAAGCACAAGCCAAACAACTCCGTGGAGCGTAACTCGAGTGGGCGGCCCAGTTGATGCTACTGGATATACAGCTTGGGTATTAGATACCGGTATTGACTTAGAGCACCCAGATTTAAACGTCGATGCCTCCAGAGGCTTTTCTGCTTTTACCAAAGGTAAAAATGCTTCTGTCGACGATGGCCAAGGTCATGGAACTCACGTTGCAGGAACAATTGCCGCGATAAATAACAATATCGATGTTGTCGGTATCGCAGCCAACGCGACTGTCATTCCGGTGAAAGTTCTGGACAGCAGAGGATCGGGAAGTATTTCTGGCGTTATCGCTGGTGTTGACTTTGTTGCTGCAAATGCATCACCTGGAGACTGTGCGAATATGAGTCTTGGTGGTGGTGCAAACTCTTCTTTAGACGATGCTGTTGAAGCTGCAGCACAAGCTTCTGGTGCTTACTTTGTTGTTGCCGCGGGTAACGATGGAGACAATGCTAATAATCACTCACCTGCTCGAGCGAACGGTAACCGAGTATTTACCATTTCGGCAACTGATATTAATGACAATATGCCAAGTTGGTCGAACTATGGTAACCCTCCAGTCGATTACGCAGCACCAGGCGTTAGCATCTTGTCGCTGAAAAATGGCGGCGGTACAACAACCATGTCCGGTACATCTATGGCTTCTCCTGCAGCGTGTGCAGTTATCATGCTGAGTAATGGTAACCCATCGACGGATGGCACGGCCGGAAATGACCCAGATGGAAATCCAGATCGCATCGTGCACTTATAATTGACGATCTGCTTCAACTTAAAGCCGGATAGTTTATCCGGCTTTTTTTTGTGTCCAATAGACACTAAACTTTAACGTTGACACCCAAAAATGAGAAACATCTATACCACGATGAATCTAACTGAAAAAGTGCCCGTTCATACAAAGCGGATTCAACTAATCATCGCGCTGGTTTTTAGCAGTTTGTTTCTACTCTATCTTTTGCCGATTATTCCAACTGAAAAGCTGGCATTTTTTTCATATCACTTCGCTGACCTTATATTTTTAACATTAATACTGTCACTGATTGCATTACGTTTTTTGCGCAGCCAGAAACATGGCATAGATAAATTGTTCTGGAGTTTATTTGGCGGTGCCTTTCTGTCTTGGTGGTTATTAACACTGGTATTTAACATCGCCTGGCAAGATCTTTCATCGGCCACTCAAAACTTGGTCAGCGGTATCAGTTATTTTTTATTTTATGCTCTAATGATTGCCAGCGTTGAACTTAAAAGTCATCGTGCTGCTAATCAACTGTTAAGTTTACATAGCTCTCTCATATGGCTTTCGACCTTATCTTTTGCACTTGGCGCTTTTATTTACCTGGTAATCATTCCAAGTACGACGGCGCAAGGAAGCGTACACAACTTTCCAACTACTTATTTGTTTTACCTTTTAATGGACAGTTATTTAATGTTGCGTTGGGGCTATCTTGCTTACCAATGTCGTGTCGTTGACTGGAAAGCATTTGGCTTGATCGCACTAGCCATGAGTAACTGGTTAATTGCCGATACAGTAGAGGCACTCAATTTATTTACTTCATGGAATCTATCAGGTGGGTCTTTTCTAGATTGGATCTGGTTTACACCCTACTTATGGATTGCATTAGCGATGACGCTACGATTGACCAATAGCGAGTCAGCAAGTTTTTCGAAACGTTTTTCCAGACTTAATTTATTGAATAGTCCTTTAACATTTGTGGCGCTAACGCTGATGATTTACGCCATAACCAACAATAATATTTTATTTAAACCGATTGTTGGTAATACCCACCACGCTATGTTTACCGGTTGGTTGGTATTAGGTCTTGTTTTAGCTATTACACAAATTGGTTTTTTGATTAAACAATCAGCGTCATTACGTTATCAACTCAAAGAAAGTCAATTTGCCACCGAATCTTTAAAGCAACAACTTGAACAACAGGCAAAAAAAACCGAAGCGCAGCGAGACTCTTACCGATCCATACTTGAGACAACCAGTAATGCAATTTTTACTGTTGAAGAATCCGGAAAAATTTTAAGTGCAAACTCAGCGGCAACTCGATTGCTTGATTACTCAAATGCAGAGTTATTACATATGTCGATTCAAGATTTGATCGACTCTGAAGATGAGCTGGCATTATTTTTTAAATTTCAAAGTTATCGTCAAAAACTTGAACGACAAAATCGAGGACTCGAACTTGAGTCGGAATTTTTAAGCCAATCCGGTAATAGCGTGCTCGTTCATGTTACAGTTTCCAAAGGAAAGCCTGGCAGTGGAACACCTCTTGTCATTGCCCTTGCTGATATACGGGAGCAAAAACAAGCTGAAAAAGAAATCATGCGCATGAAAGATGAGTTCACCGCTAATATTTCGCATGAATTTCGAACCCCTTTAACCATTATTAACGGCGTACTCGATAACCTTAGCAAGCAAACTCAAGATGCTGCGGCATTACAACAAATCGAAACTGCGAAAAATAATGGCCTACGCATGGTTCGAATGGTTGAGCAACTCCTCGAGTTATCAAGATCTGGTCGCCATGCGATTACCGTTGCGCCGATGGATGCTGGTGCGGTTTGTCAGTTCGTCGCACAAAATTTTCGAGCAATCGCGCTTGAGAAAAATATTGAGTTTTATTGCGCTGACATCCCTTCCATTTGGGTTAAAGGCAACATACAGGCGTTTGAGAAAATCATCTTTAATCTTCTTTCAAATGCGTTCAAGTACACACCTTCAGGAGGACGAGTTGCTCTAAACTTTGCCAGTCATGATGGCGTTGCCCAGCTTGACGTAAGCGATAATGGACCCGGAATCCCAGCTCAAGAGCAGGACAAAATATTTCAACGATTTTATCGTGCAGAAGGCACCAATAGTAAACAAATTCATGGTGTTGGGATCGGGCTGGCTTTGGTCAAGGAGCTTTGCCGCAGCATGGGCTGGCACATGACATTGAACTCTAACGAAGGTGCAGGTTCAACCTTCTCAGTAACCATGCAGCAAATCGACATTCCAGACAATTACGAGGCATTCACGCCAAAAATTAATCAACCCATCGAGCAGAATATAGAATCTGAGCTGGTGGATACAAAAGCCGAGCAGCAAAGTCTTAGCATTCAAAAATCAAAATATCTTGTATTGGTCATTGAAGATAATGTTGATATGCAAAGACACTTAAACGGAATAATCGCAGAACACCATCAGTGTCTGATCGCCTCTAACGGTGAAGAAGGCATCAAAATGGCGCTCGATTATTTGCCGGATATTATTGTTTCCGATGTAATGATGCCCGGGATTGATGGCTTTGAAACTCTAAAAATACTAAGACGTAATGAACTAACAGCGCACATTCCTGTACTCATGTTAACAGCAAGAAGTGATATCGAAAGTAAAATTGAAGGGCTAGAAGCCGAGGCAGACGATTATCTAACAAAACCCTTTGATGCGCGTGAGTTGCTGTTACGCTTAAAAAATCAAATTCAGTCCAGACTCAAGTTACAACAGAGACTGCAAAGTCAGTGGCAAACTGAAAGCTCAGCTTCAGATTCCGGCACTAAGAAAATCGAAGACAAATTCCTGATTAAGCTTAACGAGTGTTTTGCTGAACATTACCAGGATAGCGAGCTCTCCATGGCAGTTCTGGCATCAAAATTAGCAATGAGTGAGCGCCAGCTACAACGAAAAGTCAAAGCTCTACTCGACCTTAGCCCACTGGAAGCGCTTCGAAGCTTTCGAATTAATCAGTCAAAACAACTTCTCCGAGAAAAAGAACAGGTGGGAATTGTTGCTCAGAAGGTCGGTTTTTCCTCTCAATCACACTTTGGTCGACTGTTTAAAGAACAGGTCGGCATGACCCCAGGTGAATATCAAAAGCGAACCTAAGTCACTGATTTTGTCACATTTATCTCAATCATGTCGGATTTAAGACATTATTCGTCGGATCTGGACTATCTCTAAAAGCGTCTTTTGGACAACTATCAATGCAGTTGTTTTCATATCCAATAAAGATTGCAACACACTTGGGACAGAACGAGCAGGATAACCTGCCGCCACCAGGGACAGACACAGATAAACTGACACATCGGGAGAAGTATTCCATGGTTTCAAAAATAAAAACTCTTTCAGCTGCTACAGTTCTTGCATTAACAGCCGGTACTGTAATGGCTGATGATAGCCGCTACATCATTCAAGTTGATAATGCGAAAAAAGGTGTAGTAAAAGCGTTAGCAAAAAAACTTGGCGCGGAAGTTAATGTTGATGCGAATGGTTTTTTCGCAGCAACCTTCGAAGGCAAATCGCTTGATGAAGTTAAAGGGCTTTTAAATAACCCACACGTTAAATTTGTAGAAGCTGACTCTCGACGTGTTCCACTTGCTCTTTTCAATGATGACGCAGGCGACCCAACTCAGCAGCAACTTACGCCTTATGCGATTTATCAATCACAAGCAGACCAAGTATCTCTTCAATTAAACAATGCTAAAAAAGTATGTGTAATCGACTCTGGTATTGCTCGGGAGCAAGGCGAAACTGGCGGTTACAATGCTGACTTTGATTGGAGCGCAATCACTGGCACTAACGATTCTGGTACTGGCGACTGGTTCCGAGATGGTGGACCTCACGGTACTCACGTTGCAGGTACTATCGCAGCAGCTGACAATGGTTTTGGTGTAATCGGTATGGCGCCAGGCAATCCTCTACACATCGTTAAAGTATTTAACGCAGCAGGCTGGGGTTACTCATCTGACTTAGCAAAAGCTGCTCAAGTATGTGCCGATAATGGCTCCAGCATCATCAGTATGAGTCTTGGTGGTGGTGGTGCAAACAGCACTGAAGAAAATGCGTTTAACAGTTTCACCGCAAATGGCGGTTTAGTATTAGCGGCAGCGGGTAACGATGGTAACAACGTTCGTTCATACCCTGCAGGCTATAAATCGGTCATGATGATCGGTGCTAATGATTCTAACAACAACATTGCGAGCTTCTCTCAATTTCCATCGAATACAAAAACCTCTGGTCGTGGTAAAAATGTTACCACTGAAACAGACGACGGCTTCGGTGTTGAAGTTACTGTAGGTGGTGTTGATACCCTTTCAACTTATCCTTCCGGTGGCGCTTCAATTGCATCAATGACAGCTGGAGGTGTTGGCTTCGCTGCATCTGCGATGGAAAATAATGGCGAAGCTTCTGGAAGTACCTACTTTATGGGCACTGCAGAAGCAACCGACAGCAACGCTGCTGGTAAAATCTGTGTCATCGACCGCGGCGTGATTTCTTTCTACGACAAAGTAAACAACTGTGAGTCATCAGGTGGTATTGGTGCAATTATCATCAATAATGAAGCAGGTATGTTGTACGGAACTCTTGGGACAACTAACGACACTACTATTCCAGCAGTTGGCGCAGCTCTTGAAGATCGCACAGCGCTTACTTCAGCTTCTACTGCTAGTGTGAAAGTTGGCGCATCGGATTACGGTTACATGAGTGGAACCTCAATGGCGACACCAGGAGCTTCAGGTATAGCAGCTCTAGTATGGTCGAACTTCCCTACCTGTTCTGGAACAGAAATTCGCGAAGCAATGAAAGCAACAGCTGAAGATCAAGGTGCAGCGGGACGTGACGATTACTTTGGTTACGGCATCGTTAAAGCTAAAGCATTAGCAGACTACCTAACAGCAAACGGTTGTTCAGGCGGTGACAATGGCGGCGGTAATAATGGTGGTGGCACTGGTGGCGACTTAACAGCAGACGGTTCTCGCAGCAAAGGCGGACGCCAACTGGATGTTAATTGGACTGGTTTCAGCAGCAATAATGTTGATATCACCATCACTTGGACTGGCGGTACATTCAACGACACTACAGCGAACGACGGTTCAGAGTCTTACACTGGTGATAAGAACACAAGTTACACTGTGACCGTATGTGAAACAGGCACTTCAACTTGTGCATCAAGCTTCACTCTATAACTAAGTACTCAAGTATAATAATTATATAAAATCACAAGTTAAGCGGGTTTTTCGAAACCCGCTTTTTTTTTGCTTAAAAATAAGTTACTTTATTTTTTTGAGTCATTTTCGTTATCTATGCAAAACTTTATTATTGAATTTAAACAAGCTTTTAGCCCAGAATTCTGCAACAACTTAATCGCTAAGTTTGAGAAAGATCCGAAGCGCACACAAGGCAAAACTGGCGCAGGTGTCGATAAAAGCAAAAAAGACAGTACCGACTTATATATTTCTGAACTGTCTAATTGGAAAGAAGAATGTAACACCATTAACAACACTATCTTTCAAGCAGTGACTCAATACGCCAGAGCATTTCCTTTTTTATTAACGGGGGCAGTATCGCCATCGATACAAGATCCCAAAACAGGTCAAGTTAGAACCATCACTCATGAAGATATTAGCCAATTAAATGATGACAACATTAATGGGCTGGTGCGAAATATATATCGACTCGATGATATCAACCTTCAAAAATACAATCAGGCACAGGGGGGCTACCATCATTGGCACTCAGAGCATTACCCTCACCCAGTCGATAAAACTCAGCGATCATTACACCGCGTCCTTTTATGGTTAATTTATTTAAATGATGTTGAACAAGGTGGTGAGACAGAGTTTTTTTTCCAACAAACAAAAGTTAAAGCCAGCCAGGGCAGTTTAGTATTGGCTCCATGCGGCTTCACTCACACTCATCGAGGCGGTGTACCCCAATCTTCTGACAAGTATGTTTTGGCATCCTGGGTGATGTATAAAAACTCTAAAGCTTTATACGGTAAGAAATAATAGATTCAACAAATGAGAAAATGTCTTCCTTGGCATTTTCTCATTAAAAGTATACTTTAGTTGGAATCACAACTCACAGTTCCTTTACACCAGAAGTCACCTTCTTTCGCTTCACATTTTGCGATCGCGTTTCCTTCAGCTTCAAGTTTTGATAATCCAAACCCCATGAACGTACCTCTATGCTTAGTTCTAAACAAA
This sequence comes from Gammaproteobacteria bacterium, assembly GCA_013373375.1. Lineage (GTDB taxonomy): Bacteria > Pseudomonadota > Gammaproteobacteria > Enterobacterales > Kangiellaceae > Pleionea. The sequence goes on from JABXHY010000025.1 coordinate 18,982, forward strand.
CAGGTGAATTGTTGCTCAGGTTGTTTGTGTATATCTGACATCTGAAGTTCATATACCGATTCTTGCAACTGCATAACAGCTAGCTCTAAACGATACAAACGCTCTCGAAGTTTGCGATTAGCACGATAATGGGACTCATAATCGTAACCGTGTTTTTTCATATATCGCTTAAACTCGTCTCGATCAAAGTCTTTTTCTTTCTCTGCTTCAATCTTTATGACTGGCTTGCCATTAACTGATAACGAAAATTCTTTAGCAATAACTGCATTCATTGCTACTGCAGCTGTTACTGTTCCTAAAATTAGTACCCACCATTTCTTGGCTAACATTATTAATCCCCAATTAGTTTGTAAAGTCAGCGTCTATTATTCTTTCATTAATCTTAATATATGCTGAACATTAATTAAAAACGACTTGCGTAGCTGATGATTTCATACAAATGCTATCTAATTCTTTATTCATAACTCTTAAGCTATCAACTAAGGCTAAATTTAGCGAGTCGATCATTTCGCTACGTCCTCCCGACCAGTTAGTTCGAACGTTGTTACCACGAAATAACCTCTTATAGTTTTGCTGTTGGTTTTCTAAAGACAAAACTATATTAGATGAAAACTTTGTCGCTAAAGTTGTGATATAACTTTTCTTCAGTAAAATTTTCCAGCCGGTAGATTTGGAAAGAGAGTTATTGATTTTTACTGTGCCTTCAAAATACTTTTCAATTCCATTTTCAATCCATTGCTCAACACTACTGTCAGCATTGACTGATAAACCACCATAGTTGCCAAGTGATTGTTTATTCTTTCGCACGTCCAGCACATCAAACTTAACTGGACAAATCTTGTTTAAACTTGAGCTATGACTAGCTTTGTAGGTTATAGGGAGCTGGACTCTCGAAGACGGGCCACAACCCAATAAAAGGGTTGTGGCGACTATTAGCATAATAATTACTTTCATAGTAAAAACTTACAGTGATTACCTGGTGAGCCTTTTACTATCGAGCATAACTGCCCGGCCATTGCGGTTTGTGTATCTCTTACAATAACTCGATCGTCAGACTCGGAAACAATTTGAAGACCTTTTTCATATTCTTTTTCTGTTTTGCTTTTCTTCAACTCATCTAAAGTACGAGTATCAGAAATATCGAGTACGATCATTTTTGCAATTTCATAAGCTGACTCAACTAAATGACTTTTTAAAAGAGTTGCACCATCAACAGACCACTTTTCTGCTGTTTTCAAATTTCCCTCAGCAAAAGAGTAATCTTTGTCAATCTCATTCTTTTTTCTTCGATAAACCTGTTTATAATGTCGCTTATCGACACCTGACTCAGCAGCGGCAAGCTTTTCTGTTAGCCAGTTTTCTAGTTCTAGCTTTGCTTGGTCTCTTTCTGCTTGAGGCTTGATAACACGACTAATACTTTGTGAAGAGTATTTGTATAAATTTTTAAAAATCGGAACGAACTCTGTTTTAACTGTTTTGCCATTTCGATAAGAAACTTTTTTAACCTCGCCGATTGTTACGTAGCTAAATACTTGTAACGTTGTAAAGTCGGTCGATAATGCGTAACTTGTATCAATTTTTAAGTAGTGCTCTCCTTCATTTAACTCGATATCAGATTCATCGTTAAGAAGAGACAGGTTTGAAACCGACAGCCAATCAACTTTAGATAGTGTATCTGTTGCTATCTTATGAAAGTGATCATTGAATTCAAAATCAATAAGTTCATTTCTGATTGGCGCAAGTTGAGTCTCTTTGTTCTCAATCACACCTTGATTTACTGATGAGTCAACTGCAGCAGATATTAAAGCCCCAATAAGACCAAACTGCACACCAACACCAGCGCTATTTTGAAGAGGTGCTCGCGCATCAAGCTCTTTTTGAGCGATAACAGAAGCAACGTGTACTTTCCGCTTTTGGTTTTTATACGCATCAGTTACTGGTTGTTTGTAACCACTTACACAGCCCGAAAGCATTACTAGAATAATTACCGAAAAACTTAAATTTTTCATGATGTATGACAATCTCCATTTTAGATAAGTATCACAAAGAAGAGACTGTAATCCGTGACGAAAAAACTGCTCCTTGTTCTAAAACTCTTCCTTGTTGAAGAATCCGCTTCCTCGAAACGAATCGGCACGCTTTATACCACATATCATTTCGAGATAAAACTAAAAAGTCGATTAATTCACTTTAAGGCAGGTTTAGGTCCCATCAAATACCTTAAATTCAACGAATTATTTAAAAGCTAAAGCGTATCGTGAATAGACATGCCACAGTTTTTACCCAGCGTTTGCCAGACATCGACATGTTGGCGAACTGAGTCGGTTAGTTGTTCTGAAAGGAGGTTGGGGGCATTGAGGTAGAAAACCGTATCGAGAGAAGCTGGCCAGTGAATGTCGAACAATTGCTGCCAGTGTCTAAGTTCGATTTCGAGCTCATTTAAATTATGAATATTCGTTTGAACTCTATTCTGAACATCTTTTAGAAAGAATTTTCTTAGTACATTAAACAAATATTCAGCCTGTTTAGTAGAAACACCCTGGGGGCAGATAGAATTCGCATGAAGAGTCAACTGTTCTGTTATTTGCTTTAAATAATCGTTAATCCTGATTCCATCATTCATGAGCCCGCCTAAAGTTCCAGTGCGTATCTCTAGCTCTTTAAAAGCAGCAAAAACTTTATCGATATCTAATGTTGATGTTTGTTTTGACCCAGCATGAACAGACTGTTTCACAAGCTGGTTTACTTTAGTAATTTCAATTCTTAAACTTGCGAGGGCTTGTAATGCAGTCTGATTGGATTGCTCTAAGTTGTTATTTTTGTTAACGGAGAAAAATGTTTTCTGCCAGTAACGACTCGCCCAGGTACTATTAAATACTATAGCTTTAAACTCAGATTGTTTTTGCAAGATACCTTGTTGCCACTCATCCGATAATCGCTCAAGCTTTAGATCGCAATTGGCGTACGCTTCATGGAAACTGAGCTCATGAACCAGTTGGTTTAACGCATCAGCACTGCGACCTAATTGAGAGTTTTTCTGACTGATAATCTGCTGTAAAACAGGGCAGTCGATGGTTGAAAAAAAGTCAGCCCACTTCACTTTTATGGGTGTTAACTCTATTTTTAACAGGCGACGGTTGGGATAATAAAAAGCTTGTGACAATTGGTGATTTGCTTGCTCTTTAACTCCTGAGTCAATTTTGAGTAAGCGAAAAATTCGAGACTGGTAATCTTTGATCGATATTATTGTCGAAGACTCTTGCTCAAATAATCCGCACGATGCCAAAGAAAAAACAACAGCAATTAACGTAAGCAATTTATAACGGCAGATTGAACTCATAAACAAAGGTACGCTAGGCAATATCACCTAGATAATAAACAAAACCGTATCCTAACGAATCTTTTAGCGCGTGCAAAATAAAAGAGAGCGCCACAAGGGCGCTCAAACGTACAGACTACCAACCATGGAGACAACCGTTTCCAAATGAAAACCCGGTATTTTTAGCCCACTTTCTTAACAGCAGTAGAGCTAAGTTTGTAACCATCACTGTGGACACTGGTGACAGAACGACCCGAAGGATCCGCCAGTTTTTCGAACTCTTTGTCCCACCGCAATGCAATTTCTGTTGAACAAGCCACTGATTTTCCACCCGGTACCGTTTGCGCTGCGGCAGGCGAAGCAAAGTGTTGCTCAAAAAGCTCTCGATAATAATAACCTTCTTTTGTTAAAGGAGTGTTAACAGGAAAACGAAAGTGAGCCTGTTTCATCTGTTGATCCGAGACAGAATCTTCGGCTAAAGCTTTCAAACTGTCGATCCATCCATATCCAACGCCGTCACTGAATTGCTCTTTTTGACGCCAGCAAACTTCTTCTGGCAATAAATCGGCAAAGGCTTCTCTTAACAGGTGCTTCTCAATGCGTCCGTGAGTGCACATTTTGGCAGAAGGATTAATCGACATTGCAGTATCGATAAATTCTCGGTCAAGAAACGGCACTCGAGCCTCAACTCCCCAGGCAGCCATTGACTTATTGGCTCTTAGGCAGTCGTAATAATGTAAGTTTTCAATCTTGCGAACGGTTTCTTCGTGAAAATCTTTGGCTGTGGGTGCTTTGTGGAAATACAGGTAACCGCCAAATAATTCGTCACTGCCCTCTCCTGACAACACCATTTTTATTCCCATCGCACGAATTTTGCGCGCCATTAAGTACATCGGAGTGGATGCACGAATGGTGGTTATGTCGTAGGTCTCTAGATGATAAATAACATCTCTGAGCGCGTCGATGCCGTCTTCGATGGTGTAGGTAAAGTTGTGGTGTACGGAGCCTATGTGATCGGCAACGACTTGTGCCGCTTTAAGATCTGGAGATCCTTCCAAGCCAATTGCGAATGTGTGGAGCCTTGGCCACCAAGCTTCAGATTGACCATCATCTTCAACTCGTTTATCGACAAACTGTTTTGCAACTGCCGCCACTATGGACGAATCCAAACCACCGGATAATAAAACGCCATAGGGCACATCGGTCATTAAATGTCGCCGAATAGATTCTGTTAGTCCTTCTCGTATAGCATCTAAATTTGCCGTGTTACTGGAAACAGCTTGGTAATCTTTCCAGTCCTTCTGCCAATAACTGGTTAATTGGCCTGAAGAGCTATCCAGATAGTGTCCTGGTGGAAAAGTTTGTACTGACTCACATACGTCAACGAGAGCTTTCATTTCGCTGGCAACATAAAAATTCCCGTGCTTATCATAACCAGTGTAAAGCGGAATGATCCCTACCGGGTCTCGAGCGATAAGATAGTGACCAGTTACTTCATCGTAAAGTACAAATGCAAACATGCCGTTTAAGTCGGCAAGTAAATCCAGACCTTTCTCCTTGTAAAGCGCTAATATCACTTCGCAATCAGATTCCGTCTGAAATGGATAGGGCTGTTTTAATTTTGCTTTGAGTTCCTTGTGATTGTATATCTCACCGTTAACCGCTAACACCTGCTGCTTGTCTTCTGTGTACAGCGGTTGCGCGCCAGTATTCACATCGACGATCGCCAAGCGCTCATGTACCAAAATGGCCTTGTCACCTTGATAAACACCTGACCAATCTGGTCCACGATGACGTTGTTTTTTCGATAGCTCTAACGCTAATGGCCTTAACTGAGCCGCATCGGTTTTAATATCAAGAATTCCTAAAATTGAGCACATAACAACAACTTCCACTGAACATTAATTACAAAAACATGACCTTTGATAGACATCATTAACTAAAATCCATTATTTTTAAAGACTATTTAACAAAAAACCGCTTTGAGATATTTTTTATTTAATATATTCTTTAAAATTCAACGATCATTCAATATTTTTGGCAAATTAGCATGCAAAATCAGACGATCGACAATTTGGATAAAAAAATCATCAATGCGCTAGTGGAAAATGCTCGGACGCCTTACGCTGAATTAGCTAAATCTTTTGGAGTAAGTCCGGCTACCATTCATGTGCGTATCGAAAAGCTTAAGTCACTCGAAATTATTGAAGGAACGCATATGCGTATTAATCCGAAAAAGCTCGGATTCGATGTGTGTTGTTTTATTGGAATAAACCTTAGAAGTGCAGGCGATTACCCTGAAGTATTGGCGGAGCTTCAACAAATTGAAGAAGTTGTTGAAGCCTATTACACCACTGGACAATACGGCATATTTATTAAAATCATGTGCCGATCAATTGATGATTTGCAATGGTTACTGATCGACAAGATCCAGTCTATTGAAAAAGTTCAAGCCACCGAAACTTTGATTTCACTGCAAAATCCGATAAATCGATCGATAACATTGTAATATTTAGCGAATAATCAGAACTAAAAAGTCTTCGCCTCTGATGACAAAAAATGACTGAACTTGAGCCTAGCGACATGACCCATTCCAACGACTATTTCAGTTTCCCAATCACAAATGTATATGCCAAGGGTGGCTATACTCTCTCAATTTTTATTGGTAGCGAGGCCGCCAGTGCTAACCTGATTTTAGATACCGGGAGCAGTACGCTAGTAGTTCAGGCCGAAGACTATGACCTTGCCGCAGATGATCATTTAACACCGACGAGTTTAGCCCAGTCAGTCACTTATGGAATCGGCGGCTGGTACGGCCCGGTAGTCAAAACCAAAGTTGCGCTAGTCACAGAAGACCACCTGGAGAATGTAAAGCTTGAGAGTACCCATGTTGCTGTAGCTGAAAAAACCAAAAACAAGAACTTTGCTCTTGCTGATGGCATCATTGGCCTAGCTTACTATGAACTAAATAAAGCTTACGATCTAACTTCTTATCTGGAACATCATAAAGTCAATCCATCGGTGACTTATCCATGGTTCGCATGCGAAGAGAACCGAGATCGCTCTGTAACTGAATTCAAAAGCTTTCTGAAACAATACCCGAGACAACACTTAAAACCCTATTTCACTCAATTGACCGAACACAATGTGGTCGCCAATCAATTTGCTTTTTATATTCATCGCTCGAGTATATTTCAAACCGAATCACAGAAAACAGCCGAACAACTTGAGCAAGAGCCTCTCAATCAAGGGATTTTTGTTATGGGTATGCCACGCCTTCGCACCGATTTATACGAAGGTTCCTTTTCTGTCGTCAAAGTTCTTGATGATAAATATTACAATGTCCACGTTGAGTCTTTACAAGTAGGAGACTGCGAACCTAGAAAAGCACCGCTGTTAAAAGAAATTAATCAGCGATATCGAAGTAACGGTATTGTCGACACCGGAGCTTCCGCGATCGTCTTACCCAAATGTTTGTTTGACCAATTACTCGAAGACCTGGCAAGTGTCGATCCCGAGTTTGACAAAATATTAGAACCCTACAAGACATTTGAATACGTAGAAGAAGGCGTGCCAATTGATCAAGTGGCCATTGAAAAGTGGCCAATCATCAAATTTAACTTGATGGGTTTTAACGACGAAACGGTAACCTTGGAATTAGCTCCAGAGCATTACTGGCAATTACACGCACCTGAACCTAATCAGGCTTCCTTTCAGTTTATATTTTTAGAAAAGTGGCCTAATCAATGTATTTTAGGACTCCCTTTGCTAGTCCCTCATTACACAATATTCGACCGACGCGAATGCCAATTTGGCGGATTGTTTTTCGCAAGGAAATCTTCGGTTTAATCACAAAAAGGAAACTCTTACTTGCATTAATACCTGACAACAGCATTTACTGTCAGAACGTAGGAAATAAGAGTTCGACTGTTTTCCTAAACGATACTCTCAAGCTCTTTTTCAAGCGTAAGTAACACTTTTGCGTACTTGTCAATTTCAGAAAAACTGTCTACTGGACCGATTTGAGACTCACCTTTTACATTTAAAAACCAGCCATCGTCATTATTATATATATGATAGCTAAGAGGTGAATTTACAGAAAGATTTTTGGAATGTTCCACTTTAATTTCCTTATCAAATTCGACTTAACATTGCTCCCTTCACCAGCTTAAACAGCCAGCAAAAGAATTATATATGATAACTACGTCACAAAAAAGTAAAAAGATCATTTATTTTTGCGACACCTCACTCACCTAGTCAGTGAATAGTAACGGTTAACCTGAAGAAAATTGATCTATAGTTAACTTATGAATCGGTATTGAGCCTAGTGACTTTCCACCTTTGCTTTTTACCTATTTGGAGATTTTTTTAACTAAGGGATTTAAATTATGCGTTCAACGGATAAAGAGTCTATTCATTTTAAACGAAGCCCACGTTACATAAATTTGGGCGATCAATGGTATTTTAAAACTCGAGAAGGAGACTTACTTGGCCCTTATAACTCGATAACGCAAGTACACTCTGCCGCACAGGATTTTGTTGTACTAATTACTAATAAACTGCACAGCTAGCTATGAGTAATACGACAACTGCTTTACTAAGAATACCTGCCTTCATCATCGACTTCGTTGTCATTGTATTGACCTTTGCTTTTCTTTTTAGAGGAATCCTTTCGATCCAACTCAATGTTTATATTTTTTACTTCTTTTGTTTACCACTTAGCTTTTTTATCTACTGGACCTTAAATATCAATCTTGGAAAGAAATTATTTAAACTAGAAGTCGTTGATGCAGAAAAGAAAACATCTCCAACCGTTTATCAAAATTTCAAACGATGCCTATTAATGTCTTTGTTCTTGCCAGTGAATGCGTTTCTATTAATTCCAATGTTTGTATCAAAGAAAAATCAAGCTTTCCACGATATGCTAGCCAGCACAGTCGTTATAAAAAAATTAGAGCCTTAAAATCCAATTGAATTCTATTAAATTAATAAAAAAAGACTCCTACCGCTAACTCTGTCCAAATATATAAAAATATTAATATCGACGTCACGAGTAACCATTTCCATAACTTATGATTAACTTTTCGCAAAAACAGTACAAGCAAGCTACTGCCTGAAAAAAGCATTAAAAGCATCATCAAAAAATCGTTCAGCTTCCAATGCACTGAATTGGTAACCATCATTGCAGTAAACGGAATCAGTAATAACCCCAGGGAAACAATCAGAATCCATCCAAAAATATACGGACTGTTAATAACCTTCTCTAACTTTGTCTGCTGCATAATTTTACCCTTAATATTTTAACTATATTAAATATTCGACAAACATCATTCTATTTGAAAACTGCAGCTAACGTAAAACTGTCCTGTGTGCTGCTCAATTAACATTTGACTGGATATATCTTTTAAAGCCAGAGCCGCCCGTATTTGATAAGAGCCTCTTGATAAGCCTAACGAAGACATCAGCACAGAAAAATGCTGGGAGTCGCTTGAGTTTATTTTAACTTCACTCAACGCCATCATATACATTAGGCTTGAATCTAAATCATGAGTAACTTCATCTTTTTCATTAACGATAACCGCTCGAATGCGCTGAGAGCTTGAAAAACCGATCTTCTGAGTTCGCTTGGTCAGATTAACAATTTTATAGCGAAGTGTTATCGACTCATCGACAGCAAATTTTGTTTTTGCTTGGTCACTCGAATCCAATAAATATAGTGACGTCTCAAATACATCATTCTCAAAGTCATTTTTTGACGATATAGTTTGTGACGATATAGCTTTTGAAGAGATAGCTTTTGAAGATGTGTCGATTACTCTTTCCTCAAAGTTCTATCAGGCTCGAATACGCTAAGATGATTGGTTGTTTCATTGCCACCTGCTTTTGCCGCTCCACCAATCAAATAGATTCGATTTTTCACTGCAACTGCTCCAAGTCCGTGGCGAGGGAGAGGCATTTCAGATTCATGATTCCAGACATCTTTTATTGTGTCATAGCGCCAAACTTTTTTGTAAACACCACCACCATTATTAAAGTGCTCACCACCAAAAACATAAATATAATGTCCAATAGCTTGCGCAGCTAATCCTCCTTGTGCTTGAGGCATTGGAGCAACCTTTTGCCAACTGTCTTTTTCAAAATCATAAACTTCATTCGTTGCCAAATTACCGCCTTCTACTGTTCGGCCTCCAATAACAAACCACCGTTTACCGACTTGAGCTGAACAAGCACTGTTTCTTGCTGTCGGGATTGGTCTGGCACATTGCCAAACACCCGTTTTTGGTTCAAAAACTTGATGAGATGCAATATCGCTGTGGTCACTCCAATTCCCATTGTTTGAGCCAACAGGCTTTCTACCACTCACCAAGTGAATCTTGTTAGCGTGAGTAGTAGCAACCGTTTCACACATCGGATATGGCATATTAAAAGGTGAACGATGCCACTGACCTTGATTGTGATCTAACATTAAAACATCTCGACTCGCAGTCCAAATGCCTCTTTCCGAGATCGTAAATCCGCTAAATGCAAATAACTGATCATCAAACACGACTAAAAAAGGGTGATGTCTCGGCTCTGGTAATTGGTGCAACCACATCCATTTCTCATTATTGATATCAAATCCAATAACACGATCTGAAACACTCAATTGATTTTGCTCGTTAGCGTATAAGCCACCAGCAACAACTATTTGATTGCGAAAAAGTGCAGGATAAATTTCCTGAACCTTGAGAGGCATCGCTGGCAAGGTATTCCAGTTTGCATAAACCGTAGAAGACATCACTAAAGCTGATGAATAAACGGTCGAGCTAAGAAACTGACGACGTGAAATCAAAACTTAATCCTTTCCTAAATAACCATTAAAATGGGTTAAGGGTATAGCCCTGCTGCTGTAATACTGCATGAGCGGTCATCGCAGATAATGCAACTGTCATCTCAGGTAAGAAATCTTCATTTTGAAGTTTCTGATAAGCTGCACTCTGGCCGCAAACGATAATTTGCACATTTTGCTTAATCAGTAACGAAATAAGTTCTTCGTTATTGTTGTCGGTATCAAATTTCTCTTTATATCTCTTTTGTGTTAAAAAATCATTTAATGCGCTACCGTGAACAACTAAAGCCAAATTAATGTCATTGAGCTTAATACCAGATCTCACATGCATATTGATAAATCTAGCCAATGAATTAATATTTTGGTTAACTTTTCCAGTCTCCGATTGCTCTGATATATCAAATACAACTTTAAATTTTGTCTGCTTAGGAATTGGCCACGTTTGTTTTACGGTCGTGTTAATACCATAGTTTTCGAATATCGGTCCGTTTGAAAATTCGGAAGTCTCCGCGTATAAGAAGCTCGATAATATTAATAGACAACATACGAAAACAAATTTGATTTTCATTTTAATTACGCCATGTTAGTGATTTTGCTTTTGAATTAACAATCGACCAAAATTTTTCGGTTAGAAATAGCTCCCCTGATTCAGGTTTCGAACTCACTTCTAATCGATTACCATTCATATCTTTAAAAGCCAATTGCCAACAGTGAAGGTAACATCTATCGATATCAATAGAATTACTACTTATGGTTGCGTATCGTTGGTCACCCAAAATGGGACTACCATTACTTTTGAGAGCAACTCGAATTTGATGAGTTTTCCCCGTTACTGGTTTTACGATAGCAACTCTTAGACCTTCTTGAAACCCAATACTGTAGAACTCTGTAATAGCGGGTTGTTGTTTAGAGTGTTCAAGTCGCCAATTCCCATTTCTCCCTTGACTCATATCACCAGAAATGAGCCCCTGTTTTTTCTTCGGTTTGCCCTTTGTGATTGCGAGATAAATTTTCCCAACCGACTGGTCTTGGAATTGTTTAGAAAGATGTGCTGCACTTTGAGAGTTCTTAGCAAGTAACAAACAACCACTTGTTACCTTATCTAAACGATGCGCGGGAGCTAAAAATGGTAAATTGAGCTTAGCTTTTAATGAGAAAATAAATCCATCACCGGCTTCATTATGAAGAGTATGACCAGCTGGTTTATTGATTACCAGCCAGTCATCGGTTTGCTTGATAATTAGGGATTCGAAATCGTCGATAAATCTAGCCAAATGTCTGAAATCCTATGATTCCAAAATAAAGCAAATAACAGGTTACAACTGAGTAAATGATACTGGAAAATAAACAAAACCACTTGCTGTAAGCGTTAATATCGCGATTGAAGTAACGAACACTTTGCAGCAATCCACCAAATGCAGATATAGCAAATATATAAGTCGCAACCATTATGATAAATGAGGCTGCACTTATTTTGCCTAATAAATTCATTAAATCGACCACTTGAGCAATCGCAAAGGTAACGACAAAGACAACAACACTTAAACTGGCAATAAAAGGCCAAACACGAACTTGCATAGCAGGTCCTTTTTGTATTTTGCCAATCAGCCACCGCACTAACCATACCCAAAACCAGATAAGATGAAGCACGATTAAACCAATGAAAGTGAAAAATAATGCTTGTCCCAGATAATGACGAAAAGCCGATATTTTTTGTAAGTACTGACCATTCACTTGAATTGCCAAACCCTGCTCATCTTTGAGCAGCGCGAGACTCGCTTTTGATTGTTTATTTTGGCGTAACAGGCGATCACTCGTAGGGACATAACTTATATCTTCCGCACTATCCGAAAAGCGGCCGCCTTTCTCATTGAGCGTTAATTCACGAACCCCCATAACCTGCTCAATAAATCGCGAAAATTCTTGGCGGGGATTCACTGGCATGTAGTAGCCGGAATATTCTTTGGCGATGTCTGCAGATAATTCATGTTCATTCGGCAACTTCGGTCCAGATACACCATAAGTCAGATAATCCTTGATGGCTTTTGAAATTTCCCGCATTCCTTCTCCGCCATTCGTGTTAATCATAAAGGCATAACCAAACCCTTGGTCTGCATTGTAGGCAAGTTCAGCAGCACCTCCATTAACGCCGCCATTATGACCATGAAACCAAAAGTTTTTGTATGGGGTAGAGTAATTTGTAATACCATAGCCTGTCTTCAGTCCGGCACGAACGGCAAGCGTGGTTAAAGGCCGCTCCATATGCCGCATCAATCTTTCAGGTAATACTCTTTCTCCATTAAATTCTCCGCGATTGAGAAAAAACTTTACTAGATTGGCCATATCGCGAGCTGTGGAATTTATAGAACCCGAAGGTCGCATCATAATATGCCAATAATCGACGGGTTGCTGCTCGACGTATAGCGTTGCCATTAATGTGTCATCAGACGGATAACGGTAGGTGGTCGACATCATGTTTAATGGTTGCAGAAAATTCTTTTCGATGTAGCGTTCAAAATCCATGTTTGTCTTTTTTTGAATAACATAAGCCATCACTGCAGGGCCCGCATTGGAATAAGACATTCTTTCGCCTGGCCGCCATCTCGACACTCTTGAATGCGGATGGAAATCCAATCCCTGCTTAAGTGTTAACGGTTTTGGATCATTATTGGCGTATTCAGGAAGATGAATATCATCCCAACCCGCAGTATGCTGAAGCAGATGAATCAGCTTCACCGGATGAGTTGACTCCCAAGGATTTGTAAACTCTAATTCGGGGACCATCATTCGAAGGTGAGTATCGAGATCCAGCTCCCCTTCTTCGATTAACTTTAACGCAGCTAAACCGACGAACATTTTTGATATCGAACCAATTCGAAACTGAGTTTCAGCAGATGCAGCAATATTTTGTTCTTTATTTGCTAAACCAAAACCAGCCACTAATCGATCGGTTTCCTTATCGACTATGGCGACGCTTAAACCTGGTATTGCATGATATTCAATGATGTCTTCAAGTTGTGCTTTCAATTCTTCGATATTTTTCGCTGGCGAACGTTCCTCAGCCTTTTCATCTTCACTGAATAACTGATTGGAAATGAGCAATATGACCAAAGTAATGATCAGTTTAAAACGAGAAAACATAGTGGCCCCTTGTTTAATTCTCATTAAGCAGATTAGCTAATGATGTTCTGATATTTCACCATATATCGACTAAGTTTTTTTTGCAATAAAGGCTGATATTGGTCTTCCATCATCCAAGTAATGTATTTCATCTCGTAATACAGAAAAACCTTGAAAAGTACTCGCCAACTCACCCGTCTTTAACAAAAAATTTGGATTTTTTGGTGAACCAAACTGCTCAGCGCCCTGCATAAAAGTCTGATAAGCAATCAGACCGCCCTTCGATAGCCAGTTTTTAATTATTGGAAATAAAGGTCGATGGAGATACCGGCATACAACAATTGCATCGAATGACCGAGGGAAAGAGTCTGGCAAGTCAACAGACGAAGATTCTAAGTTGATTTCTTCTAGCGCTAAATCAACGCCGTGGTAATGACTGGTTAATTGAGCTCTAGTTAGTGCTGTCGTCGAATAATCGACGCCATAAACTTGATGCCCTTTTAAAGCTAAATAGGTTGCATCTCTTCCTGAACCGCACGCCAGATCCAATACACAGGCACCATCAGGAAAGGTTAAAGATAATTCATTCTCAATAAATTCATCAATAAACTTTGAAGGACGCCAATAAAAATGGTTACTTGAACCCTTCTCATATGACAGTTCACTAATGGAGTCTATTTGCTCCCAATCAAGAATGCATTCGAGTGCTAGATTACGCTCTTGAAAAAATTCACACACTTTTGGTTTAGTCTTCGCATCAGCAATGACTATAAAAGATTGGGTTTTATCAGGAAATTCCTGCATGCGCATGTATAAGGCATGCGCAGGAATATTAACGCTTCGTTTTATATGCTTTACGCAATAAACATCGTTATCGCGACAGTCAAATATAGGCTTACCATGCTCTGTCCAGTTAATGATTGCTTTAATTTGCTCGCTCAAAAATCCGCACCTTTTCCACAACCTAATTAACTGGGATCGCGCTGTTAACCTAACAATAAACTGACAATTTCATCACCAGCTTACTTTATACTAAATACTTTTCCGTAAGTTAAACAACGCCAAACCCACTCTAATGGCCCGAACTTGAAAAAGTGCATCCAGATATTCGACACAATGATCAGTAGAGACCAAATACCGACAGTAGTATAAATAAGCTCGAGTCGATTCAGTTCACCATAAAAACCGAAACCAAAGCCATAAAAAATTATGCTACAAATAATCGACTGCATTATGTAATTGGTAAATGCCATTTTTCCAACATTTGAAAACCAGCCAATAATTTTACCTACTGGTAAGCGATAACACAGAAGTACAATTAACGCACAGTAACCAAGCGCAGAAAAAGTGCTGCCCCAATAATTATATTGTGCGCCAAATGCCATTGAGTATTTCCAATGAAACGACTGCTCGATATTGTTTAAAGCACCGTAAGTGGTTAAAGCACTACCCAATCCAATCCCAATAAAAAGAACTAATAAGTAACTCGACTTTTTCCAGGTTGCATCAAAAAAGCCAGAGCGATACAACACGATTCCAATCAAATTGAGTGCCAGTGTTTTAAAGACAAACATAAGGGTATAACTTTGTAATTCAGGGACTTGCTGTAAGCGGTACCAAAAAGCATCGGCCCAACTGCCAGTATAAGCACTTATTTCTGCATTTAAATTTTCTTGGGACGGTTGCCATAAAGGTAAGATATCCGACGCTATTGCATCCTCGGGCATGAATGGAAACAGAAATCCTGGTAAAAAGATCATCAACCACAAGGCTACCAACATTCCGCTAGCACTCCACAACAGAGTTTTATTAGTGGCTTCCAAAAAAAGGAACGTTAAACATCCTGTGATGGCATAGGCGACTAGAATGTCTCCCCACCAAATAAAGTAAGCATGAATTAAACCAAACAACAACAACCAGACCATTCTCATATAATGGCGCTTCCCGGCATGACCTTCCCTTTCGGCAACTCGCTTAGCAAAGATATGAATACCTACACCAAATAAAATAGAAAAGATTCCCATGAATTTTTGGTCGAAAATAAGATGAGTAAACCAATAGCTGGTGACGTTATTACCGCTAAACTCGGGAAATACTGTTGGGTTGCCGTAAGCTGCAAACGGAAAAGCGAATGCTTGTATATTCATCATAAGAATACCAAGAACAGCAATACCGCGAATAAAATCAAGCCTGATATTCCGATTATTAGGCAATTGAGTCATTAGTAGGTCCTTTTCAAATATTTTGTTAAATGTTAGTCCTAATACTGGCGTTTTATTACACCTTGTGACGCAATTGCTCCCATTCAGCGTCAGCAATTTCGCCAAACTCATCGAGTATCGGATAGCGCAATCCGTGTTTCTTACAAAACTGCGTCACCTTAGGGTGTAACCATTCAAAACAAAGTCGATCCATATCGCCTTGCTCTAACTTGCATTCGCCATACATGCCTGCTTGCTGTCGCTGGCGTTGTGCTTCATATAAAATTACGGCGTTAGCAACAGAAACATTAAGCGATTGAACCATTCCTAACATTGGAATTAGCACATGATGATCGGCAGCTTCCGATGCCTCTTCGGTAACACCATATTTTTCAGCACCCAGCAATAAACAAGTGGGTTGGGTATAGTCAATACTTCTAAAGTCAACAGCTCGTTCGGAAAAGTGAGCCGCGAGCACTTGCATACCCTGTTGCTTCACAACTTTAATGCTGTCAGAAAACTTTTCATAACGATGTACTTTTACCCAACGATCGGAACCCATCGCGGTACCACCACAACGATTAATTTGTCCTTCTGCACGTACCGCATGAATATTTCCAATCCCAACCGCATCTGCCGTTCGTACAACCGCCGCCACATTATGAGGCTTATGTACTTGATCCATTAAAATGGTTAAATCCGGTTGTCGATTCGCAAGCAACTGCTTAATTCGCGCCAGTCGATTTTCTCTCATAAGAATTAATGTCTTAAATAAATAGGGGTAAAAATACTACTGATTTAAATCGGCACAACCATAATGCCATCCATTTCAACATTAGCACCCTTAGGCAGTTCTTTGACACCAATGGCTGCGCGAGCAGGATAAGGCTCAGAAAAATATTCCGACATAATTTCATTAACAGTTGCAAAGCAAGACAAATCAGTTAAAAAGATATTGAGCTTTACGATATCATTTAAACTGCCACCAGCGGCTACTGCAACTGCAGATAAATTTTTAAAAACCTGATGAATTTGCGTTTCAATAGACTCGTTTAATAATTCCATTGATGCTGGATCGAGAGGAATCTGACCAGAAAAATAAACCGTATTACCAACTTTGGTCGCTTGCGAATAAGTGCCAATAGCTGCAGGCGCTTTGTCAGTCGAAACAATAGTTTTAGTCATCATAGATCCTTAATATTCAATATTTATTATTTAAAGTTTTGCAAGACGTTAAGCTTTACTTGTTTCGCAAAATTTTATTCACAAACTTGTGCCGCCTTACCTTACGTATGATATTCGCCAAATGGAGCCGGTTTTTGACCGTCATAGTAAAGTTCAAAATATTAGTTGTGCCGTCTTGTTGATCGATATCGATGTTAACAATGTTAGCTTCAGCGTCAGCGATAACGCTGGTTACTCTTGCTAATACGCCTCGTTCATTAAAAACGATGATTTTCAGTTCTACTGCAAACTCACCCTGAATGTCTTCTTCCCATTGCACTGGCATGTATTTATTTTCATCAGCTTGATGTTTTGCAACGTTTTTACAGTCGGCTCTATGAATGACAATTCCTCGGCCCTCACTAACAAAAGCAACTATTGGTTCGTAAGGAATGGGGTGACAGCATTTCGCGTAGCTCACCAATAAACCTTCTGTTCCGCGTATTGCTAAAGGCTTATCTTCCGTTTCTGCATTTTCTTCGTCTTGATGTTTTGGCAATAAACGATGGGCAATGACTAAACTGGCCAGTCGACCCAATCCAATTTCGGCAAGCACATCGTCAAAAGTTTTATGTCGAATGTTGGTCGCTAATTGCTGTTTGGTTGCGTCATCAAAATCATCAAGCGATCGGTCACCTAAAGCTCTATCAAGTAGTCGGCTGCCAAGCTCAATCGCTTCATCTTGACGAAGGTGTTTTAAGAAGTGTCGAATATTAGCTCTAGCTTTACCGGTAATTACAAAACTTAACCAACTTGGATTAGGTTTTGCTCCAGGCGCTGTAATAATTTCCACTGTGCTGCCGTTGATTAGCGGTGTACTAAGCGGCATTATTTGTCGATCAATTTTACAAGCAATACAGCTATTTCCAACGTCAGTGTGGATCGCATAGGCGAAATCAATTGGCGTCGCTCCATGGGGTAAAACGATGATAGAGCCGTTAGGTGTAAAAACAAAAACTTCATCGGGGAACAAATCAATTTTTACGTTCTCTATAAATTCCATTGAGTCGCCCGCTCGACTTTGCAATTCCATTAAGCTTTTCATCCATTCACGAGCTTTTAACTCTGCTGGATTCGAGTCGTTATTCGATTTATACAACCAATGAGCGGCAACACCATTTTCTGCCATTTGCTCCATAGACTCAGTACGGATTTGCACTTCAATGTGCAGTCCATGAGGACCTTTTAATGTTGAGTGCAAACTTTGATAGCCATTTGCTTTTGGGATAGCAATATAATCTTTAAACCGTCCTGGAACAGGAATGTATAAACTGTGTAAAAATCCAAGAATTCGGTAACAGGTGTCTTCGGAATCGCAGATGACTCGAAAAGCGTACACATCCATTACTTCGTTAAAGGAACTTCGCTTTTCCTTCATTTTTCGATAAATACTGAAAAGATCTTTTTCTCGCCCAAGCACTCGGGCATGCAAAGCTTCAGCATCCAGTCGGTCTTGTATACTTCCTGTAATCGTTTGAATGATTTCTTTACGATTTCCACGCGCTCTTTTTACCGCATCTTTAATAACCTGATAACGCATCGGATAACGAGCAGAAAACCCCAGGTCTTCCAACTCGGAACGTATCCCGTACATACCAAGACGCAGAGCAATCGGTGCGTAAATTTCGAGTGTTTCATTAGCGATGCGACGGCGTTTGTCAGGTCGAAGAGAGCCCAAAGTTCGCATGTTATGCAGTCGATCGGCGAGCTTAATCAAAATAACTCGAATATCCTGAACCATCGCCATCATCATTTTACGGAAGTTTTCAGCTTGCGCTTCTGCACGCGTCCTAAACTTTATCTGGGTCAGTTTACTAACGCCTTCTACTAGATCAGCAACTTGTCCACCAAACCCTTCTGCGAGCTGTTCCTTTGAGACGTCGCAATCTTCAATCACATCGTGCAACAGTGCGGCCATAATGGTTTGTGGGTCAAAGTGATACTCAGCAAGAATTCGAGCCACGGCTACAGGATGGGTAATATAAGGATCACCTGACGAGCGCAACTGCCCCTGATGAGAATCTCTTGCGAGAATGTAAGCGTCTTGTATCTGACGAACTTGCTCAGGGTTAAGGTAGGTTTCTAATTGCTCTTTTAAACCTGTAAAAAGGTACAACAGCACTCTCCAAACACTTGAATCCGCTAGACAAGATAATGGCTAATCCTGCTCAGCAAGCGGTGCACGTGAACGTTTCAGTTATAATATTGAGAATAATGCAACAGATACAATAAAGCTACCGCATCACGGGCGTGACAGACGGTAGCTTTAGTAAAACAGACTGACTGAGAGTTACTCGTCAGTATCGATCTCTTCTTCAACAATTTGACCAAGGCGATCAACATTGCCGCGATTAACCAGGCCTTTTTCAATTTCACGCAACGCTACAACAGTAGGTTTGTCGTTGTCCCAGTCAACCATAGGGTCTTTGCCGTAGGTTGCTAACTGACGAGCGCGCTTTGCAGACACTAATACCAAGTCAAAACGGTTGCCGATTTTATCTACGGCATCTTGAACGGTTACTCGAGCCATTCATAATCTCCAAAATTCACTTTTAGGTTCGTTCAGAAGGCGCCTTCGCTTGCGCTAAGTAACCATCCTAAACAAATAATAAGATTTTTCATTCAGCCCGCAATAATAACGCAAAATAGCGGTTAAGCCAAAAGATTGTTGATTAATTGTTCATGCCGGCTCTTCTGTACGGCGATTGCCTGCCGCTCTGCGATGAACACTGACTTTAATTCTTGTTTCGCCTGCTCGAAGTCGTCATTAATGATCAAATAATCATACTCATTGAAATGTGACATTTCCTGCTTCGCCGCAGCCATTCTTTTTGCAATAACTTCGGCATCATCTTGACCACGACCGTGCAGTCTCTGTTCTAATGCCTCTCTCGAAGGCGGCAAAATAAAGATTGTGCGGCATTCAGGCATAATATTGCGAACCTGCTGTGCGCCCTGCCAATCAATTTCAAGAATAATATCGACACCATTCGCCAACTGCTGTTCGACCCAATGCCGCGAGGTGCCATAAAAATTGCCAAAAACCTCAGCGTGCTCCAAAAATGCCTGTTGATCAATCATCGCTTTGAACTCATCGAGCGACGTAAAATGATAATCTTGACCGTTAATTTCACCGGTTCGCTGTTTGCGAGTTGTGTGAGACACAGAAATTCGAACAGATTCGGTCTCCGCAATCATTGCCTTGAGCAGACTGGTTTTCCCAGCACCACTGGGCGCCGAAACGATATATAGAGTACCAATATTATTCATAGGTTAGCCGCTAAATTATGACGTTACACCGCGTTCCTAACATTTTAGTGTAAGTTACACGGTGTTGGTAAGGTTGTTGGTAAGTTTACTGCGGGAAAGCCGCTACTCAATATTTTGTATCTGTTCGCGCATCTGTTCAATAAGCACTTTAATTTCTACGGAAGCTGCCGTGGTTTTAGGGCTAATAGACTTAGAGCCCAAAGTATTTGCCTCACGATTTAGCTCCTGCATTAAGAAATCCAGCCGACGTCCAATAGAGCCACCTTTCTTTAACAAGCGACCGACCTCTTTTACATGAGTGTCCAGACGATCGAGTTCTTCTTCCACATCAATTTTTTGCGCAAGCATCACCATTTCCTGCTCCAGTCGCTCTGGATCAAGTTCTACTTTTGCTTCTTTAAAACGATTTTCAATGCGGTCTCGTTGCCATTGAATAATCTCCGGCAAGCATTCTCGAACAATCTTGACTTGCTCACTAATACTTGAAAGTCGAGCCTCAATAATCGAAACCATGGCATCGCCTTCTCGTTGACGCATTGTCAGCAAAGCCACTATTGCTTCATCAAATGCTGCGAGCAGCTCTTTTTCAACCTTTGACGTATCCAGCTCTGTGGTTTGGATCAGTCCAGGCCAGCGCATTAAATCAGTGACGACAAGAGGCTGATCGACTTTCGCAACGGCTTGCAGCTGTTGGTGCGCAGTGACCAACTGCTGCGCCAGCTTTTCGTTAATGCTAATAGCATCGGCTTCGGTCGGTGAATAATCTATTCGCAAGCTGATGTCTAACTTTCCTCTTTGCAGCTGCTTTCGTAGTTTATCCCGCAACGCAAACTCCATGCTCCTAAAAGCTTCTGGTAAGCGGAAATTAGTTTCCAGAAATCGCTGATTGACCGACCGAATTTCCCAGTGCGCATTGCCCCAGTCAGCTTTTATCGGCTGCCGCGCAAATGCCGTCATGCTATAAATCATAAAGTTTCCTACTCATTCTTTTGCTTCGCATTGTAAACAATAAGCCATTTAAATTCACTGATTTGCCCGTTGGTTGATTGAGTCTGCATTTATCTCGAGCATCGCTTATAATGGTGCTCTTATTTTTTGCAACATATTTACGGTACCTTTCTATAGGAGAGCACTATGCGCCCAAGCGGTCGTACCCCAAACCAACTTCGCCCAGTATCCATCACTCGTAATTTTACCAAACACGCTGAAGGCTCGGTGTTAATTGAGATGGGAGAAACTCGAGTTTTATGTAATGCATCGGTGGTTGAGGGCGTACCTCGATTTTTAAAAGGCAAAGATCAAGGTTGGCTCACCGCAGAATACGGTATGTTACCACGCTCAACTCATACACGCTCTGACCGAGAAGCAGCGCGAGGCAAACAGTCTGGGCGTACTCAAGAAATTCAGCGATTAATTGGCAGAGCATTACGAGCAGCTGTCGATTTAAAACAACTCGGAGAGCATACCATTCATATCGATTGTGATGTTTTACAGGCCGACGGCGGCACTCGTACTGCCTCGATTACTGGTGCCTGCATCGCTATGGTCGATGCGATAAACTGGCTGATCCGAAAAAAGAAAGTCAAAGTAAACCCGCTTAAACATATGATTGCCGCTATCTCAGTTGGTGTTTATAAAGGTGTACCAGTGCTTGATCTCGATTACGCAGAAGATAGTCAGGCAGAGACTGACATGAATATTATTATGGATGAAAATGGCGGCTTTATTGAGATTCAGGGGACTGCAGAGGGCGACACTTTCTCTTACGATGACCTACAAGCAATGTTAGAGCATGGTAAAAATGGTATTCGAGAGTTAATCGATGAACAAAAACATGCCCTCAACCAAGGTTAATCGATCACTTAGCCCAGATTGAAAGCGACCTTGTAAGAAGTCCAATAATTGAAAGGCACAGCTTGCAGCAGCAACCGTTTATCAAACTTAAAGCACCAAAGTTGCTCTGCGAGCTATTCAACTGTTGCAAAGACTGTTGAGCTTGGTTTCGATGAATTAATACAAACAGACTACTCAGCCACCACCTTAACCGCATCGCATTTTGAACATTTATATTGCGACACCAGTTTTCCCTGTTTTGTATCGAATACTTTTTCTTTATCTATTTTCCACGAGTGAAAACCACTGCCACAGAGTGTTTTTCCTTTCCTTTTTGCTTCTTTTAGGTTTTTTCGTTTCGTTTTCGATAGCTGAATTACATTACTCATTAAACTTACTCAATTATATTCGACTACTAAAAATATTTTTCAAACCTTTTTGGCCACAGTAGCGTCCGATATACCAGCAATGAATCTAAAGGAGCGGACATGAAAACTCAAAAATCATTATTTATGGCTGGTTTAATCAGTATTGCAAGTCTTTCTGCGGTAGCAAAGGTTGAAGATACAATTACCAAGCAGTTCCATCTATCACCCACCGGAACAATCAGTTTATCTAACGTAAACGGCGGCGTTACCGTGAGCAATTGTAATTGCGACACCGTTACTGTCACAGCGAACATAGTTACATCAACCGAAGAATTACGTGAACAAGTCGATGTATCAATGGAACAATCTGGAGACAGTTTAGCAATAAAAACCGAGTACAAGAAAAAAAGAAACCGTTGGGGAAATGGTGACTACTCAAAAGTTAATTATGAATTGTTAGTTCCCGCAACTGTTAATCTGAAAGCATTTAAACTAGTGAACGGAAATCTATCGGTATCAGGCGTAACGGGTTCTCTTATAGCAGAGCTTGTTAATGGAAAACTGAAGAGTGATGGAACTCAATCGGATATCGACGTTTCTATGGTGAATGGTAATATCGAACTGAAAGTAGAAGATAGCAGCAATATTAATCATATTGACCTTGAGTCAGTTAACGGCGCAATTGAACTTACTTTGCCAAACAATACTGACATGACAGTGGAAGCGGAAACGGTGAATGGGTCTATCGACAATGAATTTGACCTTTATGTTAAGAAACATAAATATGTGGGTCGTTCGATGAATGGCACTGTCGGTAATGGACGAATTAAAGTAAAGCTTGAAACCGTAAATGGTTCCATTTCGCTGGATCAAAATTAATAAAAGAAACAAGTGCGGACTAGCCTCTCCCTGTTAGTCCGCATTCTAGCGCTCAAAAATACCCCTGCCTAATATGTCGTTATATTTCACTGCACAACGCGTTAAACTGTTACTATGTTTACAATATATCTAAAGCCTATATGTTATCCGCAATCGAGCGCTTAAACAGTCACCTGGACCAGCAGTTTACCGAACAGTTAAACGGTATCAAAGCTCTGAGTCGACAGCCGACACAAACTCCTGGAGTTGCCTGGCACAGAGTCTTGCCTACAGCCGTTAGCAGTCCTAAATTAATCGCTCACTTTCAAGAAGTTGCCCAACTATTAGAATTACAAACCGAAGACTTTGAAAGCCCAGAATTAATTGAATGGCTAGCCGGCAATGTTTCACTTAAAAATGCTGTAACCTATTCTGCTTGCTATGGTGGACACCAGTTCGGTCATTGGGCAGGACAATTAGGTGACGGACGTGCCATTACAATTGCTGAGTTAGAGGTCCAATCACAACGGGTCGAGTGTCAGTTAAAGGGAGCTGGACCAACGCCTTATTCAAGATCGGCCGATGGACGGGCTGTATTGCGCTCATCCATTCGTGAATTTTTATGCAGTGAGGCAATGCATCATCTTGGAGTTCCGACAACTAGAGCTTTAAGCTTGGTGAGCACAGGCGACAATGTAGTACGAGATATTTTATACAATGGAAATCCGCAAGCTGAACCCGGAGCAATTGTGTGCCGTGTTGCGCCATCGTTCGTGCGATTTGGCAATTTCGAAATTTTTGCTTCTAGAGAAGAGCATCAACAATTAAAACAATTTATTGATTTTGTCATTAATCGAGACTTTTCAAAAATCGCTAACGCTAACAAAGGTGAACAACAAAAGTACGCGGCCTTTTTCTGTGAAGTCTGCACAAAAACGGCGGAGATGATTGTCAATTGGCATCGGGTTGGCTTCGTTCACGGCGTCATGAATACCGATAACATGTCCATTTTAGGTCTTACCATCGATTACGGTCCATACGGTTGGCTGGATAACTTTGATAGCGACTGGACGCCCAATACAACAGACGCGCAAAACCGTCGATACCGATTTGGCAATCAACCGGGAATTGCGCGTTGGAATCTGATTTGCCTGGCGAATGCTTTATCAACCATTATTTCAGACTTAGAAATATTCAAAACAGGTATTCAGCTATACGACTTAACACTTAACGAAAAACTTTATCAAATGCAGTGTGATAAATTTGGACTCGTGTCAGATAAGGATTCTGAGGAAGACAATGGAAGAGTTATTGAAAATGCTTATCAACTGATGCAGACGCACCGTCTCGACTTTACATTATTTTTCGATAAGCTCACCGAGCATACCAATAACTCCAATGCTACAGTCAACGAATTAATAGATGAGTTGAGTGATACCTCCTATTCCGCAAATGACACTACAGAGGGCAGCTTACAACTTTGGCTAGAAGATTATGTAGCGATTATTAAAAAGCAAAATATGACTCCAGATGTGCGCTATGAGTTAATGTTAAAGACAAACCCTAAATTTATACTTCGGAATTATCTCGCACAACAAGCCATCGAAAAGGCAGAACAAGGTGATGCAAGTGAGGTTAAGGTATTGATGGATTTATTAAGGTCTCCATATAAAAAACAGGAAGGCTTTGAAGATTATTATAAAAAACGACCTAAATGGGCTGAGCATAAAGTTGGTTGCTCTATGCTCTCTTGCAGCTCGTAAGAGTTGAACTTAAACGCCAGTTCACTTAGTGAGTTAGCGTTTATCTACTCCTCTAGCTTTAAACGTGCTGATCGATAAGGATAATATTTCCATCTGGGTCTGCCATACTAAAACTAGCAGGTCCACTATCTCCGTCAGCCGACTCTTGTTCAATACTGATGCCGTGCGATTTAAAGGATTTTAGTAATTCTCTTGCGTCAGTATAAGAACTCAATGGCTGCGCACTTTGATCCCAACCAGGATTGAAAGTAAGAATGTTATTCTCAAACATGCCTTGAAATAAACCAATATTAGTGTTGCCATTTTTCATTATTAAAAAATTATGCGATTCTTCACCGGCATAAACTTCGAAGCCAAGTTTTTGATAAAACTGTTTCGATTTTTCTAAATCTTTAACACTTAAACTTATTGAAAAGCAGCCCAGTTCCATAACACCTCCAATTGTTCAGTTTAATACACATTGTTATAACTTAAGAAAGATCGATATTAAAACAGGTCAGTCGATTGCGGCCATTTTCTTTCGAAGCATACAATGCTTGGTCGGCTTGTTTATATAACAACTTAACATCCGCTTCATTTACCTGTGATAAGCCAATACTAACGGTAATTGCAAGTTCAGGTAAACTTTCCATTTTATACGATAAGGCAGCTTCTAAAATTCTTTCGCCTATGGTTTCAGCCTCAGGTAATTTCGTATCAGGTAAAATGACAGCAAATTCCTCACCACCAACGCGACCAAAGTGGTCATATGGCCTAATAACTTTTTGAACTTCTTGGCTGATATCAATTAAGACTTGATCACCTACATCATGACCAAACTCGTCATTAATCATTTTGAAATAGTCTAAATCAATGATCATTAAACAGAATGGACAATTATTTCGTTTAAACCGCTCCATTTCCGCATTTAAGTATTCGTCAAATTTTCTTCGATTATTAACCCCAGTTAATGGATCAGTACGGGCTTCTTTTTGAGCTAAGTTTCTTTGCGATTGAATATTCGCAGTTGCAGCAGCAAGCTGTTGTTCAAAGTCCTGACGAAGTTTTATTTCTCTCTTCAGCCTTAAATTACTAATTAAAGTTAAAGTTACCAACGCTATGAGAATTAAAATGACTACAATCGCTATTGAAATCAGTTGCCAATCGTATTCATCACTTTTGACTAAACCCCATTTTAATCTCATCGCATCGAGCTCATTTTGATTCAGTGATTTTAATGCTTGTTCGAATAAAATATTCAATTCAGGCTGGTCGTTTCTCGTAGCGATAGAAAGCTCGTAATCATTTCCTGTATCTAAGGCCTCAACAAGATTTTCAAGATCGGCTTCTTGAATATAATGTGACGCTCTTAAACTGCTGGAAATTGCTGCGTCAACTTTGCCCTCTTCAACTAACATTAATGCTTGTTTAATGCCATCAACAGAAACGACCTTGATGTTGCCACTATATTGTTCAACCAAAAAGCTTTCATTAGCACTTTGTCTGATGGCTGCGATTGAATAGTTATTTAACTCTGTTAAAGAACTCAGAACAGTTTTATCAGCGCGAGTTATCAGGTAGTTTTTTACGGTGATAATGGAATGAGTAAAATCAAAGTAACTCAAACGACTCCGTGTTTTTTGCGCCAAAATAATGACGTCAACCTCTCTCGCAATACCTGCTGTGAGCAAGTCTTCCCAACTTGCAAAAGACAAAAATTCAATATCACGAGGCAAAGCTGGCTTAATAGCATTGATATAGTCAATCATAAAGCCGGCAGGCTGCTTATTGGTATTTAAGATGACCAGAGGAGGGTTTTCGGCGACACCTATTTTAAGGGTCGAAGCGGCGCTGTTATCCGACTTATTTGCTGCAAACACAAGCGAAACAAAGGATAAACTGATAATAAAAAAGCTAATATATAATCGTAACAAGCGCAAATACAGTTAAGTTTTTATCCAGTATAGTCGATTTCATAAATTTTTCCTGAGGCATAAAAAAAGCTGGGCTAAGCCCAGCTTTTTTAAGATAGATAACGTAGGTTCTAGATATATTGAACTTCAGCAATCTCGTAATCGACCTCTCCGCCAGGTGCTCGGACTGTTACCTCATCACCTTCATTCTTACCAATTAAAGCTCGAGCGATAGGTGAGGTTACTGAAATTTTGTTCTGCTTAATATCAGCTTCGTCCTCTCCGACTATTTGGTAAGTCACTTCTTCTTCGGTATCAACATTGATCAACATGACAGTCGTACCAAAAATAACTTTTCCATTGTTCGTCATACTTGTGACATCAATGATTTGTGCGTTAGACAGCTTACCGTCAATCTCTTGAATTCGGCCTTCTATAAATCCTTGTTGTTCACGAGCTGCGTGATATTCAGCGTTTTCTTTCAGATCGCCGTGCTCTCTTGCTTCTGAAATTGCGGCTATCACCTTTGGTCGAGCTTCCATTTTTAAATGCTTAAGTTCTTCCCGAAGAGCATCTGCGCCTGCTTTAGTCATAGGAACGCGATTTTGCATTATGCTTTTACCTTTTCATGTAATTCTTGCACAGAGACAACACTGTCTCGAGTTTGCTTTTTGATTGCCAAAGTTGTTGCCATGGCGCCGGCTAATGTTGTTGTGTAAGCAATTTTATGCTGAAGTGCTGAGCGTCTGATAGTAAAAGAGTCAGCGATTGCTTTTTGCCCTTCAGTCGTATTGACGATGTAATTAACTTCATCATTTTTAATCAGGTCAACAATATGAGGACGACCTTCATTAACTTTATGAACTTTTTGGCAAGGCACACCAGCAGCAACTAATGCTTTTGCAGTACCAGAAGTTGCTACTAACTCAAAACCACATTCGATCAATGCACGCGCTACTTCTGGCAATTTCACTTTATCAGCATCACGAACACTGATTACTGCTCTTCCTCCCTTAGGTGCGGCCGAGCCTCCACCAAGCTGTGCTTTATAAAAAGCCTCACCGAATGTTTCACCGACTCCCATTGCTTCGCCTGTTGATTTCATTTCTGGTCCTAAGATTGGATCGGAACCAGGGAATTTATTGAACGGGAATACAGGTTCTTTTACCGAGTAGAAAGGAGGAATGATCTCTTTCAACATGCCTTGCTCTTTGAGGCTTGTTCCAGCCATGACTCGTGCCGCAATTTTTGCCAATTGAAGGCCGGTCGCTTTTGAAACAAAAGGTACTGTTCGCGATGCGCGAGGATTTACCTCAAGTACATAGATTTCTTGGCCTTTAATAGCAAACTGAGTGTTCATCAAACCGCGTACATTCAGTTCTTTTGCCATTGCAGCCACTTGACGACGCAATTCATCTTGAATTTCACTCGATAATGAGTGAGGAGGAATTGCACACGCTGAGTCACCGGAATGGACACCCGCTTGTTCAATATGCTCCATAATGCCGCCAATTAAACAATCTTCGCCATCAAAAATACAGTCAACATCAACTTCGATCGCATCATCTAAAAAACGATCCAGTAGCACTGGAGATTCGTTTGAAACACTTACGGCTTCATTCATGTAGCGACGTAGTTCGTCTTCACCATAAACGATTTCCATCGCTCGACCACCAAGTACATATGAAGGTCTCACTACCAACGGATAACCAATTTCGTCCGCTAATCGAATACCTTCTTCTAATGTTCGTGCAGTTCGATTTGGTGGTTGTCGTAATTTTAATTTATCAATCGCTCGTTGGAATCGTTCGCGATCTTCAGCACGATCGATTGCGTCTGGTGATGTCCCAATAATAGTGACACCCTCGGCTTCCAATGCTCGGCAAATTTTCAATGGTGTTTGTCCGCCGTAATGAACAATGACACCTTTCGGCTGTTCTTTGCGAACAATTTCTAACACATCTTCTAAAGTAACCGGTTCAAAGTAAAGTCGATCCGATGTGTCGTAATCCGTTGATACTGTTTCTGGATTACAGTTTACCATTATGGTTTCATATCCATCTTCACGCATTGCTAAAGCGGCATGTACGCAACAGTAGTCAAATTCGATACCTTGACCAATACGATTGGGACCACCACCCAACACCATTATTTTGTCTTTATCGCTTGGATTTGCTTCGCATTCATCTTCATAAGTTGAATACATATACGCCGTACTTGTTGCGAACTCAGCCGCACAGGTATCCACACGTTTAAATACAGGATGTACTTTTAATTTTTTACGTAGCTTGCGGATTTCTTTTTCTGATGCTCCAATCAAATCGGCTAATCGAGCATCCGAAAATCCTTTGCGCTTGTAACTTCTTAATGTCGCTTCGTCCAAGTCACTGATCGACATGTCGGCAAAGGTTTGCTCCATTTGCACCAGCTGCTCAATTTGAACCAAGAACCATCTATCTATATTCGTCAGTTCGAAAATATCATCTAAGCTATATCCAGCTCGAAATGCGTCGGCGATGTACCAAATACGATCCGCACCAGGAACACTTAACTTCTGTCTTAATATGTCTTTTAATTCTGGTTGCTCTAAATCAACAATTGGGTCAAATCCTGTTTTACCCTGCTCTAAACCGCGAAGAGCTTTTTGCATGGACTCTTGAAGAGTTCTACCGATTGCCATCACCTCGCCAACCGACTTCATCTGAGTAGTTAACACCGCATCTGAATTGGGGAATTTCTCAAAATTAAATCGAGGGATTTTAGTGACGACATAATCAATGCTAGGCTCAAACGAAGCGGGCGTTTTACCACCCGTAATTTCATTTTGTAATTCATCTAAGGTGTAACCAACGGCCAACTTAGCTGCTACTTTTGCGATAGGAAATCCAGTCGCTTTTGACGCAAGTGCAGATGAACGTGATACACGTGGATTCATTTCGATAACCACTAATCGTCCACTCGTTGGGTCAACGGCAAACTGAACATTGGAACCACCGGTTTCAACGCCAATTTCACGTAACACAGCAAGCGACGCGTTACGCATGATTTGATATTCTTTATCCGTTAACGTTTGAGCAGGAGCAACTGTAATAGAATCTCCTGTATGCACACCCATAGGATCAAAATTTTCGATAGAGCAAACGATAATACAATTGTCAGCCTTGTCTCGGACGACTTCCATTTCATATTCTTTCCAACCGATTAGTGACTCATCGATTAAAAGCTCATGTGTCGGCGATAAATCCAATCCGCGTTCACAAATTTCTTCAAACTCTTCTCGGTTATAAGCGATACCACCGCCTGTTCCCCCCATTGTGAAGGATGGACGAATGATACAAGGAAAACCAACATGATCGAGCACTTCGTACGCATCTTTCATGCTATGAGCAATTCCTGACTTCGGCATATCGAGACCAATGCGGCGCATTGCTTTGGCAAACAAGTCACGATCTTCTGCCATATCGATTGCTTCTCGAGTTGCACCAATCATTGCGACATTGTGGATCTCTAACACTCCTCGAGACGCTAAATCCAATGCGCAGTTAAGAGCTGTTTGGCCGCCCATGGTAGGAAGTAACGCATCGGGCTTTTCTTTTTCAATGATTTTGGCAACGACTTCCCAGTGCAATGGCTCGATATAGGTTTTATCGGCCATTTCGGGATCGGTCATAATGGTTGCCGGATTAGAGTTAACCAGAATAACGCGATAACCCTCTTCACGAAGCGCTTTGCACGCCTGGGCACCAGAGTAATCAAATTCACACGCTTGGCCGATAATAATCGGTCCGGCGCCAAGAATTAGAATGCTGTTGATGTCGGTTCTTTTTGGCATAAGTTAATGCACCTTTTGTTTAATTCATTAGTCGCGAAATAAATTATTTATTCGCTTGCATTAATTCGATGAAGTGATCGAACAGTGGCGCTGCATCGTGTGGACCAGGGCTCGCTTCAGGATGCCCCTGAAAACCAAAAGCAGGCTTATCTGTTCTATGAATACCTTGTAAACTGCCATCAAATAAAGACACATGCGTTGATGCTAAGTTATCGGGTAACGAATTTTCGTCGACCGCAAAACCATGGTTTTGAGACGTAATCATCACCACATTTTTCTCAATATCTTTTACCGGATGATTCGCGCCATGATGACCGAATTTCATTTTCGCAGTTTTCGCACCACTTGCTAACGCCAATAATTGATGACCCAAACAGATACCGAAAATGGGGATATTTTTGTCCAGTAAAGTCTTAATGGCTTGAATAGCGTACTCGCATGGCTCCGGGTCACCAGGTCCATTCGATAAGAAAACTCCATCAGGATTATGAGACATAACCTCTTCGGCAGACGTCTCTGCTGGAACTAATGTGATATCGCAACCTCGCTCAACCAACATTCGTAAAATATTACTTTTAGCACCAAAGTCATAAGCGACAACTTTGAATTTGGCTTCTGTTAAATCGCCGTAACCGTTTTCGATGGTCCATGTTGAACTTGACCACTGGCAGCTTTCTTTGCGTGAAACAACCTTTGCGAGATCCATGCCCTTTAGACCAGGAAAGTTTTGTGCAGCCTCAAGCGCCTCACTCTTATCGATGCTTCCAGCCATAATGCAACCAGCCAGCGCACCTTTCTCACGCAATATACGAGTTAATTTTCGAGTATCAATATCCGAAATCCCCAGGATATTATTATCTTTCAAATAGTCGCTAAGAGATTTTGTGTTTCGCCAATTACTGGCAAGTAATGGAAGGTCGCGAATAATTAAACCAGTAGCCCAAACCTGATGAGATTCTTGATCTTCTTCGTTGGTTCCGGTGTTCCCAATATGTGGGTAAGTTAATGTCACCATTTGCTGGGCGTAAGATGGGTCGGTCAAAATTTCTTGATAACCTGTCATAGCAGTATTAAACACAACCTCACCTACTGACATGCCGTCCGCGCCTATTGAGGTGCCATGAAAAAGGGTTCCGTCTTCGAGAATTAGAATCGCGGGTTGATTCAAAAGTGACCTCCACAGATGCTCTAGATACACAAAAAGCGGAATTCATTAATCTGGATTCCGCTTTTTTAAATGATTCGTTCGAGAGTTTGTCCGCTATGGACAAAATCGGGGTATTCTAAGCGATCAGAGGCATATTTGTCCATTTTACAAGAAAAGAATTCTTGTAAAATGTCGGAGGTGTTCGCTTAACTAAACTTTGGCAGAATGGTTTAAAGGTAAGTAGTTATTAACTAAATGCTAAACCCTGCTGGTATGTAGTTCATTGATTAACTTTAATAAGCAGAAAATGAAAAGGCGACTCTCGTCGCCTTTGATCCATTGACCTTCATCCTAAAGAAATTGTCCTTGTAGCATCCCTGTCATTCACCGTCCTGGCGAGCTCCATTGCAGCTGTATATTCCGTGCCACATGGGTTTAATATTATTCTGTTTAAAAATTTTAGGAAGAGCCCAAAGTAGGATTCGCATTACTATCTCATATAAGAAATAAATTTTTTCTTATTATATTTCAAACAGTTAGAATAATAATTAAACATAGAAACCACTAATTCGACATTCGAATTACTTAATTGTCTGATTTGAGCTTGCGAAATGGCTTACACGCACACTAAAGATAGTCTCAAGCTTTGCTGTTTTTTCCGACAAACAATTCGTTTAAACCTAACACATCCGCCATGTCATATCGTCCCGCGGATTGTTTTGAAACCCAAACGGCTGCGCGTAAAGCGCCTTCGGCAAAGGTTTGTCTGTCTCTGGCTTTGTGGGTAATTTCAATTTCTTCATTTGCCATCGCAAATAGCGCAGTATGCTCGCCCACAATGTTACCGGCACGAATTGCAGAAAACCCGACTGAGCCTTGTCTTCTCACAGCATCTTTTCCACACCGATCAAACGCAGCGATTTCACTGAAAACTTTCCCCAATCCATCTGCGACAGCTTCTCCCAAACGTAACGCGGTGCCTGATGGTGAGTCCTTTTTAAAGCGGTGATGCGCTTCAATAATTTCTATATCACTGTCGTCTCCAATAAGCTTTGCTGTCAACTCCACCAGTTTAAGAGTTAGGTTAACCCCCACTGACATATTGGGAGCCATGACTACGGGTATATCATGCGCTATAGATTCAATTTTCTTTTTTTGCTGGTAGCTGAAGCCAGTCGTACCAATCACCATAGGGATTTTCCGCTGCGCGCACATTTCAGCGGTCAAGATTGAAAACTCCGGCAAGCTAAAATCAATCAAGACATCTATCGGCTCTGATACATTATCTAAATCATCAACCAACGATGCACTAGAGTGAATATGAGGAAATTGACTATTAACTGGCTCTCCCGCCCATTTATGTCCTTTTCTTAAAAGTGGAGCCACAAGTTTTAAACTGGCTTCTCTATCAACAGCAAATAAGAGCTGTTGTCCCATTCGCCCAGTGCAGGCATTTATTGCAATATTTGTCATGACCTTCACAGCCTTATTGATTTAATACTTTTTTATCGATGATAGGCATTGTAACAAATGACAACTTACTAAGAGATTGGAGCATTCAATCTAAAAGTTATATATTTACTACAATTATCCCTGATTAAAACCGTCAAAATACTTTATAACACTGTACTTAGGCTTAGACACTCGTCGCTTCTAATGCATAAACAAGCGGTACCTTGTCAACTAAATCTTTAAACTGGTAACCACCTGATACTTTCACCATATTGTCAAAACAGTCATAAGGCGAAACAGGGTACTCATTGAAACGTGTAATACTTAAGTTGTTATCGAGTGCGGCCATGAAAATGTCGGACAGAGAATGATTCCAACCAATTTCAGTGGCAACCTTATCATCTGAGCCGTCGGTGTAACTGGAACTGACCTGCTCAACAATGGGAGCAAGATTAAAGTAACTGAACTCAATATTTTGCATCTTGCGATCGAACATCCATACAAACGGATGAAACTCCACAAGCACCAGCCTTCCCTGATCGTTTAATAAACTTTTAGCGACTTTCATCCAGCGACTAACATCTGGATGCCAACCAAGCACACCATAGGACGCAAAAACGATATCAAATTTTTGCTCAATATCGATGCTGTAAATATCCGAACAAATAAATTGAGCGGGTAAGTTTAATTGTTTAGTTAAGCATTTCGCCTGTTTGATTGCTTCATCCGAAAAATCGATTCCAGTTACTTTTGCTCCAAGTCTGGCCATAGAAATGGTGTCTTGCCCAAAATGACACTGTAAATGACAAACCGATTTATTCTTTAAATCACCCAGTAGCTCGAGCTCTATTTCATTGAGCGAGCTGCGTCCGTCGAGAAAACTTTTCATATCATAGAATTCAGATGCCATATGCTTCTCAACCCGGCGATTCCAAAGCTCTCGGTTAATCTCTATGTAATTATTATTCAAAACAAATTCTCCAGCTTACGCTATTTCTTCTATACGACTTTTCAAATCTAAGTCTTTATCTGCAACTGGTCGACTGAGCAAAAATCCTTGTCCCATGTGGCAATTCAGTCGTTTTAGGTATTCTAACTGTTCGGTTGTTTCTATCCCTTCAGCAATCACCGAGAGCGACATCTTTTCTGCCATTGCTAAAATCGTTTCAATCAAAGACTCGGCTGAAGGCTCAATACCAACTTTATCAACAAACGAAGCATCAATCTTAATTATATCAACAGGAAATTTAACCAGATAACTAAGGGATGAATAACCCGTGCCAAAATCATCAATGGCAATTTTTATCCCAACATTATGCAACTGTTCAAGCACTCGGGTCGCTTTTACTGACTCTTCGGTTAATAACCGTTCGGTCATTTCAACAGTGATCGCAATGTCATTGGCAAAATGTTGAATGCTCTCCAGCCAAATTTCTAGAGCTTTATCTTTCGTTTGAAAAAGTCTCGGTGAAATATTGACCGATAAACCAATGGATTTATCATTTGTTTCAATTAGAAAACGACATGCGTTTTCGAGCATCAAGAGATCAATTTTATTAATCAACCCAGATTCTTCAGCAATTGGAATAAATTCATTAGGCGGAATAAATTTACCATTATGATTCCACCTAGCCAGGGCTTCCAATTTAACTATTTTTCCCGATGTGAGGTCAAATATTGGCTGATAGTAAGTTTCTAATTTGTGTTGATCGATGTCTTCAATAAGCGATGTTAGTAAGTTGTGCCGATATTCGCTTCTCTGTTGCATATCACGAGTATAGAACTGCCAGCCATTGCGACCACTTCGCTTTACTTCATACATTGCTTGATCAGCTTTTTGCGTTAGTGCCTGCGGCTGGTTGCCATCATTTGGAAAGATTGAAATCCCAACACTAACGCTCACGAACATTTTTATCTTATTAATCTCATACGCTGCATTTACTTTTTCTAAAATTTTCTCAGTTACATTCACAGCATAACGGTAATCGTTTAAATCACTCAAGATGACACCAAACTCATCACCACTGAGTCGAGCAACGGTATCCGAGTCACGAACCACACTTTTAATTCTTTCTGCAACCTGTTGTAGTAAACGGTCCCCCATATCGTGACCGTGGTTATCATTAATTGGCTTAAATCTATCAAGATCGATAAACAACACTGCAATTTTGTTGGTATTTCGCGTAGCTTTTTCAATTGCTATTGCCAATCGCTCATAAAATAGAGTGCGATTAGGCAACTGAGTTAATGAGTCATAACTAGCTTGAAATTCAATTAACTTGGTTGCACGAACCTTTTCGGAAATATCTTGAAAAACCAAAATAACATGGGAGTTTTTTGCTTCACTCTCTATTTGAATCCGTATCCAATTCTTTTTATCTTGAGTCACTAACTCTAAGTCAAATGGACGCTCAGCTTCCGAACATTGTAATACGCTATTTTGAAGTTGTTCTAATTCTTGCTCTGCAAATAATGTTGAAAACTGACTTAAGTGATTAAAAGGCTTGGCTGTTGGAATTTTCAAGATTTCAACTATCAGATTTGACCACACAATAATGTTAAAGTTTTTATCAACTTTTATTCCAGCAACTTTCGCAGTCAAACCAACAATTCCAAGCATTTGTTGATTTTCAGATAAATCATAACGCAGACGCCTTTTTTCTTTTTCCTGGCTATAACGATAGCGAAGATAAAAAATAACCAGTAAGGTCGATAAAAAGAATATAGCTCGAGTAATCCAGACAGAATCATTAATGCCTTGATCAATAAAGCTTGGTCTAGCTGAAATTTCCCAACTACCGTCGGCTACCGATATCCTGACTGAGGACACATTTGGCTCATCAAATAACTTATCGTCTCCATAAAATGCAGGAGAACTTCTACCAAGGGTGTCAAATGTTCTAATGGCAATTTCATACCCTGCGCCTTCATTATTTATGCCAGACTCTTGTAATAACCGATTTAAATGTATCGGCGTTGATATAATGCCCCACAAAGTAGACGTATCCGATTCATCTGAATAAAAAATTGGCGCTCGGCCTATTAAAGCGCTGGTGCCTTGAATAAGGTTGATTGGCCCTTCCAATAATGAATGCTTAGAATTGATGACTCGCATCACCATCTCTTTTTGTTCAATGTGCTTTCTGTAATCAAGTCCTAAAACTGCTTCGTTACCCGCTAAAGGATATACGTGTTTCACAGTCAGGTTAGGAGCAGCTGCAAAATTTATTAATACACTGTTTTGAGCTAATAACTCTTTTGCAAAATGATTAAACTCAGCTTCCGTAATGTCAGGATTCGACGAAATAAAGGCAGCAAAACTTCTGAGCATTGCCATTGATGTTTGTAAATTACCTTTTAATTTAGCACTAATAGAGCTGAGTGTTTTTAACGTATTAATTCGAGCAATCTGTTCCTGCTCACTTTTAATAATCGATTCTGTTTGATATGCAATGATCAGAGAGAAAACACTCAATAAACTAATAGTAATGACAATTGCTCGTTTATTCCAAGCAACAAAAATTGCGGCTAGTAAAAGTAAACTGATTATTATTTGAGTATAATTGAGAATTTCATTTATTGTATTGGACTTATAGAACGTAATGCTTTTCTCAAAATCATAATCTTGGTTCAGAACAGATGATTGCTTCATCAACTGACTTATTTGTTCCCAACGCTTCTGACTAAAATGTCCGATTGGTATTTCTGGGTATAGCATATAATCAGAAATTACTTTGGCAAATGCAATGTTATAGGCTAATTGATCGTCATACCGAAAAAGGTATCTTGGCAAGTCATTTGTAATTCTTTGAGCCATCAATTGCCTGTTATTTAATGCAAACTCCCAACCTTTTAACGTGGCCGTTAAAAACTTCTCGACAATTTCCGGGTTGAGCTCGTTAAAGCTAGAAGTCGTGAATAAAGTATCGTCATAGAAAG
Organism: Gammaproteobacteria bacterium; assembly: GCA_013373375.1. Taxonomy (GTDB): domain Bacteria; phylum Pseudomonadota; class Gammaproteobacteria; order Enterobacterales; family Kangiellaceae; genus Pleionea. The sequence continues at coordinate 56,029 of JABXHY010000025.1, forward strand.
GTAAGTCGAAGTCGGACAACTTCATTTGGTTTAGACTTATATCTTTTTCCTGACCTGCAAATTTGGCGGATATCTCATAAGTGACAATCGCATCAGCTTTATCTTGAATGAGTGTTTCCAATGTTACGGGTTCATTAACGATTGTTAACGCTTCAGGATCAAAACCGTTACGTCTAAATAACGATTTTACTTGGACTTCAGAATTTCCGCCCAGAACCATTGCTATGCGAGTTTTAGATAGTTGTTCCAGACTTGATAATGGTTTGTGACGTAATGAAAAAATGGATGTTGGACTTTGCTGAAAAAGTGAGGCAAGAATGATGAGTTTATTGGCTGGATTAGCGGCTCCTAAAATGTCGACACCACCAATCGCGAATTGAGCTCGCCCGGTCAAGAGTTCTTCGTGGACATTGACTAAAGAGCCATCTGATCTCGAAAGCGGCCTTATTTCAACGTCGAGTCCAACTTCATCATAAAAACCTTGCCATTCTGCAGCGTAATAGCCGGCGAACTGAAACTCATGCTCCCACTTAAGCTGCAATACGACTTTATCTTGCGCCAGGCAAACTTGGGTTAACAACAGGGTTATTAATAAGCTACATTTTTTTAAGAAATCCATAATCCAGTTTTTATACATGCCGTTCCGGTTAGCATAGCTAAAAAACGAAGATTTGTATTGCAAAAAAAATGGCGCCCTAGCGCCATTTTTATTTAGTCATTCCATCCCAAAAGTTTTTCACGCCATCAAACCAGTTTTTCGACTTAGGATTGTGTCGACTGTTGCCATTTTTCATCGAGTCATCAAGCTGTCTTAACAAATCTTTCTGCTCCTTGCTTAAATTTACCGGCGTTTCTACAACAACTCGACAATACAAATCACCCGACGGCCCTCCGCGCATTGGAGCAACACCTTTACCACGCAATCTAAATAGCTTTCCTGATTGAGATTCCGCAGGAACTTTTAAGTTAACCCTCGAATCAAGTGTTGGCACTTCAAGCTCTCCACCCAAACATGCGGTGGTGTAACTAATCGGAACTTCACAGTAAAGATCATTACCATCGCGAGTAAAAATCGAATGTTCTTTAACATGAACCTGAACATAAAGATCCCCAGGTTGTGTACCCGGTCCACCCGCTTCACCTTCACCAGATAAACGAATCCGATCGCCAGTATCGACGCCTGGTGGAATTTTTACTGACAAAGTTTTTTCTTTACGAACACGCCCTTGACCATGACATGTACCACAAGGATCTTTGATCATAGTGCCTTGACCATGACATTTAGGACAGGTCTGCTGCACTGAGAAAAACCCTTGTTGCATTCTTACTTGGCCTGCACCACCACACATATCACAACTTGTAGGAGAGGTTCCTTTTTTGGCACCGCTTCCGCTACAAGTTTCGCACGAAACATAAGTAGGAACATGAATCTTAGCTTGTGTACCGTGTACCGCTTCTTCTAGTGATAGCTCTAGGTTATAACGTAAATCGGATCCTCGTCTCGCTCGTTGGCCACCACCGTGTCCACCTCGAGCACCAAATATATCGCCAAATACATCACCGAAAATATCACTGAAGCTAGCACCACCTGCGCCACCACCAAAACCACCTTGCGACGGATCAACACCCGCATGCCCGTATTGATCATAAGCCTGGCGTTTTTCAGGGCTCGACAATATTTCGAATGCTTCTTTAGCTTCTTTAAATTTATCTTCAGACTCTTTAGAGTCAGGATTACGATCGGGGTGATGCTTCATCGCAAGTCGTCGATAAGCTTTTTTGATCTCTTGCTCGTTGGCTGACTTATCAATCCCAAGAACTTCGTAATAGTCGCGTTTTGCCATGCTTGTCTTGCCTACTTTATCAATTCTTACAGACAAAGACGCGGACAAAGGTGTCCGCGTCCAAGTAACTCATGAAAATCTTGAATTACTTTTTCTTGTCATCAACTTCTTCAAATTCAGCATCAACAACATTGTCATCTGACTTTTGCTCGCCGCCAGTGTCACCTGCACCACCTTCAGCTGCTTGAGCTTGCGCTTGTGCATTTGCGTAAAGTCGTTCAGCCATTTTTGCTGACGCTTGAGAAAGCGCTTCTGTTTTTGCTTCGATAGCGTCTTTGTCCTGACCTTTTAAAGCTTCTTCAAGATCTTTGATAGCAGCTTCAATAGACTCTTTTTCACCGTCTTCCAACTCGACACTCTCGTCGCTCAAGCTTTTCTTAGTCGCATGAACTAAGCCATCAGCTTTATTCCGTACTTCGATAAGTTCTTGGAACTTTTTATCTTCGTCAGCATGAGCTTCTGCGTCTTTTACCATTTTATCGACTTCTTCATCCGATAAACCAGAAGATGCTTTGATGACTATCGACTGTTCTTTTCCAGTTGCTTTATCTTTTGCCGAAACATTTAAGATACCATTTGCGTCAATATCGAAAGAAACTTCAATTTGAGGTACGCCTCTTGGTGCCGGAGGAATATCTTGTAAATCAAATTTACCCAACGATTTATTTTGCGCAGCTTGCTTACGCTCACCTTGAAGTACATGTACCGTTACCGCGGTTTGATTGTCTTCTGCAGTTGAGAAGGTTTGTGATGCTTTTGTTGGGATTGTTGTATTCTTTTCGATTAAGTTCGTCATAACACCACCCATTGTCTCAATACCAAGAGATAATGGTGTTACATCAAGTAACAAGACATCTTTAACATCACCGGATAATACTGCACCTTGAATCGCTGCACCCATCGCCACTGCTTCATCAGGGTTTACGTCTTTACGAGCTTCTTTACCAAAAAAGTCACCAACGGTTGACTGTACTTTTGGCATACGTGTTTGGCCACCCACCAAGATAACATCATCAATGTCAGAAACATTTAGACCGGCATCTTTCAGTGCCATTTTTACTGGGTCAAGAGTGCGCTCGACTAAATCTTCAACCAATGACTCAAGTTTAGTACGCGTTAATTTAATGTTTAAATGCTTCGGACCAGTTGCATCAGCTGTAATGTATGGAAGATTTACATCTGTTTGTTGACTTGACGACAACTCGATTTTTGCTTTTTCAGCGGCTTCTTTTAATCGCTGTAATGCAAGTGCATCGTTATGTAAGTCGATACCAGTATCTTTCTTAAATTCAGCGGCAAGATACTCAATAACTTTCAAATCAAAGTCTTCACCACCAAGGAATGTATCACCATTGGTCGAAAGCACTTCAAAAGTGTGCTCACCTTCAACTTCAGCAATTTCAATGATCGAAATATCAAAAGTACCACCACCTAAGTCGTATACCGCAATGGTGCGATCGCCTTTTGCTTTATCCATTCCGTAAGCAAGCGCTGCCGCAGTTGGCTCATTGATGATTCGTTTAACTTCTAAGCCTGCAATTCGACCCGCATCTTTTGTCGCTTGGCGTTGAGAGTCGTTAAAGTAAGCAGGAACGGTGATAACGGCCTCAGTCACTTTTTCGCCAAGAAAGTCTTCCGCTGTTTTTTTCATTTTTTTCAAAACTTCAGCAGAAATTTGTGGTGCGGCTTTTTTCTCACCTTTTACTTGAACCCAAGCATCACCGTTGTCGGCTTTAACGATTTTGTAAGGCACCATTTTAATGTCTTTTTGCACGACATCATCTTCAAACCGACGTCCAATTAATCGTTTTACTGCAAACAGAGTATTTTCAGGGTTTGTAACAGCTTGGCGTTTCGCAGATTGACCTACTAAAATTTCACCGTCTTCTGTGAAGGCAACAATAGAAGGAGTGGTTCGCGCACCTTCGCTGTTCTCGATAACACGAGTGTCTTTACCGTCCAATACGGCAACACACGAGTTGGTCGTTCCCAAGTCGATTCCAATAATTTTACCCATGGTACATCTCCAATATTAAATCTTTAACTTTTAAAAATTTTGCTAACAAGAGTTACGCTCGATAACCCTTCTAAATTCATGCCTTTTAAATTTGGGGCTTTTTCAACCAATTCAACCAATCAATTGAATTTTTTCTTAACTGAACTAAACCTTTTCATCAATATTGGCAGGTTTACCTTTGTTAACCACAACCCGTGCCGGTCGAATAACGCGACCATTAAGTAGATATCCTTTTTGGAAAACGGCAATCACCGCGTTGGCATCAAATTCGGGGTTTTCTTGCATGGACATAGCTTCATGTCTTTCTGGATTGAAAGCCTCACCAATCGGATCAAGCTGCTCGATATTCTTTTTTGCCAAAGTGTCGGTAAAAATTTTCAACGTTAGCTCCATGCCTTCTTTTAAAGCTTTTGCTTCATCCGTTTCGGCTGGCTGAGCTAAGCCTTGCTCTAAGCTATCGATAATCGGCAGCAGTGATTCTACAAAACCTTCGAGTGCGTATTTATGAGCATTTTGTACATCACGCTCTGCTCGACGGCGGACGTTTTCGGTTTCCGCGTGAGCTCTTAAAACCGCTTCTTTTGACTCTTGAACCGTAGCTTCCAACTGCTGAATTTGCTCTAGTAGCGCACTAGTTTCTGCAGCAAGCTCGTTTGATTCTATTGTTTGGTCCTCGGTTGGAGCTTGATTGATTTCAGCTTCAACGGCTTCATCTTGAGGTTGTTTTTCCGATGATTGGTCTGACATTACACTACCCCGCATCTATCAGGTCAGATAAATATTCCCCACAAAAATGGGTGTTTTTCCAAGTTTTTCGGTATATGGGGGTTAGTCTGAGTGATTCAAGGCTGAAGAGAGAATTTTCGCGGATATGTCAACTATGGGAATTATTCGATCGTAATACATTCGGGTGGGCCCGATCACCGCCAATACTCCAACCGGGTCGCCTTCCATTTTGTAGGGCGCGGTTACCACCGAGCAGGTCGATAATCCTTCAGAGGCGCATTCTTCGCCAATAAATATTTGTACCCCGTCTGCATTTAACGCTTTATCGAGCAGTGCTAAAACGTCTTGTTTGCTTCGAAATGCTTCAAAAATTGCCTTCAGCTTATTTAGGTCTTGCGGCGCCTGCACCATTTCGATCAAGTTATTATCGCCTGATAAGTGATATTGCTCTTGGTTGTTTTCGCTAAAGCCTTTATCCGCAAGCTCAATGGCGAGGGCCATCAATTGATTCAATTCCTGTTTGTGGTGCTTGAGTTGTTCGAGCAATTTAACTCGTGCTTTTCGTATATCTTGGCCAGCGAGATGTTGGTTCAAATAATTAGACGCTTCCGTAAGCTGCGCAGTTGTGTAGCTTTCTTCGGTGTAAATCACACGGTTTTGAACTTGATGGTCCTCAAGGACTAGAATAACCAGTATTCGCTTTTCGGTTAACGGCATAAACTCAATGTGCTTTAAACGAAGCTCATCTCTAAAGGGAACCTTCACAAGACCAACCATAGAGGTCAACTCAGACAGTAGCGTTGAAGTATTAGTCAATAAATCCTGAGTGGTTCTGTTTGGGTTAATCACCGTATTGATTTGTGCGACTTGTTGAGGACCTGGTTGCTGCACCGTTAATAAATGATCGACAAACAAGCGGAAACCAAGATCGGTGGGAATTCGCCCCGCCGAAGTATGAGGTGACTCTACCAACCCCTGATGTTCAAGCTCGGACATAACATTTCTGATGGTCGCTGGACTCACCGACAAGTCTGATATTTTTGCCAAGGTGCTCGAGCCTATTGGTTGTCCATGCATCAAATAGTTTTCAACCAATGCTTTCATCAACTGTTGTGCGCGTTTACTAATTGCCATGGTTAACCTTTCTGATGAGACTGACTATTATATTGACCTAAGCCGCACTCGTGAATCAAGGTAGAGATTTAAAAGTTGAATATAACCTCGAGAAACGGTTAGAGTGCGCATTGATACAGCGTTCTAGCGGTTCTCGGCAAATTAAATAGCAGAAAGGAAATGTCTTTGTCACAGCAAAAGTTTAAAACCATTGCTCTACTTGGAAAGCCACAAAATCCGCAGGCTGCAGAGACCATTCAGGTTTTGCACGATTTTTTAATTGAACAGAAGTACGAGGTTCTGGTTCAACAGTCACTATCGACAGACATTACCTCCCAGCACGCTCAGTTTATGCCACGAACCGTTATTGGAGAAAAAGCTGATCTCATTATTGTCGTTGGTGGAGATGGCAGTATGCTCAATGCCGGTCGAACCCAAATTCAACATCAAGTTCCTATGGTAGGAATTAATCGTGGTCACCTAGGCTTTTTGACCGATGTCAGACCGACCGAAGTCATCGAACGAGTGACTGAGATTTTAAATGGCGAGTATACCGAAGAAGAACGCTTCATATTAAATGCAGAAGTCATTAGAGACGAACAGATAATTGGTAAATCAACAGCAGTTAACGAAGTAGTGATCCATCCTGGTGAAATTTCAAAAATGCTGGAGTTCGAACTTTTTATCGATCAGCAATTTGTATATAGCCAACGCTCAGATGGTTTGATAATTTCGACTCCGACAGGTTCGACGGCTTATGCCTTATCTGGTGGTGGACCAATTATCTCACCTAAAGTTGACGCTATCGTACTCGTACCTATGTTTCCCCACACTCTCTCTAGCAGACCAATTGTGGTTGATGCGAATAGCACTATTGAACTTGCGATAGCTCCGGATAATCGTCATTCACCCATGGTGAGCTGCGACGGGCAAGAAAATATGGCACTTGCACCTAGTGACCGAATTCGAATTCAAAAACACAGTTTGTCTATGCGAATTTTACACCCGCTAACGCACGATTATTATGAAGTGCTTAGAACAAAACTTGGCTGGGGACACAAACTTTAAACTCTCGAAACATAACTGAGCTTTAACGGCCTGCTCGAAGAAAAGACTCGCGGTCAGACGTTGCAATTTGCCAGCCAACAAAACTACTTAAACAACTAGTAAAAAAGCACTGACAATTACCGCAACAAAGATTACACTTAGGGCAAATCAATAACCGCAGTTGCCTTTATGCTGACAACCATTGCTATCAAAGACTTTGCATTAATCGACCGTCTTAACCTTGACTTAAGTCAGGGTATGACAACGATAACGGGTGAAACAGGTGCTGGTAAATCTATTGTGATTGATGCTTTAGGACTGGCACTCGGTGAGAGAGCGGATGCCTCCATGATCCGTTATGGCAGTGCCAAGGCCGATATTACTGCTTCGTTCAGTTTGAATGAGTGTTCCTCAGCGATCTCATGGCTAAAAGAGCATGACCTGGACGATGAGTTTGAGTGCATTGTTCGACGGGTGATCGCAAAAGAAGGACGCTCTAAATGCTACATCAATGGTCGTCCGGCCAACTTGAACATGCTAAAAGACCTCGGGGATTTTCTGGTAGATATTCATGGCCAACATGCCCACCAATCTCTTTTGCGTCCAAACTATCAACTATCGTTAATAGATGAACTATTGAATGATAAAGAGGTGCTAGAACAGACCGCAGTGCTTGCCAAACAATATCAAAAAGAACTCAAACGATACAATGAGCTGAAGCAAACTTCCGATCAACGTTCCGAGCGAATTGAGCTATTACAATACCAATTAGATGAGCTGGAAGCACTGCACCTGTCAAAGGATTCTATCAGCCAATTAGAAAGTGAGCATGCTCGTGGCAATAACCTTCAAGAGTTAATTTCTGCATGCGAGCAGGCAAATGACCAGTTATTTGATCAAGAACCGGGAGTTTATGGAGCCCTTGCTCATTTTAGTGAACAATTTAACCGCCTAAGCGCCAAAGACGCGCAATTAACAAGTGTTAGTGAGTTATTTGCTAACGCCACTGCTTTACTTGAAGAATTAAAGTCGGAATTGAGACACTACCAAGATTCACTCGATGTCGATCCCGATAACCTTGAAGAACTTAATCAACAACTCAGTACACTTTTTGACTTAAGTCGTAAGCACCAATGCGATCTAGAGGAGTTACCAAACACAGAAGTATCGATTCGTGATGAGTTAGAAAAGTTAAGCGCAGCGAGTTCCGATTTAACCGAATTACAATCGAGCCTTGAAAAAATAAAAGCTCAATATAATGACACCGCCAATAAACTTTCATTGGCAAGGCAGAAAGCTGCGCGCCAACTCAGCAAAAAGGTGACCGAGTGTATGCAATCACTGGGTATGGAGGGCGGAAAGTTTGATGTTATTTTTAATCCATTAAACGAGAGAATTAGCACTACTGGCATCGACGCTGTTGATTTTCAGGTCACGGCGAACCCAGGCCAACCGATGCAGACTCTTGGCAAGGTTGCGTCTGGTGGTGAATTATCACGAATTAGCCTCGCCATACAGGTAATTACTGCAGAGAAAAAAGTAACACCAACCCTAATTTTTGATGAAGTTGACGTTGGAATTGGCGGTCAAACAGCCGATCGCGTTGGCAGAATGCTCTCAAGTCTGGCTGAGCACGCTCAAATCATTTGCGTGACACACCAACCTCAAGTCGCAGCCAAAGGTCAGCAGCAGCTTAGGGCTGTTAAACAAAAGCACAAAAATTCCACAGAAACCGCCATGCAGCATTTATCTGGAGAGCAAAGAATAGAAGAGATTGCGAGAATGGTAGGAGGCCAGTCCATTACCGAGCTGACCTTGAGTCATGCCAAAGAGCTGTTGGAAGTTAGTTAGTATTAGCTTTTGTCATTTAGCTCTTATTCTTCGGTTCAACGTAGAGCACCAAAGAATGCTCAACAAGCTTGTAACCATGCTCCTCAGCAATTTGCTTTTGCAACTTTTCGATTTCCTCACTGTGGAACTCTAGTACTTTGCCACTTTGCAAGCACACCATATGATCATGATGCTCACCTCGATCCAGTTCAAATACTGAATGACCTCCTTCGAAATTATGTCGCATCACCAGACCCGCCTGCTCAAACTGGGTCAACACTCGATACACAGTCGCTAGACCAACTTCTTCTTCAGCTTCCATTAAAGCCTTGTAAACGTCTTCCGCACTCATATGCGGGTCGTCACTATTCTCTAATATTTGTAAAATCTTGACTCTAGGTAAGGTTATTTTTAAGCCAGCTTTTTTAAGTTGTTGATTATCCAAGGAGTTCTCCTAAATGTACCTAGTAAACCATGGTTTAATTTATTTTTATGGATATAATACGTTGCATCGTGGTCGAACAGACCTGTAGTTTACATTAAATTGAGAGTTTTATGGTTTATCTTCGTCTATTTTTTATCGGAACGGCTCTTTTTGTAGTTTCGTCTTGCTCAATCTATAAAATGAACATTCGCCAGGGCAATATCATCGAGCAAAAGCAAGTCTCACAAATAAAACCAGGTATGACGAAAGGTCAGGTGCAATATTTACTCGGTCGACCTCTGGTTAACGATACATTTAGTGATGATACCTGGTATTACTTAAATACCAATAAAGATGGTAAGACAGGAGAGGAAACCCAACAAAAGCTGTTCATCGAATTTGCTAATGATAAGGTGATTAGCATGAAAGGTGACTTCGAACTTCCAGGTGAGTTTGCGACAAACAAATAATCAGTTAAGAAGAGTGTCAGTTGCTATTTTTTCTGATGCTCTTGAGCAAAGTTTTCTTCTAACTTGATTGCCAGCGACTCTGGTATTTGTCGGTTTCCAGAAACCCAGTTATGCAGAGTAGTTTTCGTGAAACGCATTTTTTCTATGTATGCGCGACATGAATCACACACAAAAAGATGCAATTTTAATTTAAACTTCTGTGAGCGAGTCAGATTATGATCGACTAACTGGCTGCTCATCTCTGTTACTTGTTTACAGTTAGGCAAACCAAACATTTAACAACTACCTTCTTTTTCAAAATGCTCAATCATTTGCAAGATTTTATCTCTTGCACGATGTATTAACACTCGAACATTAGATGAGCTAACTTCAAGAATGTTACAAATTTCGTCTAATGAATATGACTCAGTTTCTTTTAGCATCAGTGCCTGTCGTTGGTTCGAGGGTAGCATCGAAATGTGTTTACGAATGCAATCTTGTAATGCCTCTGCCGTCATTAGGGCTTCTGGCGAGTCTTGATGAAAACTTGACTGACGACTTACCCAGTGACCTGAACCGTCGAATCTTGGGTCTGTCGACCAGCTTTCCTCTATCTGCTCCAACGAGACGCTTCGAGATTCTTTGCGCCACCGAGTTTTTGCTTCATTGGCAACAATTCTCATGACCCAGCTTTTTAAACTTGAACGACCTTCAAATTTCGGCAGAGCCCTCATAACGGAGGTCCAGGCCTCCTGAATGACTTCATCCGCAATTGCCTCGCCAACGATCGAGCTGGCCACGTAATACATCGGGCTGTACCACGCACGAGTAACTTGCTTAAAAGCTTGATTATCACCTGCGAGAAGCTGTTCTATTATTTTCTGCTGATCGGAAAAGAACTTGTCCATTGGATCGCTCATTTATCATAACTCCTTGATAGTATTGTCCTTGCAGCAGATTCTCAAGAATTAGATACCTTAATGAAACATATTTTATCTTGCTGCGTCTTTTATACGAAATGACAAAAAAGGAATCAGCATGTTAAAAATAATAAAACTCTACCAGACCAGCATTAACTCACTGGATACATTATCGGGGATTGGCCCTCTGGCAATTAGGCTATTCTTAATCTTTCCATTTTATATGGCAGGTGCTGAAAAGTTAGGCGCGATAGAAAACACAGCGGCGTGGTTTGAGCACAGTCTCGGCTTACCTTTCCCTCTTCTAATGGCTTATTTAGCCGCATTGACAGAGTATATAGGGGCTATTTTACTCGCTCTTGGGCTAGCAACTCGCTTAATAAGTATTCCTTTGATAGTCACTATGTTAGTTGCCATTTTTGCTGTGCACTGGGACAACGGTTGGTACGCGATTGCGCAATCTTCTAATCCTGAGGTTGCAGAACGTTTATCGGCAGCACGGTCGATTTTGCAAGAGCATGGACATTACAATTGGCTCACTGAAAAAGGTCCATTCGTAATTCTTAATAACGGTATCGAATTCGCGGTAACTTATTTAGTCATGTTACTCACCTTATTATTCACTGGTGGAGGCCGATATTTTAGTGTTGACTATTGGTTAGCAAGAAAATTTGAATTAACAGAAAGAGTTTAAATAACTAACTGAAATAAGAAACAATAATTAACAACTTTACAAATGAATAAATTTTCACCAGTGACCTTTTTGCACTAAGCTTATAGGAGGTAAGCAGGTAAGTACGACGAGGTGGGCTATGAAACGTTTAACATTTATTGCATCCGTGCTGCTTCTAGTAGTTGGATGCGCGGGAACTCAATCTGGCAGCAACATGACGATGGCTTCCAATTCAAACTATGAAATCGACAAAGAAAGAATGTACCTGATTGAGCAAGCGGCCAGAAATTCTGATAAGAATGTTCGAGTTATCTGGGTCAATCCTCCACGCAAAAAATCGAAAAATTAGCGCTCCACTTTTCGACGAACCAAAACGAGAGAAATTAAGACTAGAACCAAGCCGGCCATGGCTTGGTTGTGGGGATCTTTAAACAAAAAGCTCCACATTCCAACCATCAAACTCAACCCCAATAAAAAAACAACTGCAACAACTGCTTTCATGATTTAATAAATCCATGTATCGCAATGCACAGCCAGCCCAAAATAAAGCACAACCCGCCAACTGGAGTTAGGTAAGCAAAAAGCTTAATCTGTGTCAGCGCAAGTAAGTAAAGTGAGCCACTGAATAAAACGATCCCTAAAAAAATAAATAGTGCTGCATAATCAATCCACTTAGCTTGCTTTAAATTTGGCCGAATAAATCCCAAGATTAGTAGAACTAACACGTGGATAAATTGGTAATCAACTGCTGTCGCCCACGTTTTAAGAGATGAAGGTGACAGCCGACTTTCCAGACCATGCGCGCCAAAAGCACCAAGCAAAACAGCAATAGCACCAAGGGTGGCTGCTACAGGCAGTAGTACACGTGTTAACATTTGCTATCCTTCAAACTTTTAAGCGTTAAATCATGCTATTATCCGCATAGATTCTGACATGGTAACAAAGTAGCACTGACTGTATGAAATTAAATGTCGTCTTTACCACTTACAACTCTACCGAGTGGTTAAAAAAAGTTCTTTGGGGGTTTAACTTTCAAACCTATCAAGATTTCGAGATCATTGTCGCAGATGACGGATCGACAGACGAAACCAAACAGCTAATCGATGAGATGCGCGAGTCCACTGGAATGTCTATTCGTCATATTTGGCACGAAGATAATGGATTTCAAAAATGTCGAATACTCAACAAAGCCCTACTCAATGCTTCATGTGATTATGTTGTATTGACCGATGGCGATTGTATTCCTCGTAAGGATTTTTTAGAAGTTCATGCCGAGTACGCAGCGCGTGGAAGATATCTATCAGGCAGTTACTACAAGCTTCCCATGTCAACCAGTGAAACAATAGATTTCGACGATGTTAAGTCGGGGCGATGCTTTGACGTTAAGTGGTTACAAGAAAATGGTTTACCCAAGTCACGCAAAACGTTAAAAATTAATACTTCTCGCAAATGGGCAAAGTTATTCAATCGTCTGACACCAACTAAATGCAACCTCAAAGGTTCCAATGCATCTGTTTGGCTTGATGATGTTTTAGCAATCAATGGCTTTGATGAGCGAATGCAATGGGGAGGCCTTGATCGAGAGTTCGGAGTTCGACTGATCAATCACGGCATTAAACCAACTCACGTGCGTTACGATGCTGTTTGTGTACACCTTGATCATGCTAGGGGCTACAAAGACCCAGAAATGGTAAAGCGCAACAAACAGTTACGACTGGATAATGCAAAATACGGTGTTAAATGGACTGATTATGGCATTCAACAATTACTTGATGAAGGTTATCAGCCCGAAACAAATTATGCTTTACAGCGCCTCGAACAAATTAAGACGAACCGCCCAACCGAATAATTACCAAGCCTTTTTCACAAGGCAAACGATCAACTGTGGCCGTTGGGAATTCTGATTGCCACCTTTTTACCATTGCTCTTTCATCCGCTCGATCCGCATCATCAACAAGAATCACAGCATTTGGTGAAAGTCTTTCTTTTAATAATGGCAAAGCTGGATAACGTGCAAGTGGCTGTGTTCGGCGCGGAGGCCCGTCGATTACCATCAGATCAATCGACTCAGGTAACTCCGCTTTCGCAAATTCGTACCACTTATGTGACTCACCATTAATTTGATGTTGAACTAGTGGTGCATCGAATATCGTTACTGTTTTTTCTAAACCATGTTCAGATAAATTATTTCGGGTAATTTGCGCATAAAAAGAGTTATTCTCCAGAGAATAGACTTTCCCTCCATTCCCCAATTGTTCAAGCGTATAACCGGATACAATTGATGAGACTCCTGAAGACGCTTCTACAATCGTTTGAGGTTTATTTCTTTTAATTTCACGATGCAACCACAGCAAAAAGTCTGGTGATCCCGCATATCCGCGCATTCCAGGAATTGGAGCAACTGGATTTAATGCCGAGTGCAATTGCTGAAAACACTCCAGCTGTGTGTACACATTATCTTGCTGTCTTCTAACCAGTCGTACAGCCTTGCCAATTGCTAATAGGACGACAAAAATCGTAGCCGCAAAACCGATTGCAACGACGAATGAACTAGGAACAACAAGTGACAACAGTCCAACTATTAATGCAATTGCGATTGAAATAATGAGTAATGCTTTCGTGTCGTAAAATTGATTTCGCATAAGGCTCTCTTTTTAGTCTTTTCAGTATGCAGTTTTTGAACTTCTTATTTCATTGAGTTTTATTTTTCTTTTTGATTACTTTTAACTAAAGCCATCAGTTTACGAATTACCGTTCGTAGCTTGGTGTTTGCTTTGCCGCCCGTATAACGACCTTTGAAAACATGACGGATGCGGTATACCCCAGGTACTTCAAGTGGTTCACCTTTACTTCGTAAAAGCCAGCGGAAAGCTCTATCTTCATAAGCTTTGCACCACTTTTCTGAAGGCCGTTGATAGTAACTTAAACTCTCGCAATACCCATATTCACGCGCAACATCACCATGAGTAATCTGCAGCGGCCCAGTCGCTCGACCTCTCTCACTAACAACAAACTGTGATGTATCAATATCTTTTAGTTCAATTTTCGTTTTATCAAATGCAAGAATGGGATCTTCGTCGGTTAACAATGATGTAACCTTTTCCTGTCTTGGAAAAGTCAGTACATCGGTTCTTCCAGTCAAACTATCACCCAAAGCATCAAGGCAATGTTCATGAAATAAAAGGTCACAATCAGTGAACCAGATCCAATCTGCTTTAGTTTGTTTAGCGGCATGATTTCGCCCAATGGCTCGTCGAAACAAGTGAAACTTTGGTAACGATTGCCAGTTCCACTCTACATTGTCGATCGCGTACTGTGAAAACTGCTTTAATACGGCTGCCGTATTTTGATCTTCCTCAGAGTAATAGACCGTCATAGTGACTTTTACTTTCTCAGGAGGATAATTAACCAATGAACTGAGTTGATAAACCAAAAAATGAGCGTACTGCCAACAGTGACTGACAATTTCAATATGTACTGGAGCAGTTTTAGGCGCCCAGCCTTTCTTTTTAAAGTTTGGTAAAAACCATCCAGCTGGAACTAAACCTCCAGCGGCAAAGCGTAAAAAACGTCCGACAATTGGATCGCTCCAATGATGAGTGAGTTGACGGTAACGCGACATTAAATCAACCTGTTTGTTTTTCGAACAGCAATAAAATCCCCTTAGCTTTATGCAAACGGGATTGACTGCAGCTGCTCTAATAGTATTTGCGTGTATAATAGCACAGCAAAACTTGCGAAATCATTGACCAATTACGCGATATAACAGCATGACTGAAACGCCACGACACTCCCAACAGCCACCGTCAGGAATCAAGTACTGGCCCACCAGACTGTTCTTCTTCTTCCTGAAAGGTCTCACACGACTTCCGTATTCATGGTTATTAGGACTGGGGCGTGCAATTGGCATCCTAATGTACCATCTCGCCAATTCTCGTACTCGAATTGCAAGAGTCAATATTAAAAAGTGTTTTCCACAAATGAACGAGGCAGCTCAAGAAGCTTTAGTTCGTAAAAATTTAATATCAACCAGCATTGGTATGATAGAAACAGCGATTCTCTGGTTTGGTCCAAAGCGAAACTGGGAAGATCGATTTGAAATTAATGGCCTGGAGCATCTGGAGAATGCACTAAATGAAGGAAAAGGAGCTTTGTTATTGGCCTTTCATCTCACGAGTTTGGAAATTGGAGGCTCTTTACTATCTACTAAGTGTTATTTAGGTGCTTTATATCGTCGTAATGAAAATCCTTTGATTGAGCATGTTATGGTCAAAGGTCGCTCTCAGTATGTCCATTCCATTCCACGAGAGCAAACCAGAGAGATGGTTAAGTGGCTACGCAATAATGGTGTTGTTTGGTATGCCGCCGATCAAGATTACGGAAGAAAACAAAGCGTGTTTGTGCCCTTTTTCAATATCCCGACCGCAACTATTACAGCGACGACACGATTTACAAAGTTATCGAAAGCACCGGTAATTCCAATGACCCAAACGCGTATTGATGGTGGAAAAAGAATTCGCATCGACATACATTCCCCGTTTGAATCGATGGGACAAGATGAACAACAAGATGCTATCAAAATTAATCAATTCCTGGAGAAGTATTTAGAAACACACCCTGAAGATTATTTGTGGGTTCATCGACGTTTTAAAACTCGACCAAGTGAATCGGATTTATCATTTTACCCTACAAAAAAGAAGAACCGTCCAGTTACCCCTGAACGATTAAAAAACATTCTTAATGTAGCGACCGACATTAAAACAGAAAACGACAGAGTGACGGAACTAAAGGTCGATGACAGTATTGTTAAATTTATTTATCACTCAAACTTTATTGACCGAAAAGCGAAAATTAATCGTCTATTAAAAACGTTCGATAAAATAAGCGACAACGGACAAGAATATTATTATCAAGGCCGCATTCGACGTTGCGACAGCTTAAAAGCAACGCTTGTGTATTATGAAAAATGAAGGTTTAAGGTTTAAGATTTAAGATTTAAGATTTAAGATTTTATTATTAAAAAGTCTTTCACCATTTGCTCAATATCATAATCGTAGCCTTCACTTGGATTATTCATCGCTTTATTAAAAATAGCAAAGCGCTCACCTTTAGGGTTAATTAAAAATATCTTTCCCGTATGGTCAACTAAATAATTTTCATCGTCACCGACTTTGTAATATAGCGCTCCGAAATCTCGAGTAAACTTTTCTAGTTTGTCGTGGCTAGCTGTTGTTCCAATAAATTCTGGATGGAAAGCATTTACATATTGTTTTAACTGCTCCGGGTCGTCACGATCTGGATCAACCGACACCAACATCACCTGAGTTTCTTTTCTCACATCGTCTGGTAATTTTGAATAAAATTCTCTTAGTGACGACATAGTTGTCGGGCAAATATCAGGGCAATAAGTATAACCAAAAAATACAAACGTCCAATGATCCAGAAAGATCTTTTCAGATACTTTTAGATCGCCACTACCAAACTCAAAAGACTGTACTTTTTTTAGTTTAGGATAAATCATAGCATTTACTGGCTCGTCACTTTTTATCGAAAAACTTGCACCTTTCGTAATGAAGAGTCCGGCAACAATTACAACGACAGTAATCAATGTATAAATAAGAATTTGTTTAGAATATTTCATAACAGTTAAGCAACAATAGTAAAGTAATGATCAATTAACATGACAATAAATAGCAACATTAAATAAACAATAGAATAGCCGAAGGTTTGCATTGCCAATCCTGGTTTATCAGCAAATTTAAGACGCATAGCGTAAACAAGAAATATAATGCCGAGTGTTGTTGAGCCGAACAAATAAATTAGACCAAACATTCCAATCAAAAAAGGTAGTAAGGTCGATAAAATCAACAACAATGTATAAAAAATAATATTAATTTTGGTGAATTCAATTCCATGAGTCACCGGTAACATTGGAATATCCGCTTTAGCGTAATCGTCTTTTCTATGAATAGCTAAAGCCCAGAAATGCGGCGGAGTCCACACAAATATTATTAGAACAAGTAACAATGCTTCTGCTGGAATTTTTCCATTGTCTCCAGTTACAGCTACCCATCCAAGTAAGGGTGGTATCGCCCCCGATAAACCGCCGATAACAATATTTTGGGGCGTTGCTCGCTTCAGATACATTGTATACACGAATGCATAACCCACTAATCCAAAGAATGTCAGCACTGCGGTTAAAGTATTGACCCATATAGACAACATTGCCATAGAAGAGCATGCTAAAACAGCGCCGAAAATAAGCGCATTTTTGGGATCTACAACTCCAGTAGCAACCGGCCGGTTAATAGTCCGTGCCATTTTCGCATCAATTTGAGCGTCTACGACATGGTTGACAACTGCAGCAGCCCCCGAAGCGAAACCAATTCCAATAGTACCTATAATTAATATATCGAGGGGTACCATTCCTGGAACGGCTAGAAACATTCCTACAACGGCAGTCAATAAAATTAGGGCGACAACTTTCGGTTTACAAAGCTCTAGATAATCTTGCCATTGAGCCTTTTTAATTTGCACTTCAGACATTACTTGCCTCGTGTTTCTTTTGTAGCCAAATAAAGCTTCGGCAGGCAATTAAACTTACTAATAACAATGCCCCAACTAAATTATGAGCAACCGCATTAAATAAAGGCAAACCAAAGGTAACATTGATAACACCTAAACATATCTGTAATACAAGTAAAGCTCCTATGGCATAAGCAAAATGTCGGCAAGTTTTCGACTCAATACGAATTAAATTCCACAATAAAAAACCAACCATACAAAGAACTACAATAGCTCCAATACGATGAGAGACATGCAATGCTATTCTTCCCTCACCAGACAAAATACCATATTGATAAGTCTCAGCATTGTATCCCCAAAGCCTAAACCCTTCGACGAAATTGGCTTTCTCATACCAACCATCAACGTGACAAATCGGTAAGTCAATACAAATTGTCGCAGCATAATGAGCACTTGTTTTGCCGCCTAAGAATATTTGAAAAACAACTAACACAATCGCCAAAGTGACCCACTTTTGAATCGAACTAACCTGCGCATAAGTAAAATCGCGTGCCGGTTGATATAAACGTATTGCCAGTACGGTTAGCAAACTAAAAGTTGTAAATCCTCCGAGTAAGTGAGACACCACAACTATGGGATGCAATTTCATAGTCACTGTCCATGCGCCAAGAGCCGCTTGGAAAATAACGACTAATAAAATTGCCCCCGTTAACTTTAACGGATTGTTTGGCTCACTTCGCCTATTGAGGGCGATTATAAATAAGGCCAAAATAAGCAAACCCAGTGTTCCAGCAAAATAACGATGAACCATTTCTGGCCACGCTTTACTTAATTCATAAGGCGTATCAGGAAAAGCTTGATTCGCTTTTTCAATCGTGGCTTCTTTTAGTGGAATGCCAACATGGCCGTAGCATCCAGGCCAATCAGGACATCCTAATCCAGCTTCCGTCAGACGCGTAAAGGCACCGAGCCCGATTACAACAACAATAAAGATAAGGGTAAATAAAGACAGTTTTTTTTGAATCGAATTAGTCATTGTTTGTGCTCACATCTAACATTCGCATAATTCTATTAATATCAGAGCGAAGACCTTTACTGTAAATAGGTGCTTCTTCTTTTGATTGAATTAACTCGTATTTCATGAAGATATTACCGAGAGGGTCAACCAAATAAATTGCATTTGCCTCGATTGGATTGTTGTTTAGATTCCGAAGTTGCTCTTTCAATAGCACTTTTCCATCTCTCATTTCTATCTGCATCACATTTTTGCTTTGCCATTTTTCAGTTAGTTCTACTGGTTGCTCATTAAGAACCATTAGGTAGTTATTCTTTTCAATGTTTTTTGCGAGTCCGAGGTGGATTTGTTGCAGCATCAAATAATTAATTTCACACTCGATATCACATTTATTGTCATCGATTACCAGTAACCAATTCCATTTGCTCATGTACTCACTATCAGTCCAAGTTCCAAAATTTGTTTTTGTAGTACGCAAGTCTTCGATGTGCCAGGGTTCAGGTATGATTTGACCGTGACTTTTACTCCCCCCCATAAACCAGCCACCAAAGTAAGCTAAATATGCAAACAGAACTGGGGCAACAAAAACGACAGCTAAAGCTAGGAGTGTCAGTCTGTTCTTTGCTTTATTCACTTGAGAAGGTTGATTGGAGACTTCATTAAAATCCATCAGGGTTACTCTTTTTTATCGATGTCACAAGAAAAATTATAATTAGTGTAAACGCTAAGCCAAACCACTGAATTGCATAGGCTAAGTGCTTTTCTGGAGGCATTGCTATGTACTGCCAATCACGCTCAAAACCGTATTCAGAACTCGGGTCGAGTCGAATTATAAAGGGTAATAGTTTTGAATTACTAGGCATTGGAATTGAATTTAAGTATTTAAAACTAAAGCCTTGTAGGAGCCAGGTGTGCTCTGATTTTTTTTGCAAAGCCCCATCAAATAATACGGGTTCACCTTTCTGATAATAAACTTCGCCCCGAGCCTCAATTTGACTGGGTAACGAATTAACAGCGGGTAAATTTCGCCGATCAGGAAGTGCTTCAACCCATCCCCTGTTGAGCCAAACAACTGTGTTGTTACTTATTTGTATAAGGGACAAAACATTATAACCATCACGGCCTTTATTAGGCTCATTCGCAATAAAAACTGTTTCAGCCAGCACCTGGCCAGAAAAGGTAACCTCTTGATAATCGTCAGGAACGTCTAACACTGCTAATGAGCGAGGGGCTTTTTGTTTCATAGTTTGCATCTGATCGATTAGTTGCTTTTTCTCTTCCGTTCGATCTAGCTGCCAAAAACCAAGGTTTAATAAAATAACGAGTAGTCCAATGAATATTGTGAATAAAAAGTAGTTAACTACGAGAACTCGATTCGACTGAAATAGTCGAATTCGAAGACATTTGGTTAACAAGACTTTCAACATGTTCATTAGCGCGTATAATTTTACTTATGATAAATGACAGGACACAGTCATGTTTGGAAAAATTTTAATCGTTATTATATTACTGGCCATTGCATTTAATCTTTTTCGGGGGCTGTTTTTCTTGGTCCGTGATAAGGAAAGAGGAAACAAAAACGTAGTCAATGCTTTGTCTTGGCGAATTGGACTCTCAATATTACTGTTCGTTTTATTATTTGTGCTCAATTACTTCGGTATTGTTGAGTTTCATACTATGCCGCAAGTCAAGCCGGAATAATTCTCGCTCGACATTTAATAAAAAGCCGGGATTAACCCGGCTTTTTATTATTCCAGGCTAATTATTAGAACGCATATACAAATACGAATAGGAATAGCCACACCACATCAACAAAGTGCCAATACCAAGCACCTGCTTCGTAGGCAAAATGATTCTCGGGAGTAAAATGCCCCTTAGAACATCGAATCGATAACACTATCAAAAATATCGTTCCTATTGTGACGTGTAAACCATGGAAACCGGTCAACATAAAGAAAGTATTACCATAAATCCCAGAGCCTAGGGTCAAACCCAAATCGGTATAAGCGTGATAATACTCATAAGCTTGTAACCCTAAGAAAATTACGCCCAGTAGCGCAGTAAGCCAGGTAAATAAAATCAACGTACTACGATTTCTATCGATCAAAGCATGGTGTGCGATTGTCAGCGTCCAAGAGCTTGTCAGTAGAATCGCAGTATTGATCGCAGGTAAACCCCAAGGACCCATGGCTTGAGTTGTGGTGCCACCTGGAGTGGTCGTCACTGGCCAAATTGCGTTGAAATCTGGCCATAATAGCGCATGAGTCATAGCGTTATTTCCTTCGCCACCAAGCCAGGGGACTATCAACGTTCTTGCGTACCAGAGTGCGCCAAAAAACGCGGCAAAAAACATGACTTCCGAAGTAATAAACCAAAGCATGCCTTGACGATACGAACGGTCAAGTTGAGCGCTGTTCATATTCGCCATACTTTCACGAGCAGCTGTGCTCCACCATTTGTACATAAGGTAGAAAATGATGAGTAATCCAAGCGTAAGAATATAGGGTCCCATCGACCCCATAAACGCTTGAAGTGAACCCTCTTCAGCTTTCACTTTATCGGTACTGCTTTGAATAAAGTTGCCAGCACCAAGCACTAAAATAAACAAACCGACGGAACCAATAATTGGCAGGTTACTTTGCTCAGGAACATAGTAATTGGTTGGCTTACCGGTGTTTTCTGTCATTTCTTTCATTATTTTTATCTCCCTTCAGACCCTACTGTCCAAGCGCTGCAGTGGAATCTTTGGACGTTGCATTAAACAGTGCGTAAGACATTGTGACGGTATGAACCGAATCAGGTAAATCTGGATCAATATAAAACTTCATCGGCATATTGATTTCTTCACCAGCCAAAAGCGTTTGTTGATCGAAACAAAAACACTCCGTTTTGCTCACATAAAATGAGGCTTGGCTTGGCGCAACGCTTGGCACTGCTTGCCCAGTTATCGTACTTTTTGATTTATTTTTTGCGTAAAAAGAAACTTCATAAAGTTTTCCCGGATAAACTTCGAGCGTTTTAGTATCAGTAGAAAAGTCCCATGGCATACCTCGGTTGATAGAGGTAATCAGCTCAACTTTAACCTTACGACTGGTGTCAACTTTCACTGACTCGTAAAGCTCTTTGCTCACCAAAACTTTTCCATTGATACCCGTTATTTCACAAAATACATTATAAAGCGGCACCATCGCGAAAACGAAAACCGTCATCAACGCGACAATACCGACCGTCTTAACCAATATGTTTTTGTGTTTTGAGTTGCTCATTATTTATTCCGAAAAGGCCTCAAAGAGGCCTTTCAACTGTATGACTTATTTCAATTACTTAACTTCAGGTGCTTTTTCAAATGAGTGATACGGCGCTGGTGAAGGTAAATGAGTAAATTCTAAACCTTCAGCACCGTCCCAAACATTGTCGGTCGCTTTACCTTGTCCGCCACGAATACAATTAATTACGATGTACATAAATAGTAACTGACTAAAGCCCAGCATAAAGGCACCTATGGAAGATAACTGATTAAAGCCTTCAAACATCATGTTGTAATCCGGTACCCGGCGTTGCATTCCAGCAAGGCCCGAGAAATGCATCGGGAAAAATGTAATATTGACCGAAATGATGGACAACCAGAAATGGATCTTCGACAAAGTCTCGTTAAACATATTACCAGTCCATTTTGGTAACCAGTAATAAACCGCGGCAATCGTGCCGAAAATGGCTCCCGGGAATAAAACGTAGTGGAAATGCGCAACCACAAAATAAGTGTCGTGATATTGCTTATCCACAGGTGTCATCGCCAACATAACACCCGACACACCACCCAAGGTGAACAGGATTACGAATGCTAATGCAAACAACATTGGTGTTTCAAAGGTGATCGAACCTTTCCACATGGTTGCGACCCAGTTGAAGATTTTAACGCCGGTAGGTACCGCAATGATCATAGTCGCGATCATAAAGTACAACTCGCCAGCGACGGGCATGCCTACGGTAAACATATGGTGAGCCCAAACCAAGAAAGAAAGGAACGCAATCGAAGCGGTTGCATAAACCATTGATGCATAACCAAACAGCGGCTTACGACTAAACGTAGGAATGATGTGCGATGCAATACCGAATGCTGGCAAAATCATAATGTAAACTTCTGGATGACCAAAGAACCAGAAAATATGCTGGAACATGACCGGATCACCACCACCTGCGGCATCGAAGAATGATGTACCAAAATGTCGATCGGTCAACATCATGGTCACAGCACCAGCTAGCACAGGCATTACCATAATTAACAAGAACGCTGTGATTACCCACGTCCATACGAACATTGGCATTTTCATTAATGTCATACCAGGCGCGCGCATGTTAAACACAGTAACGATAACGTTAATCGCCCCCATAATGGACGAAATACCCATTAAGTGAACACCGAAAATGAAAAAGTCGGTAGATGCCGGCCCATATTTTGTCGAAAGTGGAGCATAGAAAGTCCAGCCAAAGTTAGGCGCTCCATCTGGGAATAATTGCGGAACTAACGACAGCAATAACAATGTAAATGCAAAAGGTAAAATCCAAAAACTAAAGTTATTCATTCTTGGAAGCGCCATGTCTGGTGCACCAATTTGCATTGGGATTAACCAGTTCGCCAAACCAACAAAAGCAGGCATAACCGCACCAAAAACCATGATAAGACCATGTAATGTTGTCAGCGAGTTGAATGTATTAGGATCAAAAAATTGCAAACCAGGTTGGAATAGCTCTGTGCGAATGCCAAGAGCCATTGCTCCACCAATCAAAAACATGATGAAGGAGAACCATAGATACATGGACCCTATGTCTTTATGGTTGGTAGTAAATAACCAGCGTTTAATGCCGGTTGGATGATGATCGTGTGCCATGATTCAGTCTCCTTAATTTCCGGCTCTTAGCTCGCCAACACGTCCAGGTTGAACAATATCACCTGTGCTGTTGCCCCAAGCATTTCTTTCGTAAGTTACAACTGCTGCTATTTCCGCATCAGTCAGCTGGTCACCAAATTTAGGCATCGCATTTTTACCGTATAGTACGATGCTAGTGTGCTCATCGATTTTGTCGGGATTAGTCGCTATTTCACTGCCAGCAAGAGCAGGGAAAGATGCCAAACCTTGACCTTCTGGTTGATGACAAACCGAACATTTCTCAGCGTAAACTTTTTTGCCCATTTCCATCAGATCTTCCATCGACCAGCTTTTTGCAGCTGCTTCTGCGGCTAATCTGGCAGCTTCCGCTTTTTCTTCCAGTTTTTGAGCAACCCATTGATCATATTCGCTTTGAGTCACAGCACGAACAACAATCGGCATGAAGCCATGAAGTCGACCGCAAAGCTCAGCACAGACGCCTCGATAAACACCTGGCTTTTCTATACGGGTCCAAGTTTCGTTGATGAAGCCCGGAATAGCGTCCATTTTCACAGCAAAGTCCGGCACCCACCATGAGTGAATAACATCGTCAGATGTCATCAAGAACCGAACTTTTTTACCTACTGGCAATACCACTTCGTTGTTCACTTCAAGCAGGTAGTTCTCACCTTTTTCGGTACCCGTTCTTGCGTAATCTTCATATTGCGAAGCTGGTGTAGACAGTTCTGATACGAACTCAAAGTCTTCGTCGAGATATGTGTACTTCCACTTCCACTGTATCCCGGTAATCTTGACTGTCATGTCGGCTTTTGAAGCATCTTCCATGTCTAACAACAATCCAATCGCAGGCTTAGTCAGGTAAATCAAAATAAGCATTGGAATGACGGTCCAGATGATTTCCAACGTTGTTGAGTGACTAAACTTTGAGGGCGTTGGATGCGCCGACTTACGAAATTTTATGACTGCATACAAAATTGCAGCGAAAACCAGAAATGCCACGATCAACATGATCCAAGCTACTTCGTTGTGAAGGTCGAATACACGCTGTGAGTTCTCGGTGACTCCCGGACGCAAATTGTATTTTGATAATTCAGGCTCGTTTGCCCATACACCACTTGCCAGCAATGTAAAAAGCATAAACGTACCCGACATTACCCGATTAAGTAATGACATGGTGTTTACTCTCCATCAACAACCCAGGCCTATGAATGACCAGTTATATTGTTTTTTTAATTGATTTGGTGATTAAAATTATGACTCGGGCTGGCCGAGCAGCGCCTAAAGATAACTCAAAACCATTCTCGATGGCTACACCCACTTTGGAGATAAAAGATGACAAATAGATGCCAAACTGATTACAAACTCATCAGTTTGGCTGAAAAATAATCGCTATTGCAGAAAGGGTTTGAGCTGTTTATAAATAGGATAATCTGGATAAGCTGCAGTGAATTGTTTTAACTCTTGGTTCATTTTGTCGAACTGACCTTCCTCAGCGAGGCGAATAATCTCCACTGCCCACTCGTTTGCAGGCATAACAGACTGATTAATTGGTTCCGCCGAAGGCAGCGCTAAAGCGGCTTCTGATGGTGCTTCATAAAACACTACAGACTCGTCCATTTCGGCTCTTTTTGACGACATTTGTACTTTTTCTGCTTGTTTTTGACGAAGTTGTCTCGCCTTTTCCTGAGTCAATATACTGTCTTGGCTGTTGCTAGTCGTGCTAATTGTTGTTGCTGAATCAGCAGTAGGCTGATTAAAGGGCACCACTTCAGATCCAGGCTGAATCATAGGCCACATAACATGAGCGAGAGTGAAGGTCATCACCACAGCACCCAATGCTGAAACAGGAATTTTAAATGCGTTCCAAAATGAATGCTTTGTCTCAGTTTTGGTCGAAATTTTTTGCTCATTATCCAACTCTCGATGCATTGCAGCAAAAATCACCTTATCGATATCCGACGATGGCATCTCGTTCGAGCTATTTCGATAACGCGATAATATCTCTTGCTCCTCGGCCGAGTAGTCGAGTTCATCACGCTTATTCATTCGTTGTATCTCCTAATTGTTCGCGCAACTTTTGCATTGCATAGCGCAAACGACTTTTAATAGTTTCTCGGCTGGTACCGACTATGTCTGCTATTTCGGCAAGTGACAAATGACCTTCTTGCTGCATCAACAAAGCTTCACGTTGTTCATTCGGTAAATTGTTTATCGCTTCTTTTAAAGCTCTGGACTGCTCTTCATTTTCGAGCAAACGAGTAGTTGATTCCGATCCATCTGCATTTTCGACCATTTCCTGATTATCACCATCGGTACGCATGGCGTACTGGGCACTGCCAAGATGACGGTAATAGTCGATTAAGCGATTGTGCGCAACACGGTATAAAAAAGTGGTGAACTTCGCCGATTGTTCGTAACTTTGTCGAGCATTAACTATTTTTATCCAGACATCCTGAAATAACTCTTCCGCAATATCTCTACTGGAACAATGTCTTAAAAAGTATCGAAATAAACCACCCTTATGTCGCCCATAAAGTATTTCAAAAGCTTGTGATGAGCCTTCGCAATATTGCGACATTAATTGCTCATCGCTGTTCACATCCACTTGCTGTTCCATCGACAGAGATCTGTTTATTAAAGAGTTATTTAAAGCAAATGATATAGAATTCATAGAAGTGTGTCTCGAGTTAATTTGCCGCTACCGTTCTATGACAACGCCCGAAGAGTGTCGCTCGCTCGCAGAGTCTTCAAGTTTTGATGGCTTAAGTGCTCGAGCCAGTCCTATCAACTGAACTAATTGCTGATCCGCTCCAAATGGGTCAACGCCTACCGCTGACTTTGCCTGCTGTTCAATATCCATTATTGACATGTCTTCTAAATAATCACTATCTCTCAGCCACATACCAAATGCAGTAACTGCCGAAGCCAGGCGAAAGGACGGCGACATTTCGTCACTCAAAACGCTTTCCAATTCAATTGCTTCAGCTAACTCAGTACTTTTGTCACTGTCGGGCTTTTTATACCGAAGCTTTAAAAAGCCTAATTCTTTTTTATTGCCTGATGCTGAGTTCTTCTGGCCATACCTTAATTCAGGAAGTCTGCGCAATTCAGAATCTGTAAGAGTAATTTCGTATAAAGCTGTCACACTGTGTCCAACGCCTACTTCGCCTGCATCTACCTTATCGTTTTCAAAATCTTCATCTCGTAACTTTCGATTTTGATAGCCAATTAATCGATATTCAGCAACTACCGCAGGGTTAAATTCAACCTGAATTTTGACATCTTTTGCCATGACATCCAGGGCACTTGCTTGCCTGTCGATCAAGACTCGTTTCGCTTCAAGAAGTGAGTCAATATAAGCGTATTGTCCATTTCCTTTGTTCGCTAATTGCTCCATTAAATGATCGTTATAGTTGCCCTGGCCAAAACCCAAAGTCGTCAAGTAAATTCCTGATGTTTGCTTTGCTTTTATAAAGTCAATAAGCTCGCTTTGATTAACTATGCCAACATTAAAGTCTCCATCGGTGGCTAAAATTACTCTGTTATTCCCATCTTTCTTAAAATGTTGCGCAGCTAACTGATAGGCAAGTTTTAATCCTTCTCCTCCGTTAGTGGATCCTCCTGCCTGCAATTGCTCCAGAGCACTCACAATTTTCACCTGTTCACTAACTTTTGTTGGTGGTAGCACAACGCCTGACGCGCCCGCATAAACAACAAACGCCACTCGATCGTCAGAGCTCATATTGTTTAGCATCAACTTAATTGATTTTTTTAACAATGGAAGTTTATCTTCATTTCGCATCGAGCCAGAAACATCAATCAAAAAAACTAAGTTATTGGAAATTTCACGCTTTACAGCTGGCTTGTAGGTTTGCAAACCTAATTGCAACAAATAGGAACCTTTTTTCCAAGGTGACTTCACCATTTGCTTAGTCCATTGAAATGGCTTTTCTGGTGATGTATTGGAACTGTCGTATTCGTAAACGAAATAATTAATCATCTCTTCTAATCGGATTGAATCCGAAGGTGGTAAACGGCCACTTTCCAAAAAGCGACGCATATTCGAGTAAGCGCCGGTATCAACATCTATCGAGAAAGTTGACAGTGGTTGGCGTTCAGTTCGTATTACGCCATTATCTTTAACCTGAGCATAATTTTCTTGCATCTGCTCCTGAGGAGCATACATAAGAGGAGGAGCCATAGACATTTCAGCGGTTTGTCTTGCAACTCCGCTCGATTGGCTAACCGTTCGTTTCGCGGCTTCTTTTCGATATTTGACTTGGGTATCTTGTTCAGCCTTTGCAATAGCGGGAGCTGAACTGTTTGAGCTCGTATCCTGATTTTCATTCTGACTCTGCGCGCAGCTTAGTAACATCGTACTAACAAAAAAAGATATAATACCTGTCGATACTCGCTTTAAGTTACTCATAACCAACTCCAAAAAATAAATGCATCGACGGCAGGGGCAGCCCTTACGATCGACTTTGGAATGGTTAAACGCTCTGTATATCAACAAAGGGTTAAAATGAACGGCTTCTGTGCAGCTTATTGGAACGAAAGACTCCACCGAGAAATTCCCGCGACTCAACTGCTGAAGTTAACTGTCGAGGAGGTTTCTCCAGACAAAATTTCACTCTCGTCTCCGTTAGAACCGAACCTCAATGGTCATGGAACTGGTTTTGCTGGCAGCATCTACACCATTGGCATTACTACAGGCTGGACCTACCTTAATGCATGGGAGCGTGAACTTGGCCTAAACGCTAAAATCGTAGCGTTAGACGCTGCCATTAGATATAGCAAACCCATTACTGACACCATTCACGCTAACAATGAATCGAGCATTTCAGAGCGTGCATACCTTTGGCCAGAGTTACTTACGAATAAGAAAAAGTTCACCGAACGTATAAGCATCTTAATAGGGGATTCAAAAGTAACGGCTGCATCAAAACTGGATATTTTGTTTCATATTTCCAAACGATAGCCTAAAGTTAGTTGCAGATCTCAGAATCACATAGAGTCTGCTTTAAATGTCATTTAATACTTTAAAATCCAGAGTTATCATCTCGTTTGCCATATTAAATTTTATGAGCACTGCTGCAGCTGCCCAGCAAGAAACAAAAACGCCCCCCCAAACACCTTCTTCTTCAACTGAGAGTCTACTTACTGAGAAAGGGCGTGAACATTGGAAGCAACAATTATTCGAAATTGAAAAGCTCTACCCTGATGCAAAAAGGAATTGGCTCAATGATGATAAAACTTCTCTATTGTTAACTTTTCCCAGTACAAGCATAGGACCTAATTACGGACATTTAGTAATAACAGTCGAAAGACTTGAACAATTTAACTTAACTCGAGATTTTTCCCGTGAAATGAATAAAATGGGCTGGAATATGTATTTTTGCTTTACACCTCCATCCTCTCTCAAAAACTCTTCAAATGGCTCAGTGGAAAAAAACCCTTTTTTTACTGTTCTAGAAAAAGCGGTAGAACTGATACCTATTAAATCACCGTCAGATATGTTCTTAATGTCGATTGATCATTCAACATTAAATTTTTTTGGAGCTTCCACTGAAAATACTCAAAATACTACTTCCTTAGCAAATCTAACGCCAAAAATTGCAGGATTTATATTGTTGATTGATAATTTATCACCCGACAGCTATCTCCAGCTTACACGTTCAGACAAAATGCTTATTTCTAAAAACTCTCGATTAATAATAAGTAATAACATGTACGACCAGCTTCACAGTCAATTAAGACGGACAAGCACTCATAACAATGTGCATTTTGATCGATTCAGCGATTCCTTTTATTCACTCAACAATTCATCTTTCACATCACAAAAGCTGCATGGATGGATGAAAAACATTGTGAAAAATAAAAGTGAGTAAGTGAATTCAAAATATTTTTATGAATTAAAAAATCAAAATTTCAAACTAAAATAGTCTACTCCAAACTTATGATTCGAAATTTTTTGCATATTTTTTTCAGAATATGAAAAAAAAGTAACTTTTTTTTCATATTTAAGCATTTTTCAGTTGATTTTTTTTGAAATTCATCAACTTACACTATAAACTTTCCTATGAGCTCGTTCACTCAATCAATCTGGAGGTTAACAATGGCTAAAGGTGCTATTGCTAAAAAACGTAAAGTAGCTGCAAAAAAGGCTGCTCCAAAAAAAGCAACTAAGAAAAAAGCAGCTCGCAAAGCGACTAAAAAAGTCCAAGCGAGTGGTTCAACTGCTAAGGCATTATCTGCTGCAGAAAAAGTAGCTGCAAAAGCTGCTGCCGCTGCACAAAAAGCAGAGAAGCAATTAGCCGCTGCACAGAAAAAGGCTGATGCAGCAAGCAAGTCGTTAAAAGCGAAGCGTGACGCGGCAAAAAAACGCAAAACACAAGCAGCCAAAAAAGCGGCTAGCAAAGCAGTTGCAGCAAAGAAGAAAGCAGCTGACGCGGTAAAAGCTGCAAAAGCTGCCGCTAAAGCAGCGAAAGACGAAGCTAAATCTGCTACTGCTTCAGTTAAGTCAATTAAAGGCGTTGCTAGCAAAATGGACAAAGCGGCAGCAAAAGCAGCAGCAGCGGTTAGCAAGTTCCGTGCGAAACAAGATGCACAACTTGCGAAGCTAGAAGCTAAGCTTGTGAAAGCAGCTGCTAAACCTAAGAAGAAAAAAGCACGTCGTAAAAAGAAAGCAGCAGCTAAGAAAGCTTAATTCGTCGAATTGAGTATTCAAAAAGGGGCCTTTGAGCCCCTTTTTATTTAATGCTTTAAGAGTGAACTTCTGCGAACCTGCCTGTCAGTTGTTAGAAACCTATTAAAAATTTAACTACAACCCTAATTCAAACATTTCAAATAAATTGAAATTACCGCTTATATTGCTCAAATTCCGAAAATTCCCAATGCCGACTGGCAAGTAGCGCACTAAATCCATTTCTTTTATCAATTGAAATATGAGCTTCTTCGTCGATGATTTGATGTATATCTTTAGCAACCTGATTCAATTTACGCTTGATTTTAAGCATACCGACTTCGGTGACAAAACCGGACACAAAACCCAGAGATTCTTCTGGCCGAATAAACCTTCCTGATAAAAATGCATCTTTTACATTTCTTAATACGTATTGCTCGATGGGGCCACCTTCAAGCCAATGAAAATCTCTTGAAGTTAGTAGTCTTATTTTATTGTTCGGCTGTAACTCAATAATTTTCATTCGATCGAGCTTCGCCAAATATTGGATAATTTGGTGTTCGTCGAATTTGTAGTAGTTCAATATTTCTGAAAAAGACCAATGATTAAGCACCAAATAAGTAATCAATAATAGGTCAGGCTGTTTCACCAGCTCTTTTTCATACTCTTCTGTTAATTGCTCTATTTTCGGTTCAAAACGATAGGCTTCTGAGAATAATTGTTCAAGGCTGTAGTTGATTATTGCTGCGATTCGCTCAAGTCTTTCTAAAGTAAAGTTTCGTTGTGCAAATAGCCTTTTTACACTGGCCTCACTCAGGTCTAATTCATTTGCGACTAAAGCATAAGTTATGTCTTTTGCTTTTAACTGATGCTTGAGAAAGTTGACGACTTTAGCAATATCACTCATTCAATAGTTCTTCTTGATCTGCAAATACTGTTTGATAGAGCCTTAGAATTTCGTTTCTCGCATCATTAGCACCATATAAATCCAAATCAAACACAGTCTTACCTATCGATATAGCCCTTGAATAAATACTTCTATCCTTTATTAATAGCGCTCCTTCAGAATACATTCTCATCGCCAGTAATCGCTCATCCTGTCGTCGTACATCAACAGCATTTACGCACTTTAAAACACGTTTATGCAACACATGTCTTATCGATTTATTTACCGCTCGAATATCCAAAATACTGGCTCGAAGAGGTACCAGAATAGTTTCCCCTAAAATTTCAATATCCGTTCGTGGGGGAAGGTCGTAGATAACGATATCTGCGCGCGGCTTGATTGTGGGAGTTCCTTTCAACACAGTGAAAGGAAGTTTTTTGTCATTAAAAACATCAACGGCGGACATTTGTGGATCCAGATCGCAGACCAACACTTTCTTTCCTGATGCGTATGCAGCAGCAGCCAAGTTTAATGCTAACGTGGTTTTGCCAACGCCACCCTTTGGTGACCAAATACCCAAGGTCTTCATCACTTAGGATTATCCTTTTCTGTAACGCACATTAACATTCGAAACGAATAAGCTTAGCTTTCGGTGAGTCGTGTGAAATACCCAAACTGATAGTGCCGCTTCCTAGTAGTGGCAATTCTTCCCTTCTTAAATAAATTTCCTGTGCTTCATCGGGTTTGATATAGGTTCCATTGGTCGAATGATCGATCAGCACAAACTTGCCTCGTCTAAAGACAATGTGGCAGTGATCCCGAGATACTAGCTCACTGTCGACTTGGAGCGATGATTGTTGCTGATGACGACCGATAATAAATGGTTCATTGCCAGCCTCCACTTTCAAATTCTGCCCTTCGAATATTAGAGAAAGCGAGCTCGAATCCAAATGATTACTGACATCTTGAGCTGAAAAAACTTGGGTTTCAGAAAATCCTCCAGATTGAGGTTTCCAAAATAAACGATGAATGGTGGAGTGAGCAGTTGAACCTTTAATAGCAACTTGGTCAAAAGCTTGTGTCGCCATGTATAATTCGGGAGGTAAATTTTTAACGACAGACTCGGTGAGAAGAATTTGTGATGCTTTGGCAATACCGGTAACAAACGCGGCATCATTTACAGCCTCTCCAAACAGGTCGTGTCCTTCCTCAATCGTCTTGCCATGACCAATTCCAATTCTCACACCAAGAGTATGCTCGCGGTCTATTTTTTCGGAAGCTTGCTGCATTTCCATTGCAGCCCGACAGGCATTTTCTGGCTTATCAAAGCAGGTCATTATTTCATCTCCGATGGTTTTAATGACTCTTCCTTCGTACTTTTTTGTGGAAAACACCAAGCTATTTAAAATCTCATCGATGATCGATTTGGCCTTCTCGTTGCCCACCGATTTATACAGTGCAGAGCTGCCGGAAACATCCGCAAATAAAATGGATTTTTGTTTACCGCGTGAAAATATCATTCAATGAGCCTGACACCGTTTAATCAATAGCATAGATAATCTGCAGAATTTAACAAATCCCCGCCACTTAAGCCAGATTATGTTTGATTATAAAAACCATGTTGATATAAAAAAGCCCCGCAATTGCGAGGCTTTCTGTATAGCATAGCTATTAAAGGGTTTACATTGGGCTTACATCATACCGCCCATACCGCCCATACCACCCATGCCGCCCATGTCTGGAGCGCCATCATCTTTCTTAGGTAACTCAGCAACCATAGCTTCGGTTGTGATCATAAGACCTGCAACAGATGCCGCATGCTGTAAAGCAGAACGCGTTACTTTGGTTGGATCAAGAATACCCATTTCAATCATGTCACCGTAAACACCAGTTGCTGCGTTGTAACCATAGTTACCTTCGCCTTTAGATACTTGATCTAAAACAACCGACGCTTCATCACCAGCGTTCGTAGTAATTTGACGTAATGGAGCTTTCATCGCTCGGATAGCAATATGAATCCCGGCGTTTTGATCATCATTGTCACCAGTAAGTTCAGCAATTTTCGCCGCTACTCGAACTAGTGCAACACCACCACCAGGTACAACACCTTCTTCAACCGCTGCGCGGGTTGCATGAAGAGCGTCTTCAACACGAGCTTTCTTCTCTTTCATTTCAACTTCAGTTGCTGCTCCAACTTTAATGACAGCAACACCGCCTGCCAGCTTTGCGACACGCTCTTGAAGTTTTTCGCGATCATAATCTGATGAAGTATCGTCGATTTGCTTGCGAATTTGGTTGACTCGGCCTTCGATGTCTTTTGCATCACCAGCACCGTCAACAATAATGGTGTTTTCTTTAGTGATAGAAACTTTCTTCGCGGTTCCTAAATCATCCAAAGTTGCGCCTTCTAGTGACAAACCAACTTCTTCAGAAATCACAGTACCACCGGTTAGGATTGCGATGTCTTCTAACATAGCTTTACGACGGTCACCAAAGCCAGGAGCCTTAACAGCAGCAACTTTCACGATACCGCGCATGTTGTTTACAACTAAAGTTGCTAATGCTTCGCCTTCAACATCTTCAGCAATAATTAACAGTGGTTTGCTTGCTTTTGCAACATTTTCTAGCACAGGAAGCAAATCACGGATGTTAGAGATTTTCTTGTCGAAAAGTAAAATGTACGGACTTTCAAGCTCGACTGACATGCTGTCTTGGTCGTTGATGAAGTAAGGAGAAAGATAACCGCGGTCAAACTGCATACCTTCAACAACATCTAGCTCATTATCTAAACCTGAGCCTTCTTCAACCGTAATATCGCCTTCTTTACCTACTTTTTCCATAGCGCTGGCAATGATTTCACCAATGTCGCTGTCAGAGTTAGCAGAAATAGTTCCTACTTGAGAAATCGATTTGTTGTCAGAACATGGAACTGACAAACTTTTCAACTCTTCAACTGCCGCTCGAACCGCTTTATCGATTCCGCGCTTAAGATCCATAGGATTCATACCAGCAGCGACTGTTTTAAGACCTTCATTTAAAATAGCTTGAGCAAGAACGGTTGCTGTTGTGGTTCCGTCACCCGCCACATCAGAAGTTTGCGAAGCAACTTCTTTAACCATTTGCGCACCCATATTCTCGAACTTACCTTCAAGTTCAATCTCTTTCGCAACAGAAACACCATCTTTAGTTACGGTTGGTGCACCAAACGCTTTATCTAAAACAACATTTCGCCCTTTAGGACCTAAAGTAGTTTTAACAGCATTCGCTAGTATGTTGACGCCTTCAACCATTCTTGAACGAGCGTCATCTCCAAAAAGTACTTCTTTTGCAGACATAATATATATCCTCTTAAATTAGTTTGAATTTGTGATTGACGATATGGTCTTACTCAACAACGGCCATAATGTCGTCTTCACGCATTACTAATAACTCTTCGCCGTCAACTTTAACTTCGGTGCCTGAATATTTACCAAATAACACTTTGTCACCTGCGTTAACAGCAAGCGCACGAACTTCGCCATTGTCCAAAGGTTTGCCATTACCAACAGCAACAACTTCTCCGCGGCTTGGCTTTTCTTTAGCGTTATCAGGAATAACAATTCCACCTCTGGTTGTTGTTTCATCTTCTAAACGACGAACAATCACTCGATCGTGTAATGGACGAATGCTCATTGAGTCATCTCCCTTATGTTTGGTTGGTTAAAGTCAAAATAACGTTTCTGGCGGGCAATATTGGGGCGTTTTTTTAGCACTCAACCCCTTTGAGTGCTAAAAAGTAAAAAATTTAGTCTTTTTATTTTGGAAGCCTTTGATTTTGATAGCTTTCCTTGTCTGGCGAGATGTCTTCAGCCTCGCCTTCAAAAGTGTTCCCATTCCCCGAAGTGTTTGTTGGGTTACCTCTATCGTCGACATCATAAAACTGATAACGCTGTGAACTGCTGTGAAATGACACTTTAGAACTTAATCGACTCGCCATCATGCGGACAAAAGGCTTACGTGTGATTGGCAATAAACAAAGCAAGCCAATTACATCCGTTATTAAGCCAGGGGTAACCATAAGCGCTCCGGCTAGAAGAATAACAATACCTTCGGTCATCTCCTGAGAAGGTAGCTGTCCCTCATTAAGTTTCTTATTAACTTCACGCCAAGTTGCAATACCTTGGTGTCTAAATAACGTGTACCCAACCATAGCGGTAACAATAATTAGCCCTAAAGTGGGCATTACACCCCATTTTGAACCGACCTGAAGCAGCAACATTAGCTCGGTAAACGGTAAAGCAAGAAAAATGACTGGCAACCATGGCATATAAACACTAACCTTATTACTTGTTTTTCAATGATTTGGGCTATTTGGGGGCGAATGTTTTCGCCGGTAACGTGGGGCCTGCATCAATAACCAAAAATGCAATTAACCCAATCCACTAGGAAGCACTCTTGTACGCTCTATGAATACAGAATTAAAACAAAGTTCAAAAAGTGACTTTAAGAAGATTATTTGTCGGCGAGTGCCGATTAAACTGCAACAATTTGCGCGGTTGCTCTCCGACCTTACAGAATCTGAGGTCGATCCGGTAAGAATCAAGGCTATGGAGAGCCAAATTCGTAAAACAAAGGAGACCTGTCTTGAATACAATGTCGAGGCAACGGCCAACTTACTGTCAAAAGTAGAGAGCCAACTTAATCTGGATCCAGAAACCATCGACTCACAAAAACCACTTATAAGGCGTTTTGTGCAGCGACTCGAAAGTCACGCCGATCGGTTAAAGCTCGGTCAAATAAACACGGGAACAGAGCAAGCTGTAAAAGCGGCAAAAAAACAAACAGATTCAGATTACACCGAAGAAGAATTAGAAGCAGAGAGCAATAAAGCTTCTTTGGAACCAGACAATCAACAGAGCCCAACAACAGATTCACTCTCTGAAGCCTCCTTAGACGACAGTGTTTCCGAAGAACAGATTTCCGATAGCTCTGCAACGGACAGCTCTACTGCAGATTCTAAGGCCATCGAGACTGGGCCAACAGACACGGCACCAACCGAAGTGGCAGCCGTTCCTGGTTCAGCTATTCGAACCCAAATTGAACCAGAGTACGAATTCAAACACTCAGTCGTTGAGGATAAGTCAGAAACACCGAAACTCCTTAGTGGCGAAAGTGAACTCACGATATATTGGTGTTTAAATAACGATGATGCCTACCCAATTTTAAAACAGCAAATGAGTGACTTTGGTTACAACGTTGAGTCCTACGAATTAAATCAAGCCATAGCAACAGCTGCAGGAAACTCTCAAAAGGTCGTTATTGCTCAACTAGAAGATTTTGAAGATGATGTAGCAGAACCCGTCAACCAAACGAGTCATTTTATAATTCTGGCGCAACGCGATAATTTAGAGCAAAGACTCAAAAGTATAAGACTTGGAGCAACACTATTTTTCGCCGAACCCATCGATACCATTAAAATAATGGAATACCTCGACAATCTTGAACGTACGACAAATGCCGCTCCATTTCGAGTGGCGGTGATGGAAGACTCAAAAGCTCAGGCCAAATACAACGATAAAGTCTTATCCGATGCTGGTTTTGAAACCTGCGTTGTGATTGATCCTATGCAGCTTTTAAATTCATTGAGTAATTTTGATGCAGAAGTCATTTTTATGGACATGCAAATGCCGGGTTGCAATGGAATTGAGCTTACAAAAGTTCTGCGTCAGCAGGAAAGATTTCAAACCGTGCCGATTGTTTTTCTTTCGGCTGAGGAAAACCACGAAAAGCAAAGAGAGGCCATGACTTCTGGTGGTACAGCTTTTATCGAAAAACCAGTAAAGAAAGAACAATTATTGTTTACCGCTGAATTGTATGCCAGGCGCTCACGCAACTTACAACCTCATATTGCTCGCGATTTCCAAACTGGACTTGCCTCTCCTGCACTACTCAGAGAGCAAATTACCATTGAATCAGAGCGAGCCATGCGGCAAAACAACTCGATGTTCTTTGCTCTTATTGAAATGAATGGCCTGGCTGAATTAAACCTTGACCATGGCTATGCCTTTGGTGAAAGAGCTATGCAACAGCTGGCCAGATTATTAAGACAACGATTACGAAAAACCGATTGTGTTGGATTTTTTGACAGCCATCGAATCGGAGTAATTTTGAGTCACTGTGCCGATGATGAAGCAGAAAAGGTCATGAGTTACTTAACGCAATCATTTGCTTCCAGCCCAGTGGCTTTCGAAGGCAAAAGTATCAAAGCAAGTTTATCCGTAGGACTGTCTCGACTTGGCAATGACTATGATGTTCAACGCTTGGTGAAACGAGCAGAAGCAGCACTCAACCAAGCCGCTCAAAGAGAGAATACCCATTTAATTTGGGCACACGAATCCAAATAACCCCTCTGCCTTGATAAAATAGGATGAATTGGGCATTTGTCCACGGATAAATGCCCTTCGAACAGGTAGTCTTACACCGGAACTGTAACCAATAAAGTTACCGAAAACGAATCAATTACTAAAAGTTAACCTCTTTAATGAAACAAATTGATACGGCCGTCGTTATATTAACAACGGCTCCGAATCCAGATTCTGCGAAACAACTGGCCGAACAGCTTTTAGAACGCCAATTGGTAGCGTGCGTCAATATAATTGATGGAATAACGTCAATGTATCGTTGGAAAGACGCTATCGAACAAGAGACAGAGTCACAGTTGATTATGAAAACAACGAAAGAGCAACTTACAGAGATTGAGTCTTTATTGAGCGAAATCCACCCTTACGATGTCCCTGAACTTATATCCTTGCCGATTCAATCAACTGGCAATGATTACGGGCATTGGTTGTTGAACAGTGTTAAACCTTTGGAAGATAGATCCAATGATTAATCGATTACTAAAATCTTTATCACTTCGCCAGTTCGGAGTCGTCACCTTACTACTTTTAAGCACTGCATCTCATGCGCAGCAAGCCGTCGATTTACAAAAACTGTTTGGGAAAACCGACGAATTTCTAGAAGTGGATCAAGCCTTCTCCTTGTCTGTCGATACCTACTCCGACGAATTGATCGCAAATTGGAAAATTGAGCCTACGTATTACCTTTATCAACACCAATTACAGGTGCGATTGAAAAATGCAAAATTAGGCACGGTGATTTTGCCTGAGGGTAAACATAAAACAGATGAATATTTTGGCGAAGTGCAAACTTATTATAAGAGTTTACAACTCGGCATTCCTTTCGAATTGAATACATCGCCAGTTTTTGTTGAAATTCGTTTTCAAGGCTGCGCTGAAGCAGGACTTTGTTACCCGCCGACTAATCGCTATTTTAAAATTAACAATAAAGAACTGACTTCAAGTTCAATTGACGAAGCAACATTCGATGCAGTGAACTCACCGGTTAGCTCTTGGTCAGCTCCAGCGCTCGATAAAAATAGCGACTCAGAAAAAGCCTCCAATGAAAATAAAGACGTAAAAGATAAATCTAGTAATACCAAAGGCAAGTCAGAAAAAACTCAAGAGACAAATAAAGCTCCCTCGGAGAAAAAGAAATTCGTATCTGAAAAAGATAAAATTATCGATACATTGAACGAATCAGTAATCGTTGGTTTTTTTAGTTTAATTTTATTGGGTATAGGACTTGCTTTTACACCCTGCGTATTCCCGATGATGCCAATCATATCGAGTATCATTGCGGGTCAAGGTAAAGACATAACAACATCCAAAGCTTTCTTTTTATCCCTGACTTATACCCAGGCTATGGCAATTCCTTATGTCATTATAGGCGGAGTCGTCGCGGGTGTCGGAGCCAGTGCGACCGCCACATTGCAATCACCACCATTTATAATTGGCGCAGCTATTGTGTTTATAATTTTATCGCTGGGAATGTTTGGATTTTTTGAGATTCAACTTCCAGCTGCGATGCAGAACAAACTCAATAACGTCAGTCAAAAGCAACAGAGTGGTACTTACATCGGCGCAGCAATAATGGGCGCAATTTCAGGAGCAGTGGTCTCACCTTGTGTGACTATTCCATTAATTGCTGTTTTAACATGGATCAGTACAGTAGGTGACGCATTAACAGGTGCATTCTATTTATATGGCCTGTCAATTGGAATGGGTATTCCACTGATAATACTTGGTGTGGGTGGTGGAAAATTATTGCCAAGTGCAGGCAGCTGGATGAATGCAGTAAAAGCAGTATTTGGTGTCATGATGGTTGCGGTTGCTTTGTATATTACAAAACATCTTATTCCTGCTCATGTAAACCTTTTGTTGTGGGGTGGACTGGTAATTGTGTGCTCAATATATATGGGCGCGCTTGCCCCACTTGAACATGCTGCGTCTGGATGGGAAAAGTTTTGGAAAGGTGTCGGTTTTGTTCTGTTGGTTTATGGAGCCAGTTTAATTGTCGGCGCAGCCATGGGGAATACCAGCTTGTTCACGCCACTGGCAAATAACTCTTTAGCTCATACTTCAACCATAATGAATAATGATTCGGGTTTAGTAACCTCAAATAATCAAAATATTAATAACAAGGCATCAACAAAAGGCAACATTCACGATGGTTTTATCTTAATAAAAAATAATGATGACCTAGACCGTTATTTGGAAAAAGCGAATGCAGAAGGCAAAACAGTCATGCTGGACTTTTTTGCCGAATATTGTGCCGCATGCTACGAATTCGCAAAGCTGACTTTTCCTAAACCTCAGGTTCAGGCAGCATTATCTAATACCATTTTATTACAAGCTGATGTAACAGCAGGAGACGCGGAAGATAGAGCGTTGATGGAACGCTTTGGTATATTTGGATTACCATCCATTTTATTCTTTGATAAAAGTGGAAATGAAATTAGCGGACTGCGCGCAGAAGGTTTTGAAGATGCGGATACTTTTGCAGCTCGCATTGATGCTGCTATTGGAGAGTAGGCTTACGATTTATTTCAATACCTCTAAAAATTCAAGCCGACTTTAATTTAAATGAAAGATATTTTGGTTAAAGCTAAAGTTGGTTTGAATTGAGATACATGTTAATTAATAGTTAGAAATCTATTCGTTATTAATACTTTTAATGTTTTGTGCTTTTATTTAAAACAAAACATCCATTAAATATTCCTCCGTTAATCACTTCCATTAATCGACTCGCAAACTATCCATTTCAAACTAGTAAATAACTCTTAATAGTTTTATTGCTCTTTCAACTCCGACTCTATTGTTTCGCTTTGAAGCTTTGGAAAATTAAATACCTGTACTCGGCTGCTCGGCGTTCACTGCCCTGTAAAATATTTTCTGTGTAAGATAATTAAAATTTAATTTCTGACATAAAAAACCCCGCCAATGGCGGGGTTTTAATTGTCGAATTAGATTAACTATTTTCGACGGCGGAAACCTGCTAATAGCATCAATCCACCTAACATCCAGTAGAGTGAGCCACTGCTACTGCTATCGCCAGATACCGAAATACTGGTTTGTGATGAAACAGACACAGTGCCATCGTTCACTGTCAATTCAAACACATAGTCTCCACCACCAATATCTTCTGGAAGAATTACTGCTTGAGCTTTATCCGCAGCAGTAATGGTAACACTTGGTCCAGACACTTGAGTCCAAGAGTAAGTCAAACTATCGCCGTCAACATCATTAACGTTTGAGAGTAAGTTGATCATACCTCGGCCAGAAGAGTTTGAACTTGTGCTTACCACTGGCGCATCGTTCACCGGAGTGACATTCACCATAAAGGTTGCTGACTCAGTGTCCGTTGAGTTAACGGTATCTGAAACAGTCACCACAACTTCAAGCATGCCATTAAAATCAGCGTCAGGAGCAAAGTCGAAAGTCGAACCAGACACCCCACCGCTAATATTAGAAGCCGTACCATTTAATGAAGTTACTGTGATTACATTTGCCTCAGAATCCGCATCTGCGTAATTAACAGTAATTCCTGTAATGACACCATCTTCTGCAACGGTTAAGTCGTCTAACTGACCAATGTAGAAGTTACTTGCTACTTTAAACGAGGCTGAAGAAGTTTCAGTTTTCGCACCAACGTTAGTCACACTGTGAGATGCTAAAGCGGTCATCGACGCGCCAGCTGCTTCAGGCATTACCTGACCAGTGAAGGTAAGTGTAATTTCTCTGAACCCAAGACCAGGTCGATTACATACAATCAGTCCATCTTGAATATCATTTGCCGAACCAACATCGCCCGCACCATCGTCGTAAACCCCGCCATTGTAGATAAAGGATTCACCGAAAGTACCGTTTGCATTTTCCCAACCAATAGACTGGCCAAGAATATCGCCCAAATTATGAGTCACGTTAGCGTAAGCGTAATAGACATTACCGGTGTTGTTGTCGATAACAACTTGGAAATCAAGTACATCATCATAAGCAGTATCTACACCATAGTAAGCCCAATGACGCATGTCATCCCACTCTACAAATACCAATGAGCCACCAGACGCAGAAGCAACACTCACACCAGAGCCATTTGCATTATCAAACTGCATGTCACGCCAGAAAGGAGCGATAACATTATTGGGTTCAGCACTATTAGGCATTCTCTGATGAGAGTATGTTGCACCACCTACAGAGTTACCCATACTGATAAAACCATCATCGGTAACAGTGAACTCTGGATACGACACACCCAAGTGAGTTACTGGTACTGCTAGCGTTCCAGTTTGGCTATCACCATCAATAGGTAACTGAGTTACACCATAAGCAGCTAAGTCTACATAGCCTCCAAAAATTGGAATCGAACAAGAAGCATCAGTTACATTGGTTGTTGTGTCATAACCTGCGTCTGAATTCGGACCGAATATTCCCGGACGAGCTGCAGACCAGTTAATGGTTGTACCATCAACACCAACAGAAACAACCGAAGCATCACCTTTATCAACTTCAACGCTGCTTGGATCGACCATTATTCCTTCAGGAATCGCGAGCGCGATGTTGTAGAAATAATCTTCTGTGGTTTCATTCGTGTTAATAGAAACCGTAAAGTCAACATAGTCGCCAACTGACGGATTGTCATCGCTAACTTGAACGTTAACATCATTATTCGCGCGAGTGAGTACAACTACAGTTTGTCCAAGATTACCTGGATTAGCTGCGTCGGTTCCTATGTCAAAAGCTCCGATCATTACGTCGCCAACTGACATTTGATCATCCCAGCTCATGCGAATATCGAATGGTACAAATTCACCAGATGTTGCTTGTGCGGCAACACTAAAGTTACCTTGGTTGGTTGTTGGAACGTGCCCAAACAATAGGTCATACCCATCAACCGCTCCCGCAGAAGAAGCTTCCCAGTTTTGCACTAGAAC
Source organism: Gammaproteobacteria bacterium (assembly GCA_013373375.1). GTDB lineage: Bacteria > Pseudomonadota > Gammaproteobacteria > Enterobacterales > Kangiellaceae > Pleionea. Next base: position 98,383 of record JABXHY010000025.1, read on the forward strand.
CCAAATTCTTCCTGCAGGAACTTCTTCAATACCGCAAGATTCATCAGCCGTAAACGAACGCGAAGCACAAAGTAGTTCGTCTTCAGATGGTGTACCGTCACCATTGGCGTCGTAACCAACATATAAATCAATATCAGGTGACTCAGATGCAGTAGTTGCAACATTCATGTAAGGAGTATCAGCTGACAAAGTAAACCAATGTGTTTCAACACCGTCAGTTAAATCATCAAATGGCGAGAGTCCGTCACTATCTTCTGATACGGCACCGCGTGTTCGGCTCGACTTACTTAAACCATAAACACGAGAGGTAAACTCGGTGATTTCGAGCGCTAGCATATCTTTTAGTAGAACAGAGCCAGAGTCCCTAGCGATGTCCATTTCAATCATTGATGGAATGTTGCTTGATTCAGCACTTAAAAACATCGGCATCCGAGCAGCTGGGATAGAAGCATCACCTGCCGTGAATACAACTTCACCCAATGCACTATCGCCAGTACTAAGACCTTCTACAGACGCAGTGATTGTTACTGTTTGTGTTTCTCCCTCTGCCAAAGTAAACGTTGCAGGAGTAACCGTTACAGAAACGAGTTCATTGTCGGTCGTTGAGCTTGCAGTCCAAGACGCGTTTTTAGTTGCAGTAAATGTTCTTTGCCAACTACATGTCGATCGGCAAGAAGTATTACCCAAACTTGGAATGTTTAGCGTTTTAGGATCACCGCCATCGGCTGGATTAGCATCAAGATAATCATCGAGCTCTTCATCCATAATCAAACCAGTTGCAGCGGCCAGGTCCACTCGAATTCGACCGGAACCCATATCAAACATATCCGCTGGAGTTGTGCCGTCTTCTTTCACCATAACTGGTGTTGCCGTTAGCATTAACGCAGAGCGGATGTTATCAGGCGTCCATGCAGGGAAAGCTGACTTTAACAATGCACCGGCACCAGCAACATGTGGCGCAGCCATTGAAGTACCTTGTAAAAATGCAAAGTCTGCAGGAGCTGGCGTAGTACCATCACGACCGTATTGCTCGTCTGAATAAGCCGCATAAATCGATACGCCTGGCGCCGCAACTGATGGCGTTAAGATATCAGGCACAGTCACGTTTGGACCACGCGATGAGAATGCTGCGATTTGATCGGCATCGCCAATCACTAACTCGCCATCTGCAGCAGAAATAGTTGCTGTATGACCGGTACCAGAAGCCAACCATGCTTTCAGAGCATCACCGTCATTGGCATTAATGTGAATGCCAGGAACAACATAGGCATCATTTGCTAGTGTATCTGCACCGCCCTGAATATTCGCCAGCACGAAACCACCAGCACCACCGGCTGCAGCATTTTGCGCTTTTGCTACTCGAGCAATCGTTCCACGATCACAAACAACAATTTCACCACTGAAAGTTCCCGCAGGGAATGGCTCCATACATTGAGCTGAATCATCGGTTGAGTTCGGGTTGTCATAATCACCAGCGTATACGATTGTGGCCGTAATACCTTGCGTTGCACTCGAACCAGTAATTTCAGCAGGAGCTGTTGTGTCACCGCCTGTGAAACCGCCGATAGTTTTTTCAAACTCGACTACACGACCGTGCGTTGAAGCAGCTACCGCGGTATACCATGGTGCATTTTTTACTGAAGTGCCCGCATCAGGGCCTGAGTTACCTGCAGAAGCAGAAACAAAAATTCCCGCATCTTGCGCATTCAAAAAGGCAAGTTCAGTAGAACTATTCCAAGGGTTTCCACCACCTGAAATCGAGTAGTTAATAACATCAATCCCGTCAGCAATGGCATCATCGATCGCGCTTGCAATCGCGGCACCCGGGCAACCTGAATAAGTATCACCTTGATTGCCAGGTAAACAAATTTGATAAGCAACGACATTGGCATGGGGAGCCACGCCTGAAACTTGAGGGAACTCGAAACCAGTCGAGTTAATACCGTCACCTACTTCCTGACCTGCTTCAGGATCCAGCATTGGAACATTATTTAGAATATTTCCAGCTGCAGTGCCCGCAGTGTGAGAGCCATGACCATTATAATCTTCACCGTTCGCAGGAGGAGGAGTCGGACCAAAAACATCTGCGTCGCTATAAGTGCCAATGACAGAATCATACGATCGAACACCGATCAATTTATCATTACACATACTCGCAAAAGCGCCGGCACAATCACCAACATAAACGCCTGCACCCCATGGATTAGTATGGTCGTAACCATCATCACCGACATCGGCAAATGAAGGGTGATCAGAGTTGATGCCAGAGTCGATTACACCGACGATAACACCTTCACCAAAGGCGCCAACACCTGTCGCAGTGCCATCCCATACATTAGGTGCTCCAATCAAAGTTGGACCCGTGTCAGTTTCCATTTGGAACATAACTTCGCGTTCAACGTAAGCCACTTCATCGAACATCGCGAGCTTTTTCGCTTGCTCTTGAGTCATGCGAACAACGACTGCGTTCAAAGCATTCTTTAATCGAGTTAGTTCAGCTGGTTGTTGCCCCAAAACTCGAGTTGCTTTTTGCATTAAAGCGTCTTGCTGCATATCAAGGTATTTTGTGTAACGCTTGACGCTGCTGCTTTTGAAATTAATTTTTAAAGACGCTCGTTTTGCCGCTGATGACTTTCCAACCATAGCTTGCGCACGCTGATTAAAAGACTTGGCATAATCTGGACGAGTCGCAGGATAACCATCGATATCGCCTTTGTAGGTTGCAACCGGAGCATCTTGTAAACGCACGATATAGTTGTGTGTTCCAGTTAAACCTGCTTCTTCATGGAATTTCTTATTTAGAGGCTTTCGAACGAAGCTCTTGATGCCTTGTTTCTCTGTTTTAACCATCTCGTGACTTTGAAAATCGACATCTGTGATAACCGATTTTTTGTCAACGTTGATGGTCGCTCCAACTGCAGCAGCATAGACCGCAGCAGATAAACCCAACATTACTTTTTTCACTTTTTTCTCCATTGTTTCATACCCAACGTCGCAAAGTTATTCGAAGCAATAACTCAGGGCAATAAAACCAGTGCCCAAAAGTGACGTGAATATTACCAATGGCGATAAAGAACTGCGAAATATCTCACTTTAGAATATAAAGACCCCCCACTAAGGAGGTCTTTATAAGCCTACATTTAAAGTTAAAGATTATTTGCGTGATCTAAATCCACATAGGATTAATAACCCGCTGACTAACCAGAAAAGACTTCCGCCACCACTTGATCGATTTGTCACAGCAACCGATTTTTGCGTGCTTGTTGACGTTTCTCCATCTGAAACAGTCAGTTCAAATACCAGCGTTTCATCTTCACTAATAGAAGGAGATTCAACACTAAGACTTGCACCTGTTGTGCTACCTATAGTTGCAGAAGTACCACTGACCTGCTGCCATTGATACGTCAGTTCTGTGTCGTCATCAGTGACATTTGAAGATAAGGTGAATGACTCTCCTTCGGTAATTGAGTCAACTCCAGAAATCGATACTTCAGGAGCATCGTTCACATCAGTAACTTCAACTGTAGCCGGCATCGACGTCGCAGAACTACCATCACTTACACTGACGCTAAACTCAAATGTGCTGTCTTGATTAACTACCGGGATCACAAAACTAGTACTTGATGCGTCACTATTTTCGAGCGATACATTCGGCCCAGATGTTTGCGTCCAACTATAGGTTAGAGAATCGCCTTCGTGATCAAAGGTTGCTGCCGATAGTGTAACGGTGCGTTGTTCACCACCTTCTTTCTCAGAAACCGATATGGTTTCAATCGCATCAACAACCGGGGGAGCATTCTCACAAACGCCATCCTCTGTCACACGACCACTGAACGGGAAGTTCGTAATATTATCAAATGCTATGTCATCAATTAACCAACCAAAACTTCCGATGGCATCATCCGTTCCGATTAAAAAGCGGAACTGAAGATTGCTACCATTAATGTCACCTTCTGGAATAGAAACAGTAACGCTTTGACCAAATTGTTGAATAGGTCCAACAAAGGCTTGTCGAGAACCAATCACAGGATTCGATTCAAGTACTGTTCCACTGTAGTTAGGTTCGATTGTTCCACCTATCGAAGTAACATCAACCCAATCCCCACCATCGACACTAACTTCAATGACGCCACCATCTAAATAATCAATGCCTTGTTGATCGTTTTCGCTGGATTCAAATTCGTAATAATGGAAAAACGACATTGTCATCGCGCCTGTCTCAGCCACAGTTACAATAGGACTCACCAGTGAACTTGAACCGGCAGTAGCATTGTTATCGCCGTAGAACATTTGCCCAGTACCAAAAAACTGATCATAAACTCCACCGTCCAACTCAAATTTATTGAGCAGGTTTGACGATGCCGTCAGTGTCCAATCTGCGTCAACAGTTAAAGTATCTTCTAAGTTTTCACTTTGACTGGTTTTTGCCAAATCAAAATTCGTTGTTACCGTAAGATTAACCGGTGCTGGCTCAATAACATCTTCAGGAGCATTACCAATTTCATTAAACGTTAAAGTGATAGTGACGTCTTCTTGTTCCGTCGCACTGTTTAGTAGAACAGGTATTTGCGCGGTAACTAAGTCACCGTATTCATTTAATTGGCTGAAAGTTACCGCTGAACCGTCAGCGAATGTTATATCATTACTTGATGTCAATTCTGCAGTGACACCACTAAGCGATGTTGTTCCAGCGTTTCTCAAATTAACCGTTAAAAGAGCTGTCTCGCCAGCATCCCAAATATTGTCACCATCGCAATATTTTATTTCTTGGGTTAACACGTTTGTATCAATTGACATTGATTGAACTGCTATCGCTGAACCTTCTGCGGTAAAATCTTCCACCACACCAACTTGGTCGGAAGAAAAACGCTCCGGAGAAACTGCATTTATACCAAGACCACGACGAGCAAACGCTTGCAAAATGGTTGCAAAATCGTCGGGGTCACTGGCATAAGCTGCGGCTAAAATACCATCTCGAGCTTCAGTAATGGTTGGCGCATAAGGCGTCATTTTTAAACCTGCTACCAAATAATTTTTCATTCGATTTTGCGCTTCGGCAAAAGTTAAATCTTCTCGGTTTAGCAAAGCAGCGTAAACTTCCCACAGAGAGGTAGACCAAACTTCACCTGTCGCATGTACCGCATTGTTAGACGATCCATCCTGACCATACCGCACCGGATGGTTATCTGGTAACGCTTCACCAAGAGCAATATGGCGGAAAGTTAATCCATTTTTATTCATGTCGGTACTGTAAGGAACACGTCGAATGCCATAGTAATTATCTTTCGTTGCAAAGCCAGCAACAGGATAAACACCTTGGAAATTTTCGTTGCCCGCTTGAGACTGATCGGATTCCTTAACCGTCAACATTAACGCGACAAAATCACTCCAGCCTTCGCCCATACCGCGCCCCATATTATTGACCAGACCGCTAGCATTGCTGACTAACCTATTTGATAAGTAATGCGCCCATTCGTGAGCAACAATTCCGTTATCCAGTGTTCCATCTCGATAAGAAACATCTCGCGCCATAGTAATAGAAACGGTATCAACATCCATCGCATTGAGTAATTGGGTTCCATCTTCAAGAGACATGAACATCGATGGGATGGTAATCGTCGAATCATCACCTCCCATGCTTATGATTCCGCCTCGATCGGGATCAGAAGCTGGCGCATCATTTATAACAATTGCGGCCACTGCACCTGCGTCTTGCGCAGCTTTGACTTTCACAGTAAACGCACAGGTACCTCGATCGATCACCGCTATCTTACCAGTCAAATCAGCAGCATTAACTACCGCTTCGCAACCATCTTCAACTGGCGCTGTGTCATCTTCTAAACGCGCAGCATCACCAGTTAAATTAAAACTTTGCTGTCCAAATTGTGCTGTGCCAGCATCGAAGCTGCCCACACCATCGATATCTAAACCAACTCCAGAACCAGAAACGAATAAATACATTTGCATTCTTGGAGGTGCACCATCTGCCGGAGTCGACATATTCGCATTATTAGTACCGCTACTGTCTTGCGCTTCGACTCTCATGCGATCATTACCCAGACCACCACGACCGAAATTGTCCTGCTGAGCATTTCCCGCAGCTTCATTAAATCCATTATCATAGAACCAGTCATGCAAATAATTGTTCACATAGAACAAATTAACAGCTGCAGCGTTTCGTCCGTTGTTTGATAATGAATCTTCATTTAACTCAGATACGTAATCAAAAGTATTCGCCGCCGTTGTTGTTGGTCGAATATCTCCTTCATTAAAACCATCTGGGCCAGAAATATCAGCATAAGAATCAACGTTATTCCCTGTTGTTACTGTTGCATTATCTGGAAGCCAAGGATCTTGCGTACTTATTGGTCCAGATTCTAAAGTTATCAAATCAGCTGCTACTACAGTTTCTGTTAGCGGATCATCAACATTACCAGTAGGATGAGGCGTTAAGGTGTTTCCAAAAGGACCATCAAGTGGCACCTGAACGTTATCAGCATAGGTTCTGTAGGTGTAATCCTGATGTTCAATTAAGTTTTTCCGAAATAATAATTTTCCGTCGTTTGCAGAAATAACCAAACCAAATGCAAATCCGTTTGTAGAATTATTGTCGCCGCCAAAAATTTCAATGTAGTAACCTGGAACTAAAGATTCACCTACCGGGAAATAAACTTCTTTGAGTCGTTGCGATTGACTGAAAGTTATCGAGGAATTTTGTTTTGCAGTGAGAGTATAGTGATCATATCCGTCTGACTGCTTACTTAAAACTGTATTGACGCTCACATCTTTCAAACCAATATTTTTTAACGCACTTTCAAATGCTTTTTTTGCTGATATTTTAAAACCTGAGTTTGAAGAGCGCATATTTTGCAAAGATTGCTCTGATGAGAAATAACCAGAAACCGCTACAGGATTTTCTTCACGATCGAAGATCACCGCTAACTGTCGACCAAAAACTTCACGGTCATCGATCATTTGTTGATATTTAAAAATACTCGGGCGACTTGGATGTTGATCAGCAAATAACAATTTTGCATCATCGACGCTGGTTTTGCTTAATCCATGTTGTTTCACCAATGTACCGATCGTTGCTCTTGCCCTTTTATCATTGAGACCAACATTTCCGGACTTTGACATTCTCTTTTTCGTTTTGAGTTGCTCGCTTTTATCAACCCAAGTAAATGTTTTTAGTCCACTTCTTCGATCTACTTGATCCTTCAACACAAAATCAGAGCTTAAACTTTGATTTGTTAAAACATGAGCTGGACGCTTTGCCGATAAATTTATTGACCCGTTAACTTCAAAATTTTTCAAATCCGTTGCTTTATCGGAAACCGAGATTGGAGCGGTTGCGGTTACGCTAGCCGATAATACCGTAGCTACAGCGATAGCCACGCTATTAAACCGAATATTATTCATTATACTTTCCTACCTTGATCACAAAAGAGTCAACTAACTTGACCGAATTAGTGGCAGATCAAAAGTAAATTTTGTAGGTATAACTGAGATATTTATAGTGGTTGTCTAATCTTAGTCAAAAAAAAGCCCCGCATGTTGCGGGGCAATGTGAAAAAAATCTTCTAAACCAGGGAGAATAGAATAATGTTTCACAAACTAAAAACTTTTACTTGAAGCACCTATCGTAAATTCATTGACAGCAAGATCATTTGTTGGTTCCTGCTGAATTCCGGATTCCAGCATTTCTTGTTCGATAAACACTGTTTTTTGTTTAGGTTTGGTTTGGCTGACAACCACACCTGCCAACACAATTAATGCACCTGTATACTGTAATGAGGTAAGACTCTCATCCAATAATAACCAGCCAAAAAATAAGCATGCTAATGGCAACAAGTTAAGCCAAGCTCCAGCCTGACTGGCTGGCATTTTGCCTAATGAAAAGTTGTAACAGGTGAAAGCAATAATGTTCACGCCCCACGCCAGGAACAATATGGCCATTGCTCCATCCCAGGATATATTTGCGGGCACTGAATCACCGCTGAAAAAAACCGCCGGAAGAAAAAACACACTTCCAACAAAAGTTTGTATTCCGGTTAGAAACAGTGGCGAATAATGATGCATTAGCTTGCGTGCGACTAAACTGTAAGCTGCGGCAAATCCGATTGCGATGAACTCTAAAAAGTTACCTAATAAGGGATTTGGTGCAGAAGCTGACGCCTCGCCTGTCACAGATAATAAAATCGCTCCGATAACGGCAACGATGCAGCCAAGCAACAAACGGGAACTAACTTTTTCGCCCAATAAATAAAAAGCTGCAATCGCAACCATTAATGGTTGCAACGAGGTTATCATGCCGGCTTCAGACGCCGTCGTGTAGGTAAGGGCCAAACCTTCAAATACAAAGTACAGGCAGGGCTCACACAAAGCGAGAGCTAGGAACCACTTCCAATCGCCTTGGCGATAGGTTTCTTTTCTGAATACGGGGATAAAGAAAAACAGAACCGCGCTGGCCAGTATCATCCGTAGAAAGACAGTCAACATGGGGCCAAATTCTGCAACCGCCACTTTCATGAATACAAAAGAACTCGCCCACACAATAATGGCCAACAATAACGCCGGTAAAGCTAATTGGTTAGCTGATAAACCCAATCGATTAAGCATGTTGACCTCCTGATTAACAAAGTTTTAATTAACTTTATCTGCCGGATTGTTCACAAATCCGCCAGTTAAATATTGAAGGTCGCAATATTAGAGCCTTTGAGACAAATAGAAAAACGAGATTTTTTAGGTCTTGATATTAGATTTTCTAATGCAAAATTGGTATGACCAGTTATCGAATTAAAACAATGACTTAAGCGTTTCAGCCAGCCATACAGGGTCATCTTGAGGTAGGTCGTGACCAGCCCAAGTGTGGAATATTACCTCTGTTTTGTAATGGGAAGCCAAGTTAACACTGCAACGATAATCGACTAAACGGTCGCTTTTTGAGGAGATAATTGACACTTCTGGCATTTGATCTGCGGGAGCAGGTTTAAATTTGAATGCAGCCCATATTTGCCTCAATTGTGTAACCACCGAGACTGGGTGTCTGTTTTGAATGTCGACCCAACGCTTCAATAAACCCTCTGGCATAGGACGACGGTTACAAGTTAAATGATAGATGGCGTTTTCTTTTATCGGCATGGACCAACGCGCCAGTGCACCCGGGTATTTCCAAACTTTATATACCAGAAGACGACGATAAAAGGTCGTTAATCGACTGCTAGAGTTAACTGCAATTACTCTATTAAAAAGCTCTGGTCGTTGCTTCGCCCACGTTAATGCCAACATGCCTCCTAAAGAAAGTCCCAACACCACGGTCGTTCCGTCGAAAGACTGAGAAACTTGTTGCTCAAGAGGCTTAATATAATCATCAAGATTTAAGGGTGCTGATTGTTGATAAAGGATTCCTGCTCCCGGAATATCAGGTGTTTCAATTATCCAGTCAGGTAAAGTCTTATGTAATGCTTCCAGTAATGGTTGCCAGTGAAGCTGGTCTCGACCTAAACCACGCAGCAAAATTAATCGATAAGACACTCTCTACCCCAAATCATTTCGATACCACAAACTGTGCGCCATTTGTTGTAATTTTTCCACCTGCAAACCTGTTGGTAACCAATTTTTATAGCTATGAGTGGCATGTCTTAAAAAATCCATTAACGGTAGATGCCTTCGCAAAGCTCGTCGCTTTCTATGAGGCACCAAAGGATTAAACAAACCTTCTAACCTTAACATTTGCAAAGGTCGTTTTCTCACCCAATTCCATGAACCCATTTCGAGAGTTAACGGTAAAAATGTATTGCCGTTTCTGCCAAACTTTTTATAAAAATAGTCCCACAGGTCACCATGTGTCATGTAGTGATTTGATTGCGGCTCAAAAATATATTGATGATTCGGATAACTACTTTCCCATAAAAGTTTCAGCGCGATAATTGGAGCGATATCTTTCATTGGTCGACGTCTGTACGCGTAAGGAAACCATATGCGATCGTGCATACCAAACCCTGAGTGACAGTCAATTGAAAGTGTAAAAGGTGAACGCCTGGTGATCGCAGCGATTTCTTCTTGCAAAGCCAAGCTTTCTGGTTCCAACTGTTGCTTGCTGCCTCTGAACCATGGCAACCACTTTGAAAAACGCTGACCACTAACCAATAAAGAACCATCTTCTGATTCAATCGGCGAGTTTCTCATTAAGTCGACTTTATTGCCATTTCCTCGTCGATTTAACATCATCCCGACAGGGTTCACGATGGGTATTAACGTAATGTTTATTTCAGCGAGTCCCTGCTGTAAAGATCGCTCCCACTTCAAACGCTCTAACCATACCTTAAGCTGAGCGATAACCACTTGAGCGCCGATGCGTTCAATTCCGTGAATACCACCAACCAAAATTAAACTCGGTTTGCCTTCACGCATATCACCAAGATCGATCGCGTAAATAGGTAAACGATAATCTCCGCACTCCACTTGCTGGATAATTCGAGTATGGCAAGGCACTTGAGTTGCTTTAGTTATTCGCTCTAACTCAACCAACTCTGGCAATCTTTGCTTTACTTCATCGTATTTTGAAATCAAATAGTTTGCTATCTTTATAGCGGTCCGTATGCAGAGTGTAGCGTCTTCTGAAACTCGGAATTATGAAAGTATTATGACAGAGAGACTTTCAATATTTGTAACAAGCTTTGATAACAGACGTCTTATCTCAACAAAGATTAAAAAGGAAGCCATATGAAAGTTCTCATCACCATTTTAAGTATCGTTTTTATTGCGTCAGGATCAGCAAAATTATTTGCTCTTGATTTCGAATTACAGGCATTTGAACGATGGGGATATGATATTTGGTTTATGTATTTTATTGGTGCTGCTGAAGTCGCAGGTGGCATCGCGCTACATATTAGACAATTGAAGTTTTTAGCGGCTCCCGCATTAACGTTACTGATGCTAGGCGCCCTTTACACCCATTTTAACTTTAATGAATGGCCGATGCTTTTTCTTGCTTTAACGATTACTGCAATATCTGCATTTGTTAGTTATCGGTTAATCATAGAGTTTTTAATTTCCAAAAGAAAAGCCGTCGAGTGATATCGACGGCTTTATTTAACAAGTTAACTTAAATCTTTATTAAGGAACTCGTTTAACACCATTTCCTGACTTACCGTCAACAATGTACATGCTCAGCTGATAATCACCAACTCTTAATACACCATTACCCGTTTCTTCAAGAGGGAATAAAATAGGTGAACTATCTGGATTGTAGCCAAAACTAACAAAGTTAGGAGCTGATACTTCCAGTACATAATCACCATTATTGTTTAACGGCGCGTCAATTAAAAACGCATCAAAGCCTTCAAAATTTTGAAAGTTCTGAGCCACTAATGAGCGAGTACCATCTGCATTGATATAAAACAATTGAATCGCTCCAATGACAGGTGAACCAACCGCGACGTCAAAACCATTGAACTCAGCACTCAATACCTCACCTGCTTTAGCAGTAAAGCGATACTGATCAACTTCATTAAATTCACTAATCACACCGCGAAGCAGTGCTTCTCGAATATCAAGCTGACCGTCAGCATTATCGCCTTCAATCAAAGTATTCGGCGCAACAACTTTGCGCAGTTGTACTTTTTTACCACGAACCGAATCTTCAGAAATGACTCTGCCTCGTTCTGCAGCAGCCAATTTAATTACTGAACGCTCCGAAAAGAATCGATCCCTTGCCGTACTGTCGGTTAGGCCGCTTCCTACACTCGCACCAGATGCCATGGTATGAAGAATGGCTTCGTCACCTTCTTGTAAACCATCAAACACTGGGAAAAATGCGTCTGCATTTGGAACGCCAGTCGATGGAAGACCACTACCGGGCGAGCCAAAAGAGTCGTGATGTCGTAAACCTAAATTATGGCCTAACTCATGTGCTCCAGTATTAGAAGCTTGCGCGACAATTGCCTTCGAAAGTGTCGCCGCAACATCTCCATTTTCAACTGGTAAACCAGAGAAGTTACTCAACAATCCGCCAGTTGGATCTAACTGCGCTAACACTGTCCATAAACTTGCATCAACAAAAGCAGAGTCATTGCGATTAACGTTATTAATATCGATTGCTTGTGCTAACCCAAACAGAATGCCTCCGCCAAAATTAATACATAGACGGTCGTCTAGTTGGCATTCAAAGTTCAACGTTGAAAAGTCACCTGCAACCGGCATAGTTTGAGTGAAGCTGATATTAAAGCCTTCGTAGTCGGCTTCAAGATTTGTTTGTATTGCGTCTCTTTCTTGTTGCGAATATTGATAACTCACAAAAGTCCATGGCGTGTTACCAGAAACGACCGCAGGAAAAGTAGCAAAACGTTGCTCGAAATTTAAATACACGACCTGAGTGTCGTTATTTCCTTGTCCTATTGCCAAACCCTGATCTTTTGCTACTTTACCAGAATCAGCGTTTGCCGAAGAGCCTGTGGTAACTCCATGGTCGCCAGCTGAAGCATCAGCCAATATTGAAGCAAACTGCTCGGTAGTCATTGCTCGACGATCGTCGCACTTGCTGTCACCACAATCATTCGTGATGACTGGTAATTTCTCGAGGTTCAATACACTCTCAGGTACAGAGTTCGCCATTAAAGGCGAAGCAGCGAACATTGCTGCTAGAACCAAAGGTTTATTCCAATTAGATTTCATCATTACTCCCTATCTTTGTTTGAGATTCCGGTGCAATACTACCGATTTCACATGTAAAAATTGAGATCTTTTATTGGTAATATTCACACTCAATCCATATCTCTTGCTGAAACATTTAGCCATTATTGAGACACTTATTTGTATTTTCATGTAACACTTGAATCCCGACACTTAAGAAAAATTAACAACGCACATACTTTGTAGAGAGAAATCAAATGCTCAAATTTTTAATTAAATTTTTATTTCTTAGTTTCCTAGTATATTTTTGCAATACACTTGCTGCAGAGGACACTCACATTGATGTACGAGTTTTATCGAAAGATGCGAAATTTATTGGTAATAAAACGGGAACCATGAAAGTAAACATCATCGATATTGAAACAAATAAGACTCTTGCATCAGGAAACATTGAGGGCGGCACTGGTGATACTAAAACAATAATGAAAACACCAAAAACTCGCAACTCAGGTATAGCAACTGCTGGAGCTGCGAAATACAGTGCAACATTAAAATTAAATAAAGCCAGGAAGGTACGTATTGAAGCAATCGGGCCACTGGATCTTGGGGAGCGCAGTTTAACTGCGAGTACCGAAATTTGGCTGCTCCCAGGAAAACACATGACCCATCAAGATGGCGTTGTCTTATTACTAACAGGCTTTCTTATCAATGCCGAATCAGAAGTCATTAAAGGAAATCTAAAAGTTGCCGCAACAGTCACTATGCTGTGCGGTTGCCCGATAGAACCTGAGGGTCTGTGGGATGCCAACCAATATCAAATAACCGCTGAACTATGGAAAGATGAAGAGAAAATTAGAGAATTACCGCTAAATTTTCTAGAAACAAGCCAATTTGAGGGAAATTTCAAAAAAGTTGACCCTGGCACCTATAAGCTGGGTATTAGCGCCTACGATCCTATTAGCCTAAATACCGGATACCAGGAAATAGACTTAAAAGTTTCCCAGTAAAGGTTATCAACTGATTACTTATTGTACAGAAAACCAATAAAATAACAAAAGACACTCACTTGTCAGACCAGAAAAACAAAGAAATGGCTGCTAATTAACGCTAAAATGCAGCCAAGTTCACAAAGTTAAGCTTATTTTCAGTAGACGCATTAGTTTATGTGCTGCACAATATCAAAATAACTATTTTTTGTAATTTTCGCGCTTTTTAACGAAGTTTGCGATTTAATCGAGAAAGTTAACGGCAAAATGCGATTTTTACTTCTAAACGGTCCCAACCTTAATTTACTTGGAACGCGAGAACCCAGTATTTACGGCTCGGAAACATTAGAAGAAATAGAAAATCATACCCAAGCCCTTCTGGGAAAGGCAGGCATCACTTTGGAGTGTTTTCAAAGCAATGCTGAGCATGAGTTAATTAATAAGATTCACCAAGCTAAACAGGATTCAGTGGATTATATTTTATTTAACCCTGCAGCCTATACACACACCAGCATCGCTTTACGGGACGCATTAATTGCTGTGGAAATACCATTTACCGAAATTCATCTGAGTGATCCCAAGTCGCGCGAAGAATTTCGACATCGCTCTTTCTTTTCAGATATTGCTGTTGAAGTGGTGTCAGGTTTAGGAGCAAACAGCTATTACACTGCAGTGGAACACGCAGTAAAAACAATAAAAGAACAAAACACTTAATACATTTAGCTCACACTAAAAGGTCATTATTATGGATATTCGTAAAGTAAAAAAGCTCATTGAGTTGCTTGAAGAATCCGGCGTTTCCGAAATCGAAATTAAAGAAGGTGAGGAAAGCGTCCGAATCAGTCGAGCAAGCTCAGCTCCCGTTGCCTATGCTCACGCTCCAATGGCACCAGCCCCGGCACCGGTTGCACAAGCACATGCTGAAGTGCCGGCAACGCCGGCTGCCGCAAGTAACTTACCTTCAGGACAACCAGTTAAATCACCCATGGTAGGCACTTTCTATCGATCTCCTTCTCCTGGCGCAAAACCTTTCGTTGAAGTAGGCGACACCATTAATAAAGGTGACACGCTATGCATCGTTGAAGCAATGAAAATGATGAATCACATCGAGTCAGAAGTGTCCGGCACTGTTAAAGCCATTCTTGTGGACGATGCAGAACCTGTTGAGTTCGACGAAGTTCTTTTCATTGTCGAATAATTTGCGCTAACTAAATTAACTTAGGTGGACTCATGTTAGAAAAAGTCCTGATCGCTAACCGTGGTGAGATAGCTTTGCGCATTCTGCGCGCTTGCCGCGAGTTAGGCATTAAAACTGTGGCGGTGCATTCCACAGCAGATGAAAATTTAATGCACGTTAAATTGGCAGACGAATCGGTGTGTATCGGACCGCCGTCGCCTATGCAAAGTTACTTGAATATTCCAGCAATTATTGCGGCTGCAGAAGTGACTGACGCAGTTGCTATTCACCCAGGATATGGATTTCTTGCTGAAAACGCGGACTTCGCGGAACAAGTTGAAAAGTCAGGCTTTACTTTCATCGGACCTAAGGCAGATACCATTCGTCTGATGGGCGACAAAGTTTCTGCAATCAATGCAATGAAAAAAGCTGGCGTTCCATGTGTACCAGGCTCAGGTGGGCCACTAGGTGATGATGAAAAAGATAACCTGGCAATCGCCAAACGAATCGCTTACCCCGTGATAATCAAAGCATCAGGCGGTGGTGGTGGTCGAGGCATGAGGGTTGTGCGACAAGAAAAAGATCTTATTTCATCCATATCATTGACCAAAAACGAAGCGAGAGCTGCTTTTGGCAATGATATGGTTTATATGGAAAAGTTTCTTGAAAACCCACGCCACGTTGAAATTCAAATTTTAGCCGACAATCACGGAAACGCGATTTATCTTGGTGAGCGCGATTGCTCAATGCAGCGTCGACATCAAAAAGTCGTTGAAGAAGCGCCTGCGCCGGGTATTACAGAAGAAATGAGACGTTACATCGGTGAGCGCTGTGTGCAAGCATGTAAAGAAATTGGCTATCGCGGTGCTGGAACCTTCGAGTTTTTGTATGAAAAAGGCGAGTTTTATTTCATTGAAATGAATACGCGAGTACAAGTCGAGCATCCAGTAACTGAACTTATTTCTGGTGTGGATATCATCAAGGAGCAATTAAGAGTAGCTGAAGGTCAACCACTCTCGTTCAAGCAGGCTGATATCAATTTGAAAGGGCATTCCATCGAATGTCGAATCAATGCAGAAGATCCTGAAAGCTTTATTCCATCACCAGGCACAATAACTACTTACCATGCTCCGGGTGGCCCTGGTGTGCGATGGGATTCGCATATCTATGCAGGTTACAAGGTGCCGCCCAATTATGATTCTATGATTGGAAAGTTGATTACCTACGGTGAAACTCGCGAAGTCGCTATGGCACGTATGCAAATGGCGTTGGAAGAAGTTGTTATTGGAGGTATTAAAACCAATATCGAGTTACAAAAGCGGATCATGGCCGACGAAAACTTCCATAAAGGTGGAACCAATATCCACTATTTAGAAAAGAAGTTAGAAAAAGAACGCTCTTAAAAAAGAAAAAGCCGTCTCAAACGGCTTTTTCTTTCTTCAACAATTCACTGTAAAATCACCAACCAAAAATTAAACATAATTTTTCCTCAAAGGATCAACATGAAAGCTCTAAGTGTCGTACGCATTTTTGGTTTGGTGTTTTGTTTTCATTCCGTCATGCTTTTTGCCAATAACAATGAGGATAATGAAGAGTTATTAGCCAAAAAGTCACAACAAAAACTTCTAGAAAAGACTCAAGATACTTCATTGGTTTACAATCGGATTAAAAGCGAACTCGACGCTTACGACAATACTTTCGCACTGATCCCTCATAAAATAAATTATATTTTACCTTTTACTTATCAAGATTCACCAAACGAAAAGCCTTTTTCAGATAGCAATCGAACATTGATGCATTCTGAAGTTAAGTTCCAGGTAAGTTTCAAGGTTCCGGTTACTCGACAAACCTTATTTGAAAATAATGGCTATCTCTTTTTCGGTTACACCTCTCTTTCGGTCTGGCAAGCTTACAACACAGACGAATCAAGCCCCTTTCGAGACACCAATCATGAAACCGAAGTAATGATGCTATTCACGTCCGAGCAAGAACTATTCGGGGCTAGAATACCGGCCTATACACTTGGTTTTTCGCATCAAAGTAATGGGCAGCCCGATGGGTTATCGAGAAGTTGGAATCGTCTTTATATCGACATTTTAATGGAGTACGAAGACTTTTACTTAAGTTTTAAACCTTGGTGGAGAATTCCAGAACGTCAAAAAGAAGATGAGTTTGACGCGAAAGGCGATGACAATCCTGATATCGACGATTTTTACGGCTATTTCGAAATGCACCTGTTCCGAAAAATTCACGATAATGAATTGTCAGTCATGCTGAGAAACAACTTACGCTCCGACAATAAAGGCGCCATTGAGTTAGGGTACAGTTATCCATTTAGTACAAAAGTTCGTGGTTATGTGCAGCTGTTCCATGGCTATGGGGAGACATTAATCGATTATAATCACAAAAATACCCGACTTGGCGTGGGTATTATGCTCAATAATTTATTCTAACTTACCAACGAGCCCAACTGGTCGGGTTTACGTACCAAGCACCTTCTTTTTGATGGAGGCTAATGGAGAGGATTCGTCTCTCGCCATTATTAAACTCAACTGAAATTCGAACGCGGGCTCGATCTTGATTAATGTAGGTGTCATCAATAGATATCAAAGATACGTCCCCGCGGCTTTTCCGAGTTTCTGATTTTCCAGTGGAGTCTTTATCACTGAATAACTTATGGTCTTCAGTCGCCTCGTAGTCTTTCGGTTCGACTAACTTTTTAAATAAGTTAACATCTGCATAATAAATTGCTTCTACGTAACCTTTTGCAACCACTTCTGGATCTGACTGATCGATTCCACATGCTGAAAGGAAGACTGAGAGTAGAAGAATAATCGTGATACGTTTTCTAGTTGGCATATTTCAACAATATTTATCTACAAATAAGTTTAATAATGGATTCACATCAGTATAGTCAATAATTGATATGTTATGAGAATAATCTTAATATCTTTGCGATATCAAGAATCAGCGTTATCTTACAGAAAGTTTTAAAAAATAGAGCATTATAATAATGAGAAAAGATTTCGGACTAATTTACGCAGTGGTGTTTTCTATCACAGTGTTTTGCGGACTCGCCAATAAAGTAATGGCCAAAGAACCCGACCCAAGCCGTGAAAAACTTGTGTACATAATGCCAGAAAATAAAGGCTGGCAAATTGTTGAGCAGTGCACTCGGTCAGTTTACTACCCAGATGTCTTTTGGCGAGTAACTGAAGCACAGGTTCAGGCGATTGAGAAAAAGCTAGCCAAACATATTGAGAAGCTTAAAAGTACCAATATTGGCTTTATACCGGAATCTCTCGATAATTATAAACGACAATACATAGGGTTTGATCTTGATGGAGAGTCATTTTTTTACGGAAATTTTTTTCCCAAAAACATCGATCTAGAAGTCGATCCAACCCGCACAGGTGTTGTGAGTTGCCGAGGTGACCAGCGTTATTGGGGAATGGTATTTAGTATCGATAATTTTAAATTCGTTAATATTGAACGAAACGATAAGTTGGTGAAACCCAAAGGCGCAATCGACCCTCGCGTGTTCGAAGAAGATCCCGAGCCAGAAAGGTAATATCTTATTTTAAGTCACCTTTAATCATCGAGATTTTTCTCTCCAATACGCGTTCAAAATTACCGCAATAAGAATTAGTGCGCTTGCGTGCTCCCACCAGCTAACTGCGTGATGCGCCATTTCAACTGTCCGAATAGGTATAGTTACAGTAAAATTTTGCACAATGAAATCTGTCATAACGCCAAACATCAAAGCAGTTGCAATAACACCAATCAAATAAGCAAATAAGGATTGTTTACCAAGCTCTTTTTTTATTATGCCCAAGGTTCCTATATTGGTGGCTGGTCCTGCGAGCATGAATACAAGTACCGCTCCAGGTGAAACACCTGCTAATAAAAGCCCAGCTGCTATTGGTGTGGATGCAGAAGCGCAGATATACATGGGAACCCCAATAACCGCCATCACCACCATTGCCAATACACCCGATCCCCATTCAGCTAACCAAGACTGAGGTACGAACGCTTGGACAATCGCCGCAAAACTAATTCCAAGAAGTAACCAACCCGCGATATCAGTTAAAAGTTTCCCAAATGAAAAAGACAAACCTTCGCTAAGTTTGTGTCGAATACTCTCATCTTCAACTACAGAGTCCTTTTCAGTATTCTTACTGCTGCAACAGGAAGTCGTTGGCTCAATAACTTTTTTAGCTGAATCACAACATGAAGATGACTTCGTTAAGCTCTCGCTTTTAACAGCTTCGTCGTCTTGATTTTGCGGAGAAGCTTCAATAACTTCCTCACTTCGCACTAAAAGACCAGCAACAATAGCACTCGAAATGGCAGCGATAGGTCTGATAATAGCCATAAAAGGACCAAGCAATGCATAGGATAAGGAAACTGAATCCGGCCCAGTTTCCGGAGTCGCAACCAGAAAGGAAACTGTCGAGCCCTTTGATGCACCGGCCTGTCTTAAACCCAATGCAGCGGGAACCACTCCACAACTACACAGTGGTAGTGGTGCACCGATAAAGGCAGCTTTAATAACACTCCAACGACCTTTCCCACCCAATTGTTGCTGCATCCATGCTTGAGGTATAAACGCTTTTAAAAATCCTGCTACAAGTAAACCAAGCAAAAGCCACGGCGAAGATTCGAGCCATAATGCCCAAAACTGCTCGAGAAAATTCATAATGGATTGTTGCATTGATGGCCTCTAAATGTCTTTTCTTGAGTATAAGTGCTCGATAAAACTTTCGACAAAAAATTGCTTTAATAAATCTAAAGCATCTTTCGAGTCATCATTTAATGTTGCAATATATTTTTCAATATTATGCTCTGTTGTTTCTTTCAATAGTTGCTTGTCTGTCAATTGAATACTGTCGTTTGCAGGAAGACATTCAGTTAAATTTATAATCCGATTGAAACAAGTAACAAGTGCCATTTGCATTTGTTTTTCCAATAACAGTTCGATGGCTAGAAATTGAGGCTTCACTTGTTCTGTCAGTTGATCACTTATTTCACGAAGTTTGGGCTCGAAATTTTTCCGAAAAGTCCTTACTGTATCAACTAGTGTTACTTCATTTTTGATTGACGTTAACAATTCTTTCACGACCGATTGTGAGATCGTTCGTCTCCAACGAATTGAATACCACAAAAGAACCAGCAAAACATTAACATTTCCATGATGCTCGTTTTGAAACTGTAAACAGTTGGTCTCAACTTCCGAACATTTGTAGTATTCAAGACTAAATGCCCACAAATCTTCAGCGAGTTGTTCTATGTCTGGTTTTACTGACGTCATTAGATACAGACTCGGTTAGCAATCATCGGTTCTCTATCAACCTCACTTTTTTCTTAAATTGATTTATTTAAATAATCGATCGCTAGCTGCGACATGACTTCAACACCTAAACGCATTCCACTCTCATCAATGTAAAATTCTGGCGTGTGATGCGCTGGTGCCTCAGAAACGGGAAGCTCAGTAGACTTTCCACCGAGGAAAAAATACACTCCTGGCACTTCTTTTTGAAAAAAGGAAAAATCTTCCGCTCCGGTGATAGCATCCATAACGAAAACATTATCACCGCCTGCAACTTTCCGCATGGTTGGTAACATTTTATCAACCAACTGTGGGTCGTTATAGGTTACTGGATAATGGGTCGAATAAGGTAACTCCAGTTTAGCAGTCGCTCCCATAACAGCGGCAGAATGCTTAACGACTTCTTTCATACGATTGTGTAATGTTTCCCTCATCCCTGCATCAAGAGTTCGTATTGTCCCCAACATTTCGACTTCATCAGGAATGATATTTGAGCGTACACCACCATGAATCGATCCGACCGTTATCACAGCGGCATTTTTAGTCAAAGGCAATTGTCGTGAAATGATGGTTTGTAAATCATTAATAATTTGTGCGCTTGCCACTATCGGATCAATTCCATCCCACGGTGTCGAGCCATGAACCTGTTTACCTTTCACAGTAATTTTGAAGTTATCTACCGCGGCCATAATGCCACCATGACGGTAGCCAATAGTGCCAACATCTAATTTTGATGAGATGTGTAAACCGAAAATGGCTTCTACTTCAGGATTTTTTAAAACGCCTTGCTTCACCATTAACTCAGCGCCGCCCTCTTCACCTTTTGGAGCCCCTTCTTCTGCGGGTTGAAAAATAAATTTTATACTGCCTTTCAGTTGGTCGCGTTGTGCTGACAGTAATTCCGCAGCCCCCATTAACATAGCAACATGAGTATCATGACCACAGGCGTGCATGACGCCTACTTTTTGACCGTTGTATTCACTGACAACTTTCGAAGCAAACGGTAAATCTACTTTTTCGATCACTGGCAATGCGTCCATATCAGCTCTTAACGCTACTACAGGGCCGGGCTTACCACCTTGCAATAACCCAACCACACCAGTATGGGCAACTCCCGTTTCTACTTTTATTCCAAGCTTTTTTAAATGGGCAGCAATATATTCCGCCGTTTTAAACTCTCGGTTCGACAGTTCTGGATATTGGTGTATGTGCCGGCGCCATTCGATTACTTTTTTTTCCAACTCAGGAGTCAAGGATACTTCCAAACCGAATAATTGAGTGTTCGAAAATATAAGTAAGCCTATTATTAGTAATTTTTTCATGCTTGCGTTTAACCTCTAGGTCATTTTCTGCGTTCACTGCTTACAATATCTCTCGACACCATATGCGTCTAATCAAAAATAGCGATTATTCCAATTTTTGCTTCTAACAAAAAGAGCATAACCATGAAGTTCTTATCAAAAAATGTTACAACAGATATAAGGAAGAAACATAAGCGAGTCGATATGACAAATATTCACTGGGCATTTTGGGTAGACAGAGGGGGCACCTTTACCGACATCATTGCAGTAAACCAGCACAATGAGATGCACTCATTTAAGTTACTCTCGGAAGACCCGGACAATTATGAAGACGCTGTCAGCTTCGGTATTCAACGATTTATTTCACAACAGAAAAAATGCCAAGGGAGTAACTCTTCGCACCTGATCAGTGAAATAAAAATGGGGACCACCGTAGCAACCAATGCACTGCTCGAACAAACTGGTGAGAAAACGGTATTTGTAACAACCAAAGGATTTGCCGACTTACTCATCATCAGATCGCAACATAGACAACATTTGTTCAAACAGAACATCGAGCGTGAGCCACCTTTGTATCACTCTGTAATAGAAGCTCCTGAAAGACTAGACTCGCAAGGGAAAGTACTGGAAGAAGTTCGACTAAAAGAACTTTCTCAAAAATTAAAAATAGCAAAAGAGCAAGGATGTAACAGTGTTGCGATCGCATTACTACACAGTACGGCAAATCCAGCCCACGAAATTGAGATCGCTAACCTAGCCAAGGAACTTGGTTTTACAACCATTCGCATGTCGCATCAAGTAAGTCCTGCGCCCAAAATACTCCCCCGCGCCGAGACCACTTTACTCGATGCTTATTTATCACCTGTACTCGAAAACTACATTAATAGAATTCAGAGAAAGCTCGGCGAGCAAAATTCATTTTTTATGCAAAGCAACGGCGCACTTACTACTGCTCAGTTTTTTAGTGGTAAAGATGCTGTTCTCTCTGGTCCTGCTGGAGGTATTGTCGCAATGGCTCGCACCGCCGAAGCAGCTGGTTTTGATAAAGTTATAGGCTTCGATATGGGAGGAACATCAACCGATGTATCTCTATACGCAGGAGAATTTGATAATCAAACGGAAAATCAAGTTGCTGGTCATTATCTGCGTGTACCAATGCTCGCAGTTCACACAGTCGCGGCGGGAGGAGGTTCCAAGATTTGGTTTGATGGCAAACGTTTTCGAGTCGGTCCTGAATCCGTTGGAGCAAACCCAGGTCCAGTGAGTTATGGCAAAGGGTCAGAGCTTGCTGTTACTGACATTAATGTATTTTGTGGAAAAATTCGGCCTGAGTATTTTCCAAATGTTTTTGGTTCAGATGGGAATCAACCGTTAGATGTCAATCGTTGCAAAGAAACGTTTAAAAAGCTCACACAAGATGTTAACCAACAGCTCAATTTAAATTACTCACCCGAAGAGTTGGCACAAGATTTTTTAGTCATAGCTGTAAATGCTATGGCAAATGCAATCAAAACAATATCAACACGAAAGGGAATTGCGCTTGATGAATTCGTACTCAACACGTTTGGCGGTGCTGGGGGACAACATGCCTGTTTGGTTGCTGAAGAGCTTGGTATGTCGAAAGTGTTCATTCACACACAGTCGAGTGTGCTATCGGCCTATGGGATGGGGTGTGGTTTTATTGGAACCGATACACAAATTTTTATCGACTCAAAATTAGAGCAGTCTTGCATTCAGTCTCTATATTCAAAACAAAGTAATATTTTTGAACAACATAAAGAAGAACTCCCTGAGCAATCAGGCGCGGTCACTTCTCGAATCATATGCTGGTTACATTATGAGAATTCTGAATTGACAATACCGGTTGAATTACAAGATTTAACATCCATGCAACAAGAGTTCACAAGCGCTCATAAACAACAATTCGGATTTAGCTTAACAGATTCCCCGATAATTATTCGCACTGCGGAGTATCAAAGTAATATACAGCAACCACTACGACAATCTGAACAACAAAAGACTAAACATCTAGATATAAAACACCATAAAGTTTGGTTTAAAAACCGTTACCTACAAACACCTTTTATTCCTATTGAAAGCGTTTCAATTGGTGAAATTATTCAAGGCCCAGCTATCATTTATGATAAAAACTCTACCATTGTGCTGGAACCCAATTGGCACGCAGAAAAAATTAATGGCAATCATTTAGTTTTGGAAATCTCATCTTCACTGCGCCAAATAAAACTTAACGATACAGAACTAACACCAAGCCGACTGGAAATTTTCAATAATTTATTCATGCATATCGCAGAGCAGATGGGAGCTGTACTGCAAAACACGGCTCAGTCGGTCAATATAAAGGAGCGATTGGATTTTTCATGCGCCATTTTCGATTGCCATGGTAATCTTATTGCCAATGCGCCACATATGCCGGTTCATTTAGGATCCATGTCCGATAGCGTACGCCACGTCATAAGCAACAATTCATCAATTAAACCAGGCGATAGTTTTATGCTGAACTCGCCCTACCATGGAGGCACTCATCTTCCGGATATTACGGTAATCTCACCAGTGTTTATTGACCAAGTGATACGCTATTGGGTTGCCTCTCGAGGTCATCATGCGGATATAGGCGGTATAACACCGGGGTCAATGCCAGCATCGAGTACGAACATCGCTCAAGAAGGTATTTTGATCGATAACTTTAAACTCGTCGACCAACATCAAATTAATGATACTGCATTAAACGAGCTTCTCACAGAAGGAGAGCATCCGGTAAGAAATTATCAGCAGAATTTAAATGACCTAAAAGCACAAGTAGCTGCAAATCAAAGAGGCATTCGTGAATTAAAAAATGCGGTTAAAACTTTTGGCGAGAAAACAGTAAGCCGATATATGGATTATGTTCAAGACAATGCAGAACATGCCATAAGAAGTGCGATAAAAGAACTGAAAGATGGTCACTATCAATTACCTCTGGATATTGGAGCTCATATTGAGGTTACGATTCGAAAAACGAAAGCCGACGAGTTAATGATCGATTTTTCAGGCACAAGTGAACAGCAAAACAATAACTTTAATGCACCAAAATCTGTCGCTCGCGCAGCCGTTTTATACGTTTTGAGAAGTTTAGTAATAGACGATATTCCTCTTAACGAAGGTTGTTTGCGTCCAGTTTCAATGACTATTCCAGAGTCTTGCTTGCTCAATCCAAAATTTCCTGCTGCAGTTGTCGCTGGAAACGTAGAGACTTCTCAAGCGGTAACCGATGCAATATTTGCAGCTTTAAAATTACAAGCGGGAGCCCAAGGAACCATGAACAATATTACTTTTGGTAATCAGCACTACCAATATTACGAAACAATTGCTGGAGGTAGCGGTGCAGGTAATGGATTTAATGGAGCCGATGCAATTCAAACTCATATGACAAATTCCAGAATAACTGATCCTGAAATAGTCGAGCATCGTTATCCCGTTATCCTCGAAGCATTCAAAATAAGGAAAGGATCCGGTGGCCAAGGACTATTTACTGGTGGAGCAGGCATCGAACGATGCTTTTTATTTAAACAACCTATGACCGTGAGTCTTTTAACAGGTAATCGAAAGCACCATCCATTCGGTATGAACGGAGGAGAGCCTGGAGCATCAGGCAGAAATTTCCTGATTCATAAAGGCGAAAAAGAGTCACTGCCTTCATGCTGTGAGCGGCAATTAGACAAAGGCGACCGACTTTTAATTCTAACGCCTGGTGGAGGAGGTTTTGGAAAACCAGAGAGTTGAAGTACACTTAAGGTAAATTAAAATAAGAGACTCACCATGAAAAAGATTATTGCGTTAATAATACTTCTATCACCTAGCTTGTTACTCACTGGTTGTGGCACTACTAAAAACAACGAAAGTGACGGTCCATTAATGACCGATAAGTTAGCCGTTTTTACTTACGGTGATCCTTACAAAGAATTGGAGAAAAAATTACGTTTAGTGCATGGACGTTCATTAACAGAAATACTTGATCAGAAAATGTTATTTTTGCTAACTGAATATGTTGGCGACTCAAGAGATATAGCCGGCTATGATACTCGTTTAAGAATTACTTTTTTGTACGCACAACAAGGCAGTCGTCCATGGCCGCTAGAAGTAAAAGCACATTATATTTTAGAGTATAAAGAAGAAACATTATTCAACCAGGTCTATCAGATATCAGCAACGCAATATAATGCACCGCAAGTTTGTCCTAATTGTAGCGCTGAGCAAACTGCCCTAAAAATGCTGAATGACAAAGTAGTTCCTGAGTTAATTTTAGCGGTGAATAAATATAAAAAAGAAAATCAATAAACTTAAGCAAGCTCTCAAGTAGCCGTTTATCTAGTAATATCAAGCCCGTAGGTTATTTTGACGGGCTTCATTTCGAATCCGTTTGAATTTCTGATTCCATTCTTTTGTCAAGCAAACCTTTCTATAATAGACAGAGTATTTCAATTACCACATCTATCCTTATGGTTTTATTCGCATTCAATTTCTAGAAATTAAAAATCGAATAAAAAAAAGCGCCAGTAAAACTGACGCTAAAAGAACAACCAAATAGAACTAAAAAAATTAGAGTTAGAAAGTGTATCGACCTTCAATAAACCAGCTACGACGTAATGCGTTATAGTGGTTGGTATTGTAATAAGGCCAGCTTCGGTCAAACTCTAAACGAGGGTACTCTTTTGTTAAGTTGTTAACGATGAAATCTACTGTGAAATCAGTCGTAACATCGTAGCCAATACTCATGTTGTATGTCGTCCATGAGTCTAGTCGCTCGCCGCCTGAGAAAGAATTCAAGCTACCTAAGCGATTTGACATTAATGTCGTGCGGAAGTCACCCATAAACCAAGTTGCAGTGCTACGGAATCTGCTGCGTAAGTCACCATTTAAATCGCTGTGGCGCCAGTTACGATCAATTTCTGCACCAACGAATGGCTGACGCTCACTTTTAATCACATTCGTGTGATTTGCAGTGAATACCCAACGTCCTAGGCCTTCAGTGTTAAGAGTATAACGAGCACTTGTGTCAACGCCTTGTTGCATCTGATAAGACACGTTTACTGGACGCGTGTTAACGGTATACACACCATTTTGGTATGAAACATTATCAGAACAGCCAGCAGGGATATCCATTCCACAGTTATTAATTGCATCAATAACAAGTGATACGCCATTTTCAAATTCAACTAAGTCTTCTAGTTCAAGCTGGTAGAAATCCACCGACAAAGATAAGTTGTCGATTGGCTCATAAACCACGCCAAGAGTTTGCGACTTACCTGTTTCTTCTTCAAGCTCTAAACTTCCTGCAGTATTTGCGAAAATTCGTCGATTACCGATAGTCGCACCATAGAAAGCACCACCTTGATTCGCATAAATCAAGTGCATATCAGGTGCACGGAAGTTGGTACTCGCCGATGCACGAACTAACAATGCATCAGTTGGGCGGTATTCGATACCAATGTTGTAAGTCCACGCATCATCAACGTTTGTTTCGTCATCGTACTTATCGTAACGACCTGCTAACGTTAATTTAAGCTGATCAGTGATAGGCCATAAAGTTTCAAGACCAAGACCGTAACCATCACGAGTACCTTCACCTTCAGTGCCGGTATATCCAAACCAACCTTGGCCAGTTTGATTAAGCGTACGTGGGTTAAGATCAATTTCGTATTGCTTGCGATTCATTTCAACAATCGAAGCAAATTGAACTTCTTCATCACCTAAAGAGAACAAGTCACCTGAAAGCTCGAAGCTCAAACTAGTCACAGAGGAGTCTTTCTTCGAAAGGTCTTCTCCAGTGATAGTATCGATTTCTGCTGCACTTAATTGACGGAACAATCGACTAAAGTCAGTTCCAGTATAAAT
This sequence comes from Gammaproteobacteria bacterium, assembly GCA_013373375.1. Classification (GTDB taxonomy): domain Bacteria; phylum Pseudomonadota; class Gammaproteobacteria; order Enterobacterales; family Kangiellaceae; genus Pleionea. The sequence goes on from JABXHY010000025.1 coordinate 125,701, forward strand.
GTCGTATTGTCCATTTGGTTCAGTTGCAACATAAGTGCCTAAGAAAAATGCATTCGCTTCTTCTTCTTTAATCAGCGTACGTGAATCTTCACTTTCCATAAAACTATGAGAGAAGCTAACTTGATAATCATAAAAATTATCAGTAAAACCTTTAAACGCAACTTCTATGTCAGCACCCATCTCATCGTGGTACTGATTGGTATCTGGAATTTCGCTGTCAGTGAAAGTTCTGAAAAACTCAATACCTGCAATAAAGTTTTGATCGACTACGTTGTCTATGATGAATGCAGGTCTTTCAGTTTGCCAAAACAATGGACCAGAGTTGCTTTTTCCTTCTTGTTTCCACAAGTGAAACTCTAATGACAATTCGTTGTAGTCACCTTGCATGAAAGTAATACGGTCAAAAATGTTCCAACGCTCACGGTCGTTTTGTAGCGTTTGACTTCCAGTAATAGTAGAACGACAGAAACTATCGCCAGCTTCGTATGTAAAACCAAACTCATCACATAACGATTGGTCAGCAATGTAACTACCATCACCATAGCTGTATAAACTGTAGGTTGGTTGATCAAAAGCGGTTAACCAAGGGCGATCCGAACCTTTTAACGCTTCTGCATTGAAGTACTCAACAGAGAATACATTGCTGAAGTTTTTCGATTCAGTGCCACCAAACCATTGATATCGACGCGAAGATGCACCACCACCTGTGGTATCGCCATATCGAGCTGTTAATGTTTGGCCATCGATATTTTTCTTGGTAATGATATTAACAACACCTGCCATCGCATCAGAACCGTAGATAGCAGATGCACCACCAGCCATTACTTCAACACGTTCAATCATAGCCATAGGGATATGAGAAAGGTTTACAAAGTTGCTTTCACCATTGTATGGCGATGGATAATCAGCAATTCGTTTGCCATCAAGTAAGTATAGAGTTCTTCCTGGACCTAAACCACGAAAGTTAATCGCTTGTGCGTTTGGCTGGAACCCTCGAGTGAATTGCTCACCAACAAAACTTCCTGTTGCTGATGAGAATGAAGCTAACGCTTCATACAAGTTCGTAAACCCTTGTTGTTGCATTTCTTCAGCCGTCATACTTACGACTGTCGAAGCGCCTTCAACGTCGGTTCGCTTAATACGCGAACCAGTAATAATAATTTTATCTTGCTCTTTTGCTGCATCTTCCGCTTGAGAATTAGTTGACCAACTAGTTGATGCCAAAACAGCTGCTACAATGCCGGCGATCGGCGTGATTGAAAATTTACTTGACATGATTGCTCCTGAAAATGCCGTGTATTCCGTAATACGGAGCGAACTTTAGAGAAATTCAGGCTAAATTTCAACCAGAAAATATCGTATCGAGATACTTTTTTTGATTACTCACACAAATGTCATTTGATTATTTTCGTCAAATTTTATACTTAAATGATTGAATAGTAAGGAAATAATGCCAATTCCATTGCACTTACCTAATAAATATCTCAAAAATGAAATTATTGATAACGCTGTCAATTTATCGCGATTTGTGAATATTCACATAAAAAATATCAAAGAGGGATGTTCCAGATTTAATTAACTAATACGAGGGTGCCAAATAATGACCCAGTTCACATACTTAAAACGATTATCCTATTCGAATTAACACCTTTCCAAGGGTATGTTTTGACTCGATTTGACAGTGAGCTTGCTTCATTTGATCGGCTTCATACACATTCGAAATTGTGGGTTTTAATGCGCCTTTACGGAAATTCTCAAACAGCCAGCTCATATCTTGAGTGTTAGACCACACATTGACCAATCGAATTTTGGAGCTTTTGAAGGCTCTATATCTAAGTTCACCAAAGATATTTTGCAGTGTCGGAACCTTACTCACATATCGACCCGTCGACTTAAGACAATTTTTGTAATCGCTAAACGCAGTTTTTCCAAATACATCAAACACCAGATCATAGGTTGAACAGGGCAATTCCGAGCTCCCCTTTCGATAATCAAAACCCGTTTTAGCTCCTAAAGATTGGATGAACTCAATATTTTGCGCACTGCAGACTCCGTCAACTGTAGCGCCAAGTGCCACCGCAATTTGAATCGCAAAATGACCGACCCCACCACTAGCACCAACAACCAGAACTTTTTGCTCGGCCAGCAGTTGACCGTAGTCTCTCAAACCTTGCAACGCGGTCATTCCAGCAAGGGGCATCGCTGCCATAGTTTGCAACGTCAGGTCATCAATATCATCAGGCAACTTAAAAACTTCATTTTCCTTTACCTCCGCATACTCGGCGTGCATGCACCCAATAAACTGGTTGGTCATGCTCATTACTTTATCGCCGACTTTTAACTTCTGAATATCATGTCCAACGTCGACTATTACACCACTGCCATCCATACCGCAGCTTCTTGGTAACGGATCTCTTGCGAGCGTTCTGCTGAACTTACCCTTTCTTAATAGAATATCTTTCGGATTAACACTCGCCGCGGTTAGCTTTATCACAACTGAATTGTTCGAGCATTTTGGTAGTTCCCAATCGCTCCATTCAAGCACATCTGCTGAGCCAAAGTTTCGATAGGTTAATATTTTCATAAAAGTAATTACTCAAGTTAAAAATAATTTTTTTAATGCTCCCTAACATTATTTCTTTGCAGTTTTTAATCCGAGCAATATTTTAATTGAGATATCAAAATACGCTTAATGAACAACAACTCATTATCTCATTTATTTGTAAATATTAACGAAATTTTTCGACAAAATTTCATAAATATTGTTTGTTAAACCATTGGTTAATTTCTATTCTGAAAATGCGTCACTGGTGCACCTTGATGCGTTTCATTGCATGTCATACCTGTTGCAATTGGTAAAAGTTTCGATAGGGCCAACAATTACCAACAAAACAGGTAGAGGTAGACATGACTAAATAAAACGTCATCGCGAATTCAAAGAGATTTGCGATTAACTATAAAAAAGGGTACACCATGAAACACCAATCGAAATTTGCGCTGGGGATACTCACCTCCGCCGTACTCTGTTCGGGTGCAGTGTTCAGTGCAGACAAACAATTCCTTAATAATCAAACCCAGGCATTAGCCGTCTTAGCAAAATCCAGTATTAGCAATCCTAATACTGCAAAGATGATCGGCCTGTCTGATGAGTCTGAACTTCATATAAGAAAAACATATCAAGACGCTTCGGGACAAACCACCATTCGATATCGTCAAATGTACAAAGGTCTTCCTGTACTTGGCGACGATGTCATTATCACTAAAAAAGCAAATGGCATTTTTAAACACGCACATGGCGCAATGGTAAATGGCATTACAGCTGATGTACCTTCTGTTAAAGCAAGCGTGAAGCCATCGAAAGCAATGCAAGTCGCCAAACGCAAGTTTGGCAATGTTTCCGCAAAAAAAGGCATCCAATACGAAAATGAAAAACAACAGTTGGCCATTTGGTTGGACGAAGCTAACAAAGCACACTTAGTTTATGAAGTCAGTTTTGTGCAACACGCGGACACTCCCTCACGTCCTCATGTCATTGTTGATGCTATATCAGGAGACATTCTTGATGCTTATGATAATTTGCAGACCGCTGATGCAATTGGACCTGGCGGCAACATAAAAACAGGGCGTTATGAGTACGGCACCGAGTTTGGACCATTAGACGTATCGCAGTCAGGCAGTACCTGTACTATGGAAAATAGCAACGTTCGAACCATTAACCTGAACGGTCGCACAAGTGGCTCCACTGCATTTAGTTTTACCTGTCCAGAAAATTTAGTGAAAGAAATTAATGGCGCTTACTCTCCATTAAATGACGCTCACTTTTTCGGCAACGTCGTATTCAATATGTACAGTGACTGGTTAAATACAGCGCCCTTAACCTTTCAGTTAAAAATGCGTGTTCATTACTCTTCAAACTATGAGAATGCATTTTGGGACGGCAGTGCAATGACATTCGGCGATGGCCGTAATACCTTCTATCCACTCGTTAGCTTGGATGTTTCCGCTCATGAGGTGAGTCATGGCTTCACTGAGCAGAACTCAAACTTGCGTTATTCTGGTAAATCCGGTGGCTTAAACGAAGCTTTCTCTGATATGGCGGGTGAAGCGGCCGAGTATTACATGAAAGGAACTAACGACTGGTTGGTCGGTGCTGAAATTTTCAAAGGCAATGGTGCACTCCGTTACATGAATAACCCTCCGCAAGATGGTCGTTCGATTGACAAGCAATCAAGTTTCACTTCCGGTATGGACGTTCACTACTCCTCTGGTGTTTACAATAAAGCGTTTTATTTACTGGCCTCTAAACCGGATTGGAACACACGAAAAGCATTCGAAGTTTTTGCACGAGCGAACCAAAATTATTGGAGCTCTACTACTAATTGGGACAATGCAGGAAATGGCGCACTAGATGCCGCTTGTGATCTCGGCTATAACGTCGATGATGTTCAAGATGCATTAGCTCAAGTGGAAGTTAACTCACAAGCGAGTTCTCCAGATTGTGGAACTGAGCCACCACCACCACCACCGCCTCCAGGTGACAATAAACTTGTCAACGGTGTGCCCGTTACTGGTTTAGCAGAAAACCGCGGTGACGACGTTGTCTACACTTTGGAAGTTCCCGCTGGAGCGAAAAACATTTCCTTCAGTATCAGCGGTGGTTCAGGTGATGCCGATCTTTACACTCGATTTGGTGCAGAGCCTACTGACTCAACCTATGATTGTCGTCCTTATCGAAACGGTAATAATGAAACCTGTACTGGCTCTGAATCAGGTGGCACTTATTATGTTCGAGTAAAAGCCTACAGCACATTCAGTGGCGTTACTTTAGTCGGTTCTTATGATGAAGACACTGGCGGTGGTACTGATCCAATTGATGAAACTTACAGTGATATTTCTGTCGCCCGAGGTGACTGGGAATATTATGAAGTTGATTTAAGTGGCGGTTACAGCTCACTCAATGTTTCCATCTCTGGCGGTAGCGGCGACGCCGACGTTTATGTTCGTCAAGGTAGCCAGCCAACCACCTCCAGCTACGATTGTCGACCTTATCGTAATGGAAACAACGAAACTTGCTCCTTTAACAGTCCAGCTGCCGATACTTGGTACATTGGTATCAGGGGCTATAGAGACAGTTCCGGAGTAACACTTCGAATACAAGCTCAGCCATAAGCAAAACCTAAACAGAGGGACTTTCAGTCCCTCTTTTTTTTCCCATAATAAATAGGTGATATATGTCGCAATTAACAGCTAAACGCTGGTTAGTTGCCTGCAGTTTTCTGGCAATTACTAGCATCACACATGCAAAAAAAGATTCACAACACCAACATATAATAAATGCACCAACGCAAGAAGAAGGTTACATAACTTTCGGAAGTGATGTGTTACAAGGTAAAAAATCTGTTTTACAACAATTTCAATTAACTCTTGTTCAGCCATTATCCAAACAATCCTCCATTGCGGTTGCAAGAATTCCGACTAATCAGATTGATGCTTTAAGCGAGTATATGCACGAAGCACACAATCGATGTGGCGGATTTTTCTTTCATGAAACAAAACAACAAGCCATTGAATATGCACAGCTAAGTGGCGACCCAGAATTGCTCGCTGTAGATTACACAATTGATAATCCAGAAGGTGTAAATCAACTGGTAAGCGAAATGTCTGCCAGCCAATTAACATCAACGGTCAATGCGCTAAGCAGTTTTAATAATCGATATTACACTCAGCAGTCTGGAGTCGATGCAGCAAACTGGATTCGACAAACTTGGAGTGATATCTCGGCGAACCGTAACGATATATCGGTAGAACTTTATAATCACAGCTGGAATCAACCATCTGTAATCGCAACTGTAACAGGAACGTCGCTTCCTGATGAAGTAGTGATTATAGGTGGCCATCTTGACTCGATTAATTCTCGAAATGCATCCACAGGTCGAGCACCAGGTGCTGACGACAATGCATCGGGAATTGCTGTGGCGACAGAAACTTTAAGAGCAATGGTTGCCAGCGGTTACCGCCCAGCACGAACCATCAAATTTATGGGTTACGCTGCAGAAGAAGTTGGTTTACGTGGTTCAAAAGCTATCGCGCAGAATTTTAAAAGCAATAACATTAATGTTGTTGGTGTAGCGCAATTCGACATGACTGGTGTAAAGGGTACCAATAATTTGGACATAGTCTTTATGACCGATTACACCAACGCCGCGCAAAATAATTTTATGATGCAGTTGCTGGATACTTATTTTCCAAATATAAGTCATGGCACCAGCCGCTGTGGTTATGGTTGCTCCGATCACGCATCATGGCACAATGAAGGATACCCAGCATCAATTCCATTCGAGTCGACGTTTAACGATTCAAATAATCGTATACACACTAGCAACGATACGGTTTTTGATTCATCACACTCAATAAAATTTGCTCGTCTCAGTGCCGCTTTCGTAGCAGAACTTGGCAAGCAAGGTGACATTACTCCACCACCACCGCCTCCTCCATTAGTACTGATTAACGATGTCCCAGTAACAGGATTGTCAGAGAACCGCGGAGATGATGTCGTTTACACGATGGAAGTTCCAGCCGGAGCGAAAAATATTTCCTTCAGTATCAGTGGCGGTTCTGGTGATGCGGATCTTTACACCCGATTTGGATCGGAGCCTACTGACTCAGCCTATGATTGTCGACCTTATCGAAATGGCAATAATGAAACTTGTTCCGGATCGCAGTCGGGTGGAATTTATTACATAAGAGTTAAAGCTTATAGTAATTTTAGTGGCGTTAGCTTAGTTGGCTCTTATGATGAAGACACTGGCGGTGGAACCGATCCTATTGACGAATCGTTTTCAATTAATCTTGCCAGAGGTGAATGGGAATATTTTACTTTTGATTTAACCGCAGGTTACAGCGACTTAAATGTGTCAATATCAGGTGGAACGGGTGATGCCGACATTTATGTACGAAAAGGTGAAAGACCCACAACATCCAGTTATGACTGTCGGCCGTATCGAAACGGCAACAACGAAACCTGTTCGTTTAGTAACCCTGACGCCGAAATTTGGCATGTAGGTGTTCGTGGTTATCGAGACAGTTCTGGAGTTACGTTAAGTGTGAAAGCAGATCCCTAAACGACTCCTATTTATCATTCAAACACGATAAAAAAAGCGATAGTTCTTTATTCAGAACTATCGCTTACTAATACTTTCCTCTATATTTTTGTTATCTTTATCTTAAGTTTAAATACAATGTACCTTGTAATATTTAAAGCGATTGTTAATTCTCTCGATGACGATTATTCAACAATGGCACAACAACTTCGCGATTTAGCAATTAACAGTTATAACTGTGTAGAGTTTAATGCCGTAACGGAAGGCAGTAACGAAATTGCTCTGTCTTACTGGCATTCATTAGAAGACATTAAACAATGGAAGCAAGACAAATTACATTTAAAAGCTCAAGAGTTAGGTAAAGCAAAGTGGTACCGCGACTATAGTGTCGAAATTACCCAAGTTCTTCGAAGTTACAAGTCAATTTAGGCAAGTGAGGCTATTTTTCTTACCTATAACTCTGATTTTAAACATCAAACTCGATATCTTATACGCTCCTTTATGTCTAACCCCAAAATTGGGGTATTGCTGCGCACTGCCCCACATTTAAGAATGGACATTATTGAATGAATTAGCTTATTTGAGATAAGGTAATAAAAAACCATGGAGCTAGGATATGAAAAACCTCTATCTATTTTTAATTACTCTATTCGCCCCCTCTTTTTTATGGGCATCAAATGTTGATATTCCGAATACCTTTACTGCAGGAACACCTGCAAGAGCAGCCGAAGTTAATGCAAACTTCAGTGCCATCGAGACTGCTGTTGATGACAATGATGCGCGTATAACCACTAATGAAAATGCTATCGCTGCGATGAATGAAGCACAACAATTAATTTATCCAGTTAATATCTTTGCTGTGAATAATGCCGGCTACCCGAATCTTAGAATGAATTCTTCAGGTATGTACAACACAACTGATTTAACCGACATTGTTGCCGCCCCTGTTTTATTACCCGACGGTGCGGTTATCACCGATATGCACTGTCTGGTTCGTGACAATCACAATACAGCCAATTTTAATGGTGGAAATATTACTTTAATGCGAGTTTCTATTCTCGAGGGTGCACCACCAGGTGTTTATCAGGTCATTTCAGAAATTGATTTAAATACCAGCGGCAATGTAAACGGATTAAGACGATTAAATGACAATGACAGTGTGATTGAAAATAGTGTCATCGATAACACTGAATATATGTATTCGGTTCGTTTTTGGATACAAAGAACTGAAGCCGTATCCAATTTAATGATTTCTGGATGCAGAATCAATTACGAAGTCTAGGAGCACAACATGAAAAAATTATTACGAGTTTTTAGCCTCTGCATTGTTGTATCTACTAGCACGATTTTCTTATCGAGTTGCGGCTCGTCAAGTTCAAGTAATCCTAATTTAACTTGGGACTCTGGTAATTGGGACAATAAAAACTGGCAGTAAATTGTTCAATCCCGATTAGTTTTCAATTTACCACTGACTTGAAAAGTCATTCTATAAAACTGGACCGTAAGGACCCTTACAGTCCAGTTTATTTTACAATGAATACTCAAAATTATAAAAGTGCAGTCCCTCTTCAATCGTTATCGACATTTTCCCAGAAATCCCTGTCAACTCGTCACTTCCTGAGTCGGGAACTACTTCTAAGATAAGTCTGCGATCACCGTCCGACATAATGCCAAAATGTTGAAGTACAAATCGGCCTTTTTTGCCACCCAGAACTCCTTCAACTTGCTCCATCGCGATATAACCCGCAGAACCTTGCGTTGCGCTCATAGCACTGAGCATTTCACCTTGACTCGTCGCTTCAAGATCACCGAGAAATTTTTTCTCAATCGACATCCGTTTAAAGCTTGTTGCATCTGAGCTTTGAATATGAGGTTCAATTGGATTTAATGTTACTTCAAACTTACCTGTCGCTTTCATACCGTCACCAAACTTTTTAAAAATTAATAAAACGAAACTATCGCCCAATGATCATGCAACTAGACGTTCCATAGGCAATTAACTTACCATTCTGATCCATTATTCGACCTTCTGATACACCAAGGCGCTTCGAAATATTGATCACTCTTCCGGTAGCAATTAGAGTTTCATCCTTCGGAATCGGTTTTACCACTTTCACATTTAAATCTATCGTACCATAGCCGATACCAGGCTCAAGTTCTGTATGTATCGCACATCCGGTAATAGAATCTAATACAGTTGCCGCAAATCCACCATGAACGCCACCCATTGGGTTGGTATGGCGATCGTCTGCTTTAACTTCAAATGTCACTTCTCCTTGAATAGCTTTTACCATTTTCATAGGTATTGTCTCAGCCATACTTGGATGAGGGATTTTTCCATCGATAATAGCTTGTATAAATTCTAAACCTGACATATGGGGTGGTTTCATTCCTTCATAAACTCCTGCTAAATAGCTCTGAAAAATATTGAATGAATAATATCGGGATAGAAAAATTCTTCCGTATTACTTTATTGATTAAATACTTGATCTTAAATCTTGTATTGATAGAGATTATTCATTGTATCGTACAACTCCATCGAACCGATTAACTTAAAATTTAATTTCATAAGAAGCTGATTCGATCGAAGATTATTCGGGAGCGTTACTGCAAGTAGACTATTAAGGTCAAGGTCTTTCTTCATACTCGATAGAATTTGCATCGCTGACTCGTAAGCATAACCTTTACCGCAGTAGTCAGGTAAAAAGGCAAAACCCAAATCAGGTTGTTCGAGCTCTTGTCGCTTAACTAAGCCGCACATGCCAATTGGTGTGCTATCCTTTTTTAAACTCACAAGATTAAGTCCAAAACCGTTCAGCTTATAACTAGCTAAAGGGCCATTTTCCAAATATTCCAATGCATCTTGCTTTGTACGAACTTGTTTATCGCCAATATAGCGAAGAAAAGATTCGTCGTTCAGCAACTGAACAACAAAGTCTGCGTCCGTCGGCTGGAAGGGTCGAATAATTAATCTCTGAGTAATCCAGTGTTTCAATAGCTTTACTTCGCAGTTATTAGTGAAATTATTTACGCAAGCTTTGAACCATTCGGCAATTTAAAATCAACGGTCGATAATACAACAGAGCCATCTTCTTGATGAAACCCGGTAACTAAACACTCTGATTGTACTGGTCCAATTTGTTTTGCAGGGAAATTGATAACGGCTAAGACCTGTTTTCCTATCAAAGTTTCTTTTGAATAAAGTTCGGTAATTTGAGCACTGGATTTTTTAATGCCGATTTCACTACCAAAATCAACTTTCAATTTAAATGCGGGTTTTCTAGCCTCTGGGAAATCATCAACCGCAATTATTGTTCCCACTCGTATATCAATTTTTTGGAAGTCAGACCATTCTATTAGTTCCATAAAGTGCCTATTTTAACTCTATTGTAGGAAACTCAAGTAGGTTACAACAATAATAAATCTTTTGTATATTGGCTAGCAAAAGAACTCTTTTATTCTCTTAATTTCAATTATTGTATTGAAGTCCAATTTTGTATCTGCAAATAATTAATACCTTCATTGTAAAAACAAAAAAGCCCAGAATCACTCTGGGCTTTTTAGAGTTTATAGACTCGTCCAATGATTATGGTTTTACAATAATCAAGTTTGAACGAAGTGTAATGCTACCCGATGTTGTGTAAGTTTCATTGTAGCAAGTTGTTCTTGCAGTAAATGGAACAGTGTAGGTGCCTACACCCGCAGATAAACTAAATGCCGCAGTTTGCTCACCACCGTCGTCTATCTTACTAATCGTCGCGCTTGTTGGCCCGCTTACACCGCTCACATAACCTCGCGTTACACTCACACTACAAGTATCAACGCCACCGTTATTTCGAACTTTTAATGCAACATTAATTGGAAATAATGGAGTTCCAGAGAACGATTGCGAAGGAATTTGCAAACTCGGAGGAGACACTTGGGTAAAGTTCTCTTCTGTCGCTAATGCAAAAGACTCACTTGATGCACCATCAAAGCTACTGCTCCACGCGTATACTTTAATAACCGCATCTAACGATGAGGGAGCTGCAACTTGATGAACATTATCATCGCCATCCCAGTCGTAGGCTTTAAGAGTGTTATCGCCTTCTGCGTATAAACGAAGATTTAAGTCACTTAAGTTATACGCACTACCCGTTGGCCCTGAAGCAAAGTTAGCTCTTCGCTGCCAAACGAGAGTTGCTTTTTCGTTGGTGTACATTTTTCCTTTAAATAATTTATAGTCATTCGCAATGTTGTTGTCGTTACGTGGCGTAACCGAACTAACAAAGTAATCGCCTCGATTATAGTGTGCTTCCCACATATCGATGTAGCCCCAACCATAACTTTTGTCCCAGTGAGAGCCCGCTTTGAAGCCATCATCTGCAGTGCTGCTGGTATTGTTTGAGTCCCATGCATCAGCCGTATTAATTAACACTGCTTTTTGTGCCATTGGCGTGTGATTTCCGCCATCTTCCATTAAGATGATAGCGCCTGCCACATGCGGTGCAGCCATACTGGTTCCTGATTTTGAAATATAATCAGCTCCGGTTGCCCAGTTACTACTCGTAGAGAGAATTGCGGTTCCCGGTGCAGCGATGTCCGGTTTTTTACGGCCGTTAAGCGTTGGACCAACACTGGAATCAAATCGACGAACATCGTCACCGCGTGACTGTGTATTACGATCATCCATATTCGCAACAGCCATTAAATTGTAAGCTGGTGCAGGATGAGTAATACGAGGATTTGAATCGTTCCAGCCTGAGTTCCCGGTCGACTTAGTCACCATTACGTTATAATTTTGAACAAATGCATCGTAAAATGCGTCGGTATCGGAATAGTCAGTATCATCGGCAACACCATATCCAAGAGAGTGATTAATAACTTCTGGTCCCTGACAATTTCCAGTAATCATCCATTGCATTCTCGACATAGTCGTTGACTGGTTACCAGCATTAGCCCATATCACAGAATCAGTACCCGGCGCTGTGCCTTTGTAGGTTCCATTGTTACTGATAACAATCCCAGCAACATGAGTACCATGACTCCCGTTTACAGATGAACCAGCTGGTGAACAGAAGTTAATACCGGCTCCACTGTAGGCAGGATGATCTTCTTGTAATCCATCATCGACCATACCAAAGTCATATGGATATCCATCAAAACTGTTGCTGTGCCAAGTGTTGTATCGCGCAGATGGAACACTCGTATCTAACTCATAATCCACTGGCGCATCATAAGTAATTTTGAAAACATCTGGATCGCTGGCTAACTGGCTTAATAAACCTTTATTAACGCTAGCACCTATGGCTTGGTTTAAGGCAACTTGTTCTTTTACTTTACCGCCTAAAGACTTAATTAAATTGCTTACATCCTGGAGCTTTTTCTGTCCTGAAGCTTCAACGACTTTTGCTTTAGCCAGTCGCATTTTATCGCGTGTTTCATCCAGTGATTTCTTAATATCACGTGCTGCAGATTTATCGTTCGATGACATGATTGCTGCTTTCGATTGCATGAATTCACGTTCTTCTTTTTCGGAGAGTGATTCTTTTGGTCGATATTTGGTTTCGATCGAGCGTAGCTGTTTAGAAAGAGATTTCAGTTCGCGATCGTACTGCTTTTCAACTTGATCGAGTCGATCAGTTAAATCATCGCCTTTTAAAAATACAATCACATCAATAGACTGTTGATCGAGCTTTTTCTGACTGAGAACTTTTTGCAGCTCAGGCGAAAGCTTGCTAGCTTGTTTAGCTAGTGGCTGACTCAATAAATAACCAACGCCATCTTCTCCCTGATGAATATTACCTTGTAGGTAATGCGTTGACTTTGCTGCCGCTAATGTAAATGAGGATAAAACACATGCTGTAACCGTTGTCATCCTGAAAACGTTTTTCATGATAGTGCTCCTAGTTTTTATTAAACGTAAAAAGTCACTATGCATCTCCAGTCATCCTGACTTTTTACACCTTGCTCCCTTTGAGTTAGGCATGGGTATCTTGGCAAGACTTGTTGAGATTATTAACAAACAATTAGCATCTTTTTGTGTGAGACATTGTCCACCATTTGTTTAATATCTCCATCGAGGGTAAAAATATATTTCAATAGCCGATATAAATTCGAGAATGCTTTTTAATGCATGGATTTGACTATTATGACGAAGGTCTTACCATAGGATTATGTTTAAACCGTTTCGCTCATAATTTATGAGGCCGACATGACAGCTTTAATCAATCATCTAAAACAATCCTCGCTATTGAAAACTCAGTCCTACGTTAACGGACAATGGGTCAAACAAAATAAAACCTTTTCTGTTAACAATCCTGCTAACAATAAAGTTATCGCCGAAGTTAACGACGATGGAGCGGAGCAAACTGCACTTGCTATTGCTGCAGCAGTCAAAGCGCAAAAGGAATGGTCAAAAACTTTAAGCGTAGAAAGGTTCGCTAAATTAACTCGTTGGTACGAACTCATTATGGCTAATCAAGATGACTTGGCGGCCATTATGACCGTAGAGCAAGGAAAACCTTTAGCAGAGGCGAAAGCTGAAATTGCTTATGGCGCTCAATTCATTCAGTGGTTTGCAGAACAAGCGAAGCGCATTAAAGGAGAAGTATTGCCTAACCCCAGTAGTGATCGTCGCATTAGTGTCATCAAACAACCGGTCGGTGTCGTCGGCATTGTAACGCCATGGAACTTTCCAAGTAGCATGATTACTCGTAAAGTAGCTCCAGCGTTAGCTGCGGGTTGTACCGTCGTCATTAAGCCAGCCGCAGAAACACCCTTGTCAGCCCTGGCACTTGCTGAGTTAGCACATCAAGCTGAAATTCCAGATGGCGTAATCAATATCATCGTAGGAGAAGATGCTCAAAGTATTGGTGAAGTCCTCACTCAACATCCAGATGTCGCAAAATTCTCGTTCACGGGCTCAACTAAAGTTGGTAAAAAATTACTGGAACAATGTGCTTCTACGGTTAAGAAAGTGTCTCTCGAGCTCGGTGGAAATGCTCCTTTTATTGTATTCGATGATGCCGACCTGGACGCAGCCGTTGAAGGTGCAATAGCCTCAAAGTTTCGGAATACCGGGCAAACCTGTGTCTGCGCTAATCGACTTCTGGTTCAGGACTCCATATATGACGAATTTGTTGACCGCTTGAGTAGAAAAGTATCAGAGTTAACCACAGGAGACGGCTTACAGGACTCGGTAGATTTGGGTCCCATGATCCATAGAAACGCACTGGAAAAAACTCACCAGTTAGTCAAAGATTCAATTGATAATGGAGCCATACTTGTGACTGGCGGCCAGCTGCCAAAAGACAACTCTAACTTTTATCCAGCAACGTTAATCAAAGATGTTTCGAACCAAATGAAAATTGCACAAACAGAAATATTTGGTCCCGTTGCACCCGTCATAAAGTTTGAAACAGAAAGCGAAGCAATCGAAATGGCGAACGACACTCGTTATGGATTAGCGGCTTATTTTTATGCTCGTGACATTGGGCGCTGCTATCGAGTGATGGAGCAACTTGAATATGGCATGGTGGGAATAAATGCAGGGGTAATATCCAATCCCTTAGCGCCTTTTGGCGGAGTAAAAGAATCGGGCATTGGCCGAGAAGGAGGCTCGGAAGGCATAGAAGAATTTCTCGAAATAAAGTACGCCTGCTATGGCGATATCTGACTTTAAAAAATAAATGATGACTATTACGGTTTTGAGTAAAGTTTGATGTGTGCAATACTGCCGCATTAAATTTTCTGGTAATTAGAACTCATTAATGCTCGAATATTTCTATTCATTTTTCACTGCGCTGCTTTTAATCTTTGCCGCCGAGTTTGCCGATAAAAGTCAACTAGTGTGCATGACATTGTCTGCGAAGCACAGAGCCTGGCCCGTGTTTATAGGCGCGGCTCTTGCATTTTTACTGCTCAATGGAATAGCCGTATTATTTGGAACAGTTGCAATTCAATGGTTGCCAGAGTGGCTGGTAACTGCAGCGGTTGCTTTATTGTTTTTAGTTTTTGGCTTGCAATCTTTAATTTATCCTGCTGACGACGAGTCTCTAGAAAACCAATCGATTCATTATAGCTCAATAATTCTATCAACCTTCTTATTGATCAGTGTTGCTGAGTTTGGCGATAAAACACAACTCGCAGTGATTGGTTTAAGCACCCAATTTAACCCTTGGTTAGTTTACTTAGGTTCTTCTCTTGCTTTAGTTTTAACATCGGGACTCGGAGTATGGGCTGGCCAAAAACTATTGCAGATTGTTTCGATTAAACGAGTTCATCAGGTAAGTGGAATCATTTTTATTGTTCTTGGCGCTTTCAGCACCTATGAATTAATTCAAGTAATACTTATTAATCCTTCGTAATTAATCCCTAGTAATTAATTCACGGTTTTATTTATAGCAAAACTCACTTATAAACGATGTAATATTGCTTCTTTATTCAGGGCTGAATCGATAATGTCCGGTAATGGGATAGTTGAACAACATAGATTCTAACTTAGGTCCTGCCCCGATATTATGAACAATTAATGGCATGTTATTCAAAGTTCTTCGATCACTTACAATTCCAATGTGTGGCAAGTTTCCTGGCAGCATCCAAGTAACCAAGTCACCTGGCTTGTAGTCCTCTACTATATTTGTAATTTCCAAAACTTGGCCATGCCGACTAAAAAAAGTTTGTAGATTAGGAACTCTTCGGTGGTCAATATTTGGGTCAGGCTTATTAAGCCCCCAAATACGTTTAGATGGATAAACCGAGAAATTAGCTTTCATATCTTCGTGAACCAACTGCTGCAAGTCGATGCCCAGAGCTCGATAGCTGCGAATAATGACATCGGTACAGACGCCAATGTCAGCAGGCACGTCACCTCCAGGGTAATCAATGACAACATATCGTCCATCGTATTTCACATATTGATAAGTACGCTCGATAGCAGCTACATTTAATCTATTAGCAAAAGTCACTTGCTCAGCGGCATTAAGAACAAGACTGCTGGAAAAAAACCAACAATAAAATATGACCCGAATATTTCTATTTTTCAAAAATGTACCGTCCTTCTTCTACTTCCACATTCGGTGGCAAATAACTATTCTCAAATAAATCGTAACCTTGCTGCAAATTTTTCCAAAACTCATACCATTTATTATCTTGATACTGCTCTAGGTTCACTGAAGTCATTCGAAACGGAAACACATGCACTCGAAAAAATGGCTGTCCGTTTTTGAAGGCATGGTGTGCCATCGTATAAATTTCTTCTATTAAGGCATCGGTCATCGCATAACATCCAATGGATACGCAGTTACCATGAACCATTAAGGCACTGCCTGTTCTTTTATGAAATCTATCATAAGCATTTGGATAACCAAGATTGAATGAGAGATGAAACTTACTCCATGGGTTCAACTGATTAGGTTTCACAAAATAAAAGCCTTCCGGACTTTGACCATCACCTTCCTTAAGTTTTGGTCCCAAGTCTCCGGAAAAAGTACAAATAGGGTATGTTTTAAACTTTTCAAAAGCTCCCTTTTCTGACTGGACCCACAACTCTAGCTCGTCACTTTGCTTAAAAATTCTAATAAAAATTGGAGCGCCCAGAGTCAAATCTTTTGCTGCTAACGCCTGTACTAAGTCTGCCTTAATTTTTTTGATCGCATTTCTCGATCGTTGGCTTTCAGGAATATCGGCGCTTACTTGTTTCACTAATCCGCAACTTATTAAAATCAACAATGTAAAAAAATAAAGTATCTTAATGCCATGTGTCATAAACGTCCTTTTTATAATACAAATTAAAATCTAACTAGCTCATGTTTTATCGCTATCGGCTTTTAATTGCTTTTCCAGCTCATTAGCCACTGACTCTGGCGAACTGGTTCCCCGCGCCAGTAGTTGATAAGCAACCGGTACAATGAATAGTGTGAAAAAAGTTGCCGCAAATACGCCCGATAACATTACTATTCCTATCATCACGCGAGTTTCAGAGCCCGCTCCACTGGATAATACTAAAGGTAATGCACCGGCAACAGTCGTGAGCCCGGTCATAACAATTGGTCGAAATCGAGTTTCAACAGCCATTTCCAAAGCTTTAGAAAATTCATAGCCTTTATCACGCATTTGATTAGCAAACTCTACAATTAAAATACCATTTTTTGCTGCCAAACCAACCAAAATAATCAGACCAATTTGCGAGTAAATATTGAGTGTACTGCCAGTCAAGTATAACCCTAGTAAGCCTCCTCCCATCGCCAAAGGCACGGTTAAAATGATCACAAATGGATGCACCCAGCTCTCAAATTGTGCCGCTAAAACTAAAAAAACCACAGATAAACCTAACAAAAACACAAACATGATCGAACTGCCAGACTTTATAAAATCTCGGCTTTGCCCTTTGTAATCAATGACTGCGGTTTCGGGTAAATTTTCTTTTACCAGTTTCTCCATATGCGCCAAAGCATCACCCAATGATAAACCATCCATCAGATTAGCTTCTAATGTGATCGCCCTGATTCGATTATATCGGCTCAAGGTTTCAGCAGCGGCGTACTCTCGTGTGGAAACTAAGTTAGATAATGGAATTAATTTTCCGCTTTGCTGTGATCGCACATAAATATTTTTGACATCATTAATTGAGCGTTGTTCATCTCGCTCTCCTTCAACGATCACATCATATTCTTCGCCGCGTTCGAGATAAGTCGTAACATTTCGACCACTCATCATTGTTTCTAAAGTACGTCCCACCGTTTGTATCGAGACACCAAGATCTGCCGCTCGATCATAATTGACTTTAAAATCGATTTGCGGTCGTGTTTCTTTATAATTGTCGTCGATGCCTGTAAGACCAGGGTTATCTTGTTCTAATTTGGCAACAATAGTGTCACGCCATTCCGCCAATTCATCATAGGTCGCACCACCAATTACAAATTGAACTGGTTTACTGGCGCCGCCACCTAATCCTCGACGCATAATAGGAAATGCTCTTATACCCGGAAGATCCGATAGCTTTTGTCTGACGTCATTCATAATGGACCAGGCATCACGGCGTTGGTCCCAATCGTTTAATAAGACAATAACAAACCCGCCGTTGAAATTTTCAATTCGACCAAATCCTCTTGGCGCCCGAACCAATAATCGACGTACTTCACCGGACTCTACAAAGCTCATCAAGCGTTTTTCAACTTCGTTCATGTATTCTTCTAAAAACTGATAGCTTGATCCTTCTGGAGCAGAAACACTCACAAAAAACGCACCTCGGTCTTCGGCTGGCGCAAATTCTTGTGGCACGTGTGGATATAACCAAGCGGTCGCTCCCACTAAAATCATAAAGCTTAGTACGACAAGTCCTTTTCGTTTCAAGCAGGCATGAACTGACTTTAAGTAAGCACTTTTAAGTTTCTCGACAGCTTTTTCTAATCCCTTCACTACTACATTATGACTATCATTTTTTTGTTTCAGTAACTTTGAAGCTAACATCGGTGACAGGGTTAATGCGACCAGTGAGGAAAACGCAACCGCTGTTGCAATGGTTAACGCAAACTCTGTAAATAATCGACCAATATCGCCTTCTAAAAAAGTAATAGGAACAAAAACTGAAATCAAAACCAGTGTGGTTGCAATTACAGCAAAACCGACTTGCCTTGTCCCACGAAAAGCACCAACCAATGGCGTTTCGCCTTTTTCCTGAATCCTTCTTACTACATTTTCAAGCACCACTATCGCATCGTCAACAACCAGCCCTATAGCCAGTACCAGAGCAAGTAGAGTTAACAGGTTAATCGTAAACCCGAGAGCATAAACGACGATAAATGTTGCAATAATCGATACCGGGACCGTCACTGCAGGAATGATCATCGCTCGTGCACTGCCAAGAAATAAATAGATCACTAAAATGACACAACCTATTGCAATAAATAATGTTGTGTAAACTTCATTAATGGAAGATTCTATAAAAATAGATGAGTCATAACTTTGTTCAATACTCATCCCTTCTGGCAAGTTTTGATTAACACGCTCGGTTAATTTTTTAACGCCTCGGGCCACTTCGATCGTATTCGCTGTCGACTGCTTAACAATGCCAATACCAACCATTGGAATTTCATTACCGCGAAAAAACAATCGACTTTCACGTAAACCTAATTCAACTCGGGCAATATCACCGAGCCTTATCAGATAACCACTTTCTCCTTCTGCAATCACTAACTTGGCAAAATCTTTAGGCTTGTTAAAGTTACGCTCAATTCGTGCTTTAAATATTCGCTCTTCTGACTCAAGACTACCGGCGGGCAGCTCAATATTTTCACTGCGTAATGCCGCTTCAATATCCGAAACAGTAATTCCCCTTGCGGCCATTTCTTGTCGGTCAAGCCAAATACGCATCGCGTATCGCTGGCCTCCACCCACTCGAACTCGCGCGACACCATCAAGTGTTGAATACTGATCCACCAAATATCGCTGTGCGTAGTCCGTTAACTCTGGCACGCTCATTCGGTCACTCGCTAAATTCTGCCAGATAATCACATCATCATTACTGTCAACTTTTTGAACTTCTGGTGGTTCCGACTCTTCGGGTAAGTTGTCTTGAATTCCCGATATTCGATCTCGGATATCATTTGCAGCAGAGTCGATGTCACGTCCCACCGCAAACTCTATCGTGACATTTGACTCACCATCTTGCGAGCGCGACTCGATAAACTCGATACCTTCCACACCAGCGATTCTTTCTTCAATTAACTGTGTGATTCGTGTTTCTACAATATTAGCGGGTGCACCGGGATAACGTACTTCAACCGTTACAATCGGAGGGTCAATATCAGGGTATTCTCTAAGCGGAAGTCGTTCAAATGATAATAAACCAAATGCAATAAGCAGTAACGAAATGACCGAAGCAAATACTGGACGCTTAACCGAAATATCGGATAACACCATGATTAAACATCCTTACCTTGAAAGGCGATGGTTCGAGTATTTGAAGTGACGTCACTGACTTTTTCAGAAGGCTTTTTATCCAACATTTGTTGTAACGTTTCGTCGTTCTCTTCGATCGCTTTAATACTCACTTCCTGGCCTGGTCGAATACGATTTACACCGTGCACCACAACCTTGTCGCCAATCGATAGTCCAGCGAGCACTTCAGCTTCACCTTTGCGTCTTTCGCCAAGCTTGACTTCAACTCGCTTTGCAATCAGCTTTCCGTCTTGCTTTTCAACAACGTAAACATAATTTTTGGTAGAAGAAGATACCAGAGCTTCTTCCTGTATGACCAATGCTTCTCTTGGATTAGCCTGAACATTCACTCGCATAAGTAATCCAGGTAATAACGTTGCATCAGGATTGTCAAGCATGGCTCGAACAACAACTGAACGAGTTATTGGATCTATGCGGCTGTCAATACTGACAACTTCACCAGCAAAAGTTTGATTTTTAAAGGCTCGTGAACGCGCTTCAATTTTTACTCCGGGAGACACTGCCGCAAGGAACAATTCCGGAATAGAGAAATCGAGTTTCATCTTGCTAACGTCATCTATAGTGGTAATTACAGTACCTGGTTGAGCAATAGCGCCAACGCTAATATTGCGCAATCCCAGTAGACCATCAAAAGGCGCGACAATACTTCTTTCGCGAATTCTTGATTGGATGGCATTCATTCGTGCTCTTGCTGTTTCAACTTCACGTTGTTGCTCGTCTATTGTGGACTGAGTGGTGGCATTTTTCTTCGCCAATGGCTTAAGTCGTTTTACCTGCTTTAGAGCCTCATTGAGTCGTGATTGCTCTTCAGCAAGCTGGGCTTGCTCTTCTGTCATATCGAGTTCGATTAATACATCGCCTTTAGTGGCTCGTTGACCGTCGTTAAAATTTACTCGAATAACTCGATCCGTAACAGTTGACATTAACTCGACGCTTTCATTGGCCTTCAAAGTACCTAAGGCTTCAACTTCATCGACGAATGGAACAGGTTTTATTTCTGAAATAATGACAGGAACACTTTCAGCATAGAGATCACTGGCCCAACCAAGAGTTACTAATATTAAAATGAGTAGAACTGTGCTGTTCGAATTATCCTGAAAGGTTTTCATAACTGTTCCAAATGATCATTTATTCACAAACTAGAGCTTAGACTAGAGTTATACGCTATTGAAACAAAAAGTATTCATAAAATACTATACAGTAAATAGATACTTGGGTTCGAAGCATTCGATTATTTTACTTAACGTTGCTTCGAAGCCAAGACGGTCTTTTACCAACCTTGTGTACCAACCTCGCCCTTAAACGGGCCTGTTAAGTTTTTAGTGATCCAGCCACCGTAAAAGTCCCCGGCTTGCGACGCTACTTTTTCACCTCCAACCCAACATTCCTCTAATTTACTGGCATAGAAAGCAAGATAGCCGGTTATCGCTTTAAAAGTCGCGACTGGATTTCCATAAGCCCAAGCAACATTGATTATCTTTTTATCAAACATACAAAAGTCAAAATAATGAGCCATACCTTTCCACTCACAAAACGAGCGATGTTTATTGGGAATCAGAAATTCCATTTTTATATCGTCTGGAGGTAAGTAGTAGGTCGGTGGATGAGCAGTTTCTAAAACTCGAAAGGCATTGTCAGTGCATGCAATAGTGTGTTGTTGATGGATTATTTTAATAGTCGATTTTACGGATTCAAGCTGTGGTGGTCGCGGATACTCCCATACATTTTCAGCAGGTAAGTTGG
This sequence comes from Gammaproteobacteria bacterium, assembly GCA_013373375.1. Taxonomy (GTDB): domain Bacteria; phylum Pseudomonadota; class Gammaproteobacteria; order Enterobacterales; family Kangiellaceae; genus Pleionea. The sequence goes on from JABXHY010000025.1 coordinate 147,486, forward strand.
GCTGGGTCATTAAACACCTCCTTTGCGTAGGTGTTTAACTGTTACGATTCTTATACGGCAATAGAGCTAATGCTTTAAAAGGTCTAAATATTCACTAAGGCTTCTCAATGCATTGGAGTTCACACATTAAGAAGCCATTACTAAACTGTTACAACACTTCTAAGCTTGTTTTTCAGCGATATACTTATCGATGATTCGCTCAAGAATATCCAATGGTACAGCGCCGTTTTTCAACACCACATCGTGAAAGTCCCGTAAATCAAATTTATCACCTAAAGCTTCTTTAGCTTTTTTTCTCAGCTCTAATATTTTAATCATACCAACTTTGTAAGCGGTTGCTTGACCAGGCATAACGATATAGCGTTCGATTTCTGCGACCACATCACTTTTTGCCATCCCAGTATTTTTCAACATGTAATCGATCGCTTCTTCCCGCGTCCAACGTTTTGCATGGATTCCGGTATCAACCACAAGTCGCACGGCACGGAACAATTCTGCTTGTAACCGACCAATATTGTCGTATGGGTTTTCTTGAAAGCCAAGCTCCCAAGCGACCTGCTCTGAATACAGAGCCCAACCTTCTACGTAAGCCGTAAACGGAGCAAACTTTCTAAACATGGGTACATCTTCAAGCTCTTGTTGAATAGCAATTTGGAAATGATGACCGGGTACTGCTTCATGGTAAGCCAAAGTGCGCATACCATATTTGGGCGTTGCTTTAATATCATATAAATTCGCAAAGAATGTTCCTGGTCTTGAACCGTCCAATGCTGGCTGCTGATAGTAAGCACCAGGCGATGTTTGTTCTTTAAACTCAGGAATTCGCTTTACGATAACACCTGCTTTTGGTCTAACGCGAAAGGCTTGATCAAGACCTTGATTAATTTCATCTATTATTTTTTGATAGTCTTTTAAAATCTGCTGCCGACCTTCGTCAGTATCTGGATAATAAAAACGCTCATCCGACGCTAATACTTCCATTGCAGCAGTGAATCCTTCAGAAGTATCGAATCCTTCACTGGCTAAAATAGTTAAGATTTCTTGTTGAATTCTATCAACTTCGGATAATCCTAAATTATGAATATAATCAGGGGTATAATCAGTCGTCGTAAACAGCTTTAATGCCATACGGTAAGCAGTATCGCCTTCTGGTAATTTCCAAAAACCATCTTCGGAAGTTGCTTTATCACCCAAAGATTCAAAATATTGAATAAAGCCGTCGTAAGCATCATGCACACTACTCTCGATTGCTAATTTGGTTTCGTTGAGTAAGCGCTGCTTTTCCTCTGCATCAATTTCAGTTTTGTCGAGCTTTTCTGATAAAGATGTGTAGAGGATATTTTCTTCAGCCGGCTTACCAACAAACTCTTTCATTTCTTTAAGCACGCGATCGATCACAAACTGCGGCGGAATTATTTTATTTTGCTCACGAATTTTTAGGCCTTCTTCAATTTGAGAAAATTTCCGTTTCACTTCGTGCAATCGAGCAATGTAATCTTCGGCGTCTCTTACACTATGCACTTGATGCTGAGCATCCATAAACGATGGAAAGTTTGATTGCGCACCAAACAACTGATTTACCGGATAGTTATAATAACGATAAGGCTCAAACTCTATCGCATAATCCATCAAGTACAGCATGATGTCTCTGGAAAGCGTTTCATTTTCATCAAGATCTTCGTAACTCAGTAGCATCTCTCGATACTCACGAACTTTTTCAAAAAGCTCATCAGTATTATCAGGGCTAGCATCGTCGAGTTTACTTTGGTGTCCCTTAATACCAATGTTTTCTAACACATGCAGAGACGTTAATGTTTCAGGACTGTCTTTCACTGCTTCATAAATAACGCGATTGAAAAACATATTGATAGTGAGAGGTTTAAAAGTCAGGTTGTACCAAATAAAAGCACTACCAAGAGCTATTAAGAACAACAGGATACTGACAAACCATAGTATTATTTTTTTTATCATCGAGCCCAACTCCCCGGTTGTAATCTAAAGAACCCGAAGACCTTACCAAAATTGCATCAACAACGGGAGCAAAAAGATTTTTCAAGATGTATCAGAAGGTAAAAAAAAGCCCCACTGAAAACAGCGGGGCAACCTTAGGGGTCGAAATATCAGTCAGTTCAACTAGGTGAAAACTATTTTGAGTACTGTGATTGGCCTGCACCAGAGTATTAGCCAGCGCTTTCACGCTAAAATTGCAGCATCAATCAATAGCCTTCAGATACACATTAATTGCTGTGAAACGATGAATAAAGTGGATTTCCAATGGTTTGAGCCGGAGTTATCATTTTAAGTCACAGACATCGCCAATTGATAATATAAAAAACATGAACTGCGTCATTGCATTTAACATTCGGTCTTACTGGGAACGGTAATCCTGCACCCTCTATAGGAATTTGCGATAAATTGACGTACACTTGCTGCCGAAACTTTGACTATCATTTGATTATGGATTTAGGGCGAATAAGCAAGGACGTCGCCAAAATAACAAAAGCCAATTCATGCTAGATACAAACCATCGTATTGAAGTGCCGGAAGGCATTGAAATTAATGTTCCACTCGCCGGACCAACTGTTCGTTGTTTGGCGTTTCTGATCGATTTTCTTATCAGAATCGGCATCTATTTTATTGTAGCCATCATACTGAACGTTATGGGCCGCTTTGGTGCAGGTTTAATTTCTATCATGGTTTTCTTGCTTGAGTGGTTCTACCCCGTTTTTTTTGAGGTACTCAACCAAGGCGCAACACCTGGCAAAAAGATCATGGGAATTGCTGTCGTAAATGATGATGGCACTCCTGTTACCTGGAGCGCATCCATTGTGAGGAACCTATTACGCACGGCTGATATGTTTCCAGCGTTATACCTGACCGGAATTGTAAGCATGATGGTCAATCGACAATTCAAACGTTTGGGAGATCTCGCGGCAGGAACGCTGGTCATTCATCGAAAAACTTACAGTTACAGTGGTAAGTTGCCGGAAGCCAAACCAGCCCAAATTAAATGGTCACTCTCGTTGGAAGAGCAAAGTGCAATCCTTCATTTTGGTGAACGTATGTCTCAACTCAGTGAGGCACGTCGTTTAGAGTTGGTGAATTTACTGGCTCCAGCATTGGATGAGTCAACCGCTAAAGGGCGATTAGCTAAGCTGCTATCATTAGCAAATTGGTTACGAGGTCGACGATGAGACAGGAAGAGTTCGAGCATTTGCATGCAGAGAATTGGCAACAGTTCAAGCAACTGCTTGACGAATATGAAGTCAGAGCCAAACGTAATAAAATGAAAGCAGTCGATCTTAAACGGCTACCTGAGCATTATCGAAATATTTGTCATTGCCTGGCGATTGCAAAACAAAGACAGTACAGTCCTTATCTGATAGAGCATCTTGATACCCTTGTGTTACGCGGGCACCAAATTATCTATACCAAACACGATAATATATTAGTTCGTGTCATTGAATTTATCGCGCATGGTTTTCCTCGAAAAATTCAACAACATTTAAGCTTATTCTGGTTAACTACTTTCGTCTTCTATGGACCTGGCGCTATCATGTTTGGTTTAACCATGATCAATCCTGAACTTATATACAGCTTAGTACCGGTTGACCAAGTAGTGTCGATAGAGTCAATGTATGATCCTGAACAGCGAGTACTCGGTCGAGAACGTGATTCAGATACTGATTTCTATATGTTCGGTCATTACATTCAAAATAATATAGGCATTGGCTTTCGTACCTTCGCCACTGGAATACTGTTTACACTGGGCAGCTTATTTTTTCTGATTTTTAATGGTTTATTTTTTGGCGCGATAAGCGCGCATATTGTCAATGTGAAATACACATCAACATTCTTTCCCTTTGTGATAGGTCATGGTTCATTTGAACTTACCGCGATCGTAATATCCGGTATGGCCGGCATCTTACTTGGGTGGTCACTAATTGCGCCTGGAAATTTAAAGCGTATTGAAGCGTTAAAACTCGCTGCTCAAAATGCAATTGGATTGATGTATGGTGCAGTTTTATTGTTTTTAATTGCTGCTTTTGTTGAAGCCTTTTGGTCTTCAAGCACTAATCTCACAATCAATACAAAATATACCGTTGGCACTATTTTCTGGGTTTTAGTATTAGCCTATTTACTTTGGCCGAGAAAACCAATGATTAGTAGCGAAGCCTCGAGTGGAGAGACTCACTAATGAGACTCGAAGCAATAACAGCAAAAGTACGACCGAGACTAGGGTGGGAAGCCATCGACCTTGGGTTTGGAATGGTGCATCTGCATTGGAAAGCATTGTTTGGAATTTGGTTTGGTCTTACTTTACTTCCTTTTTTAACCAGTTTAATCATATTTTCAGACCATATTTTTTGGGTCGTATTTACTTTCCTTTGGATCAAACCTTTATTCGAAACGGCACTGTTACACTACTTGAGTAGAGCTCTATTTGGTGAATATCCATCGATAAAAAAAGTTATTCTGGATTTTACTCTGTATGGATTTAAACAATGGTTCGCTCTACTGACCTGGCGACGATTCAGCTTTACAAGACCACTGGATATACCGGTAACACAATTGGAAAACCTAAAAGGTGAAGCCAGGGCAAGAAGATTACGAACACTGCATGCGTTTAACTCCGGCTCCGTTGTCTGGTTAACTTTATTATTTTTATTATTACAGCTTACCGTTTATGTGAATATAGTGTTGCTTGTATTTTGGTTAATACCAGAAATTTACCTGGAAGGTGTACTCACCAATTTTTGGCAGTTATTTTGGGCGCCAGACTCGACTTTGCTTCAGTCTATTCAAGCAATTTTGATTTATTCACTGGTAAGCTTTTTCAGTCCGTTTTATGTGTCAGCTGGTTTTTCAGTTTATCTTAATCAAAGAACTATTCTCGAAGCTTGGGACATTGAACTTACGTTTAAACAACTCAGAGATCGCATTAACCAACAGCTTAAGCGCCACAAGACAACGCTCAAATCTCCGTCAGCCAAAGCATCAACGTCTTCTGATAATAAAATATCCCCAACGAAATTATCCTGTGCAATTTTATTAGTTGGAATGTTTTCCGTTAATCAAGCTGAAGCACAAACTGTGGTTGTAACGAAAGACAACAGTCTCGAGCAAGCGTTAGATCTCGCAGAGCAGATGCCATTCGACCAAAATAAAACTGAAGAACAAAAAGAAAGAAAGCTTATTGAAAAACAAATTGATTCAGTAATTAATAATGACCCTTTTAAGCGCAAGATTAAAGATTCACATCTTACGTTTGATTTTGATTTTAACAGCAGTCCCAATAACAAAAAAAAATCAAACGACTCTGATGTTCAATTTGGCGGCTTTTTTGGTGTTTTTGCACAATTAGCTGAATTTTTATTATGGATTGCAGTGGCTGCATTAATTATTTGGCTAGTATTAAAAGTTGCTGCATTAAAAGGCATTATCTCGCTGCCTAAGAAACGCGTAACCTCTGCAGCACCAGAGATTTTATTTGGCGTCGAACTTGATGAAAAAAGCTTACCAGAGCAGCCTGAAAGAACCGCCTGGGAACTTTGGCAGCAGCAGAAGCACCGTGCCGCTTTATCTTTACTTTTAAGAGCCTCAATCGTCGAGCTTGTTAACACTTATAACTGCGAGTTCACTGATGGCTACACAGAACTTGAGTGCGCTGAAGAAGTGGACAACTCAACACCAGACAGTATTAGTCGATATTTTGCTCAACTTATCCATATTTGGCGGTTGTTTGCCTATGGCCACCAGTTACCTGATGACCAACAAGTGAAAGCTCTATGCGACAACTGGCGCAATTCATTATTCAACTCAAATGACTCTACATTGGAGGCAAATGCATGAGCCGACTGTTTAGTTGGCTTAGCTTTGAGCCAAGAGTTCGCATATCGTTTATCGTCTCCATCGCGGTATTGTTTTTGATGTGTATCCTTTGGATTTGGTTGCTCAGTCATGCCAATCGTAGTTTCATAAATAAAGAAGTTGGTCAGTCAGTCGAAGCAAGAAAGAATCCTTTTCTTGCTTTGGAGTATTTTGGTCGTCAAAGAGATGTTGCGATAGAAACACATCGTGACTTTGCCATTCTAGATCAACCAATCGATGCAGAAAGTATCCTAATTATTACCAATAGTCGTAAACCGTTAAGTAAAAATCGATTAAATAATATTTGGAACTTTGTGGAGCAAGGCGGCCATTTAATTGTTCAAGCGGTCGAATTATTTGATGACGACAGTGGAGAAAGCGGAGCGCCTATTTTAGATGAACTTGGCACAAGACTTTATCGTTATGAAGGCGACATTGATGTGTATGAAAGTGAAGATGACGATAACGCTTTCTACTACGACGACATAAGTACCTTAACCTTTGAAGGTATTGAGCAACCATTGCAAGTTTATTTTAATACCGATCATTACTTAATGGATGCCTCTGGTGATGCGTTTTATCTTGCTGGTAACGATCAGGCTGATTACTTCATGCAATATCACAAAGGCGAAGGAATGATCTCAGTATTGGCGGATTTATCAATTTGGCAAAATGCCTCCATTGCAGACGAAGATCACGCTTATTTGTTCAATGTACTCACAGCAGATCGTGATACATTCATAATATATAACCCGCAGGTAGCGTCACTACACACAATGTTATGGCAAAATGCCTATTTCGTCGTGGTGAGCTTTTTTGTTCTATTAATATTTATTATTTGGTACAACCAAGTGAAAACGGGGCCGTTAGAGGAAAAGTTTGACATTAACAGCCGAAAGTTACTGCAACACATATTGGCTTCGGCAACATTTAAGTTTAAACACTGTGGTGCACAGCAATTATTATATCAAGCGCGACAAGATTTGATTGCAAAAATGGCCCGTCGCCATTATCGATTTCATGAACTGAGTATGAAGCAGCAAGTTGAACTTTTTCATCAAATTACTTCGCTGCCTCATACTAAATTGCAATTGATTTACCAATCGAAAGATGATCCCAAAATATTTGTTGAACAAATTCAAACAATTCAAACCATTCGCCAACGACTGGACGGAAAAAGACTATGAGTGAACTCGAAAACAATCACGCAGAAGAGACTTCATCGACTAATGAAGAAACTCAACTTAACCAATCGACGTCAAGCAATAATCGAGTCGACGCAATGCATCAGGAAATTAGTAAAGTTTTGATTGGACAAGAGGAAGTGTTACAACAAGCGCTAATTTGTTTGGTCGCTGGTGGGCATTTGTTGCTTGAAGGTGTTCCTGGTATTGGAAAAACTTTGTTGGTACGAGCACTTTCAAAAGCCTTCAAAGGCGAGTTTTCTCGAATTCAATTCACACCTGATTTAATGCCAAGTGATGTCACCGGCCACGCCATCTACGATCCCAAATCAGAGAAGTTTCGAATTAGAAAAGGACCTGTTTTCACTAATTTATTACTTGCTGACGAAATTAACCGCGCACCGGCAAAAACTCAAGCGTCATTGCTTGAAGTTATGCAAGAGCAGCAAATTACAATTGAAGGGAATGCACATAAAACCGACGTGCCTTTTATGGTATTAGCGACACAAAACCCACTCGAACAAGAAGGAACTTATCCATTACCAGAAGCGGAGTTGGATCGCTTTTTAATGAAAGTATATATGCGTTACCCGGAAATAAAAGATGAAGTGACATTAGTTAAAAATGTTACAACAGGAATGGTGTCCAGTAATAGTTTGTTGGAACGCGTCGCTTCGGTTGCATCCCCAGCAGATATTTTAGATTGGCAACGTGCAGCCGCGGAAATTCAAGTGGATGATTCTTTATTTGATTACGCAGTTCGTATAGTAGCGGCTACTCGTGATTGGGCAGGAATCAGAATGGGCGCCAGTCCTCGCGCTAGTATCGCATTGATTAGATGCGCTCGCGCTTTGAGTTTAATTGAACAACAAAACTTCGTATCACCCGATGAAATTAAGCGAGTCGCCGCTCCTATTTTACGACATCGTATTCAATTATCGGCCGAACTGGAAATAGAAGGCGTGGGTGTTGATGATGTTATCGCCGATATTCTTAATCAGGTAGATGCACCTCGACAATGAGACCTAGTAAACAGCTGTTAATTATTTTAAGCGTTTGGCTTGGTCTTGCTAGCGTTATCGCAGTAGGTGCGATTTTTGAGCCTGTGGTTTCTGAGCTAACCTCATTGATTACTTACGCGAAGCTAGTCTGGCTCTGGAGCGGTGTATTCCTTGCGGTCATTGCTTTTATAGATATGTTTACACTTATAAGCATTCATGGGCTGGAGATCACTCGAGAGGTTCCAAAAAATATCGCCGTTGGGAGCCAGACAAAAGTAACCTTAACTCTACGAAATAAACTTCCGCATACTCGAAAAGTTTTTGTTACCGATCATTATCCTAAACACAGTGAAGCAAAACGACTTCCACAAACTATCGAATTAAAGAACAGTCAAAATGCAGAGACTCACTATACAATCACTATCAATCAAAGAGGTGATGCGACCTTCGGAAATATAAGATCCTTAATTAATTCACGGTTAAAACTGTGGCAAAGAATAAAGTTATTCCGGCAACTTGACACGGTAAAGGTATACCCTAATTTTGCGGCGATACACCACTACTTATTACTATCTGCCGATCAACAAACGTCTCAAATGGGAATTAGACTCAGTCAACGCCGAGGCGATGGCTTAGAGTTTCATCAATTACGAGAGTACCGTATTGGAGACTCTTTGCGTCAAATCGATTGGCGCGCATCTTCCCGTTTAAACAAGTTGATTTCAAAGGAATATCAAGAAGAAAAAGATCAAAATATCGTTTTTTTGCTGGATTGTGGGCGAAGAATGCGTACTAAAGATGATGCCCTTTCCCATTTTGACCATTCGCTTAATGCGAGCTTACTATTAAGTTACATAGGTTTAAAACAAGGTGACGCAGTCGGTCTGCAAAGTTTTGGAGGTTTTAATCGTTGGCTACTGCCGCAAAAAGGAACTTATTTTATTAATCAGTTACTTAATCAAGTTTACGATATACATCCTACATTACATGCGTCTGATTACGTTGAGGCTGCGACAGAGTTAAACAAACGAATTCGAAAGCGTTCATTGGTAGTTTTAGTAACCAATTGCCGAGATGACGACTGGCCAGAACTGAAACCCGCTATTCGCTTATTGAATCAGCACCACTTGGTTTTATTGGCGAACTTGAGAGAGCAATCGCTTGATAAAGCAATCGAGGAAAATGTCGTCGATTTTAATAGTGCTCTTAAATACGCTGAAAGTACTCATTTTCTTCATGCGCGACAAAAAACCATGAATCAATGTGCTAACGAAGGTGTACTTGCGATTGATACCACACCAGAAAAACTTGCGACAGATCTCGTTAATCAGTATTTCAAAATCAAACGCAGTGGTAAACTTTAACTATTGTAAATTACCAATTTTCATAAAAGGTTTTTCATGCCTTGGTTACAACTTAAATTTTCAACATCGCAACCTAACGTTGAGCCAGTATCGGATTTTCTTACTGAGCTAGGCGCTCTATCGCTTACTTATGAAGATGCTGAAGACAAGCCGATATTAGAGCCCTTACCTGGCGAGACACCATTGTGGGAAGCGCTAAATGTTACCGCTCTTTTTGACGCTAGCTGCGACACTGATGGAATATTATCGGCTTGTGCTGATAGCCATTTGAGTAGGGTGATTCAATCTGCAAAATTCGAACAACTCGAAGATAAAGATTGGGAACGAGCCTGGATGGACAATTTTCATCCAATTCAATTTGGAGAACGTCTCTGGGTGGTTCCGAGTTGGTGTGAACCTCCTAATCCCAACGCCGTCAATTTATTACTCGACCCTGGCCTGGCGTTTGGTACCGGAACACACCCAACGACTGGATTATGCTTGAAGTGGCTTGATGGAGCGAATTTACAAGATAAAAGTTTATTAGATTATGGTTGTGGCAGTGGAATTTTGGCGGTTGCAGCGCAATTATTAGGAGCCAAAGATATCGTCGCAGTAGATATCGATCCTCAAGCAATCATTGCAACTCACGACAATATGTCTCGAAATCAAATAGCAGCAGATGAAATCCATGTAGGACAACCTGAGATAGCAGACGAGATAACTTTTGACGTGGTGGTCGCTAATATTTTGGCAGGTCCTCTAAAATCATTAGCGCCTTCCATTGCGAATAAGGTAAAGCCAAATGGTCATTTGGTGCTTTCTGGTTTACTCGCCGAGCAGGCCGAAGAAATTAGCCAACATTACGAAAAATGGTTTACTATGAAACCTGCAGTACAACAAGAAGACTGGGTTCGTCTAGAAGGACAAAAACGTTAGAGCTGACCTTAAACAACAACAGCCATGTCCTTTAAACAGTAGATGGGTTCACTATACTGCGCATACAAAACACTTATAATAAATACAAAAAGTTTTAAGGGATACCTGTGCTCATGTCGCAATCGACTTTTACTCGATGCCCAGAATGTGGAACAGTTTTTCGCGTTACCGAGCAACATTTAAAGATTGCTCACGGGAAAGTTCGTTGCGGAGCATGCCTGAACGTTTTTGTCGCCACCAACTACCTTGTAAAACCGAAACAATCTGATGCTGATTCTTCTGCTGCAAGCTCTACCAAAGCAAGTTCTTACGAAGAAAGTCCTTCGAGTGTAAACCCTTCTACAGCAGCTTCAGCAGAAGCAATGCTAGAGGCTTCGACTCAGCAAAAAACTGCAACTGAAATCGATAACTCTTCAACATCATTCGAAGAAACTACACTAGAAGAAAGTAGCAGCGAGCAATTCAAAACCGATGATCATCAAGATCGACTTTCGGCTCAGGAACATCTTTCACACGGTGAGGTTGAAGACGAACCAATTGCGGAAATTGATGAAACCGAATCTAACTATATTCAGTTTCATGACACTGAGATAAACGATACTGAGGTAAACGCTCCCGAAACAAATGAATCTATTTTCGAAGATACAGATTTAAACGACAGTAATTCCGAGTTTTCAGAGTCGTCATCCAGTGTTGATGGATTTGAAATAGACTGGACCGACTCTGATGACACAAGCATTGATATCGAAGCTGATGACCTGCAAGAAAGTCAATTAGATGAGGAATGGAAACCAAATCCAGCTACTGATCAACTAATGCCAAATAATGAATCTTCATCGGGCTCAGCATTTGTCAAAGAGTCTCCTTTTGATGCTCCGGATCCAGGCGACTGGCTAACTGACAGCGACAGTGATAGTGATAGTGATAGTGAAGCGGACAATCAAGACGATGATAGTGATTTCGCGAACTTACATAGTTTAGAAGAAGAGCAGGCTTCAGATGATAAGGCAGAAACAGATGCCGACAATAGCTCGCTGTCTGACGATGATTTTCATAACCTTTTCGATGATGAATCCGATAGTGCTGACAATTACTCAGATGAAATAAGCTTCAAAGATGACCATATCGATGGAGATGACTCTACACTCGAATATGAACCAGACTCTATAGACGACAATCATTTTGATGATTCTTCGTTGGCAATAGAAGACGACTTAGATGATCAACAAGAGTCAACCCGATCTTCTGAGGTCGAAAAAACAACGCTTGGTGCTAAACCATCCTCTACCCCTTCGGCTTCGGAGTTTAGTCGAGGACCGAAAGATCATGATACCTCTGATGATGACTTTTCTTTCGAAGATGAATTTTCTATAGATCGGCTAAATCAATCGATTGGCAGTGATACTCTGGAACCCGATCCGCTCGATGAATTTGACGATATGGTGCAGCAGAAAAGCCACAAGTGGAAATGGCTAAGCGGCATTGGTATTTGCTTCATCGCTCTTATCTGGGGAGTAACCACTTTGTGGACCGACAGACAAACTTTAGCATGGGACGATACCTGGGGTGGCCTGGTTCATAGTATGTGTACAGTTGCTCCCTGCGAGTTGCAGGAAAGACGCAATATTGGTGCTATAGAACTTTTGCAAAGAGACATTCGACCGGCAGATGATAATCCCGATATTACTGAATTTAATTTATACATTCGCAACAATGCCGACTTCGAGCAACCTTACCCAACGGTAGAAATTGCCTTCACAGACACTCGAGGTGAAATAGTGTCGCGCGAAACCCATACACCTGAGGAATATCTGTCGATCGACACCCGTAATAGCAAAATGCCCATAGGACAGAAGACCTTAATTCTCATTCGAGCAAAGCAGGCTTATGCGAACGCCTTTGGCTTTGAATTTGATTTTAAGTAAGAAAAACCATCAACATTTGTTAAATTTGCCGTATTTTCTGGCTGTTCAAAAAGCAAACAATTCACTTTTTTTGAAAACCTGTGGAGCTAACTGTTTGTTTTAACAATTATCCTAAAAATCAAGCCTTAATAGATAACTTTTTTCGTTTTAATCATCGGTCAAAAAGTGTATGATTTGGCGCTTTCTTAACCAGCTCTGACTTAGGTTTTCGGAAGCACATGAAAATAGGTCCGTACCAGCTGGACAATCAGTTAGTTCTGGCTCCTATGGCCGGTGTAACCGACAGACCATTTCGCATGCTTTGCAAAGAACTCGGCGCGGGAATGACAGTATCAGAAATGGTAGCGTCTAATCCCAAATTGCGTGATACACGTAAGAGTCGTTTACGTTCAGACCATACAGGTGAAGCAGGTATTCGTTCGGTACAAATTGCCGGGGCCGATCCTGACATGATGGCACAAGCTGCTGTTTACAATGTTGAACAGGGTGCTCAAGTCATCGACATCAATATGGGTTGTCCTGCGAAAAAAGTATGCAATAAAGCTGCAGGTTCTGCATTAATGCGAGAACCAGAGTTAGTCGAGAAAATTTTAACCGCAGTAACAAACGCTGTTTCTGTGCCGGTCACTTTAAAAATACGGACTGGCTGGGACGGTGATAATAAAAATGGGGTAATGATTGCGCAAATCGCAGAGGCGGCAGGCATTGCTTCTTTGGCAGTTCATGGTCGTACTCGAGCGTGTGGCTATAAAGGTGAGGCGGAATACAACACGATTCGTTTAATAAAACAAAGTGTCAATATTCCAGTAATTGCCAACGGTGATATCAACACACCAGAAAAAGCTAAACACGTTCTAGCAGCAACCGGAGCTGACGCAATAATGATCGGTCGAGCGGCTCAGGGTCGCCCCTGGATTTTCAGAGAGATTTTGCATTTCCTGGAAACTGGGAGCCGGTTAGAAGAACCAGAAGTCCACGAAGTAGAAGACATAATGTTAAGACACATCAGTCATCTGCATTCGTTTTATGGGAAAGGTCAGGGAACACGCATCGCTCGAAAGCATGTTTCCTGGTATTTGAAGGAGCAGCAAGACAGTCAAGTTTTTCGCAATCAATTCGTTAGAATCGAAACTGCAGAAGAACAACTGGAAGCTGCGAAGCAGTTCTTTCAACAACAAAAATTGAAACAGGCAAAAGTAGCATGAGCATTCTAGAAACTATGGAAACCGTAACAACTTCGGACAATATCAGCGCAGCACCGGTAAACCAACAACCAACATTGCGTGAGAGTGTTAACATCGCCATAAAGAACTATTTCGACTCACTGGATGGCCAACAGCCTTCTGAGCTATATGAAATGGTTCTTGCTGAAATTGAAGCGCCTTTACTTGAGCGAGTGATGGAATATACCCGGGGCAATCAAACAAAAGCAGCCGTCATACTAGGATTAAATCGCGGAACACTTCGTAAGAAACTGAAGATTTACGGCTTAAACTAATCCTATCACAGGCAGAGCTTTGACTCTGCCTGACGCTTTTCACCTAACCTTACTTTTCAAATCTATTCCTAGATAAGAGGCGCAATAATGCAACAGTTACGCCCCATTCGACGTGCTTTAATTAGCGTTTCGGATAAAACTGGAGTTGTTGAATTTGCCACACAACTCGCCGAACACAATATAGAAATACTTTCTACTGGTGGCACCGCCAAACTCCTTGCAGAAAAAGGTATTGAAGTCACCGAAGTGTCGTCTTATACCGGCTTTCCAGAAATGATGGACGGTAGAATTAAAACATTACATCCGAAAATACATGGCGCTTTATTAGGTCGTCGTGGCACCGATGACAGCATCATGTCTGAGCATGGTATTGTGGGTATCGATTTATTAGTTGTTAATTTATATCCATTCGAACAAACCATCGCTCGAGACGACTGCGATCTACCTTTGGCAATAGAAAACATTGATATCGGTGGACCAACCATGTTGCGAGCTGCTGCCAAAAATCATAACGACGTTACTGTGGTTGTTGATCATCTTGATTACGGCCGAGTGATATCAGCTCTCAAAGACAATAATGGAACTGACTATAATTTACGCTTTGAGCTAGCCACTAAAACTTTTGCTCATACTGCAAAATATGACGGTGCAATTTCAAATTACCTCAGTGCTCGACTGGACAATAAACAAGAGCCCAAGGATTTTCCTGAAACTTTATCTTTGCAGTTTAATAAAGCTCAAGACATGAGGTATGGTGAAAACCCTCACCAAAAAGCAGCGTTCTACATTGAAAGCACTGCAAAAGAAGCCAGTGTTTCAACCGCAAAACAAATTCAGGGAAAGGAACTTTCATTTAATAACGTTGCCGATACAGATGCAGCGCTTGAATGTGTAAAGAGTTTCTCTTCGCCAGCATGTGTGATTGTCAAACACGCAAATCCATGTGGAGTCGCACAAGGTAAAGATATTCTGGACGCTTACAACCGGGCTTACCAAACAGACCCTACTTCTGCTTTTGGCGGCATCATTGCTTTCAACCGCGAACTGGATAAAGACACTGCTGCAGCGATTGTCGATCGACAATTCGTAGAGGTAATAATCGCGCCAAAGATTTCCAATGAGGCCGCAGAGATAGTAGCGACCAAAAAAAATGTGCGCCTACTTGCTTGTGGTGAATGGAAAAATGCATTCAATGCGCTCGACTACAAACGCGTTAACGGCGGTTTGTTAGTTCAAGATAAAGATCTTGGTGTTATTGGAATGAATGATTTAAAAATAGTTTCCAAACGAACGCCTACTGAACAAGAAATGCGAGATCTACTGTTTTGTTGGAAAGTCGCTAAATTTGTAAAATCTAACGCTATTGTTTATGCAAAAGACCAGCAAACCATTGGTGTTGGTGCAGGCCAAATGAGTCGTGTTTACAGCGCAAAAATTGCTGGAATCAAAGCGGCCGATGAAAACTTAACGGTTCGCGGTTCGGTTATGGCATCAGACGCTTTCTTCCCATTTCGTGATGGTATCGACTCTGCTGCAGAAGCCGGTATAACCGCCGTAATACAGCCAGGCGGCTCAATGAGAGATGAAGAAGTCATTGCCGCTGCTGATGAGCACGATATGGCCATGGTACTCACCGGTATGAGGCACTTCAGGCATTAGTTTTAAACTCTAACGAGTTCAAATAGATCCAATAAAATCAAAAAAGGCTGGTTGAACCGGCCTTTTTATTTTCAGATTGTGTAATTTTCACATTTTTCGTATTTTCCATTCAGAATTCGTTCAGTTTTCTTTGACTAATATAGCCGTCAAGCAACATAGGTTGCGATAACAATTAATTACTTGAAGGAAACAACAATGAAAAAATCAATTTTAGTATCAGCCGTAATCGCAGGTTTATCTTTCGGCGTAAGCGCAGAGCAACCCTCTTATAACTTCGTTGAAGCTGGTATCGTAAAATACGACGACGATGACTCAACAAAACTTTTAGGTAACTTCGAGATCAACGAAAATTTTTATGGCGTTGCATCTTACGAACTGCTCAGTGAGGAAACATTTTTCGGGGATGTTGATTTGACAATTCTTTCGCTAGGAGCTGGTTACAAAATGCCTTTAAATAAAGATACGTCTTTCTTTGCACAAGTCGAATATACCGATTATGAAATCGATACAAGTTTCGGTAGTGGCTCAGAAGATGGCTATAATTTAACAGTCGGAGTGCGCAGCATGGTAGCTGAGAACACAGAATTGTTCGGCGAAATCGCCAATAAGAACATTGACTCCAGTACAGCGACTACTTTGGGTCTTGGTGTGCGTCAAAGCTTCACGGATAACTTCGGAGCTTATGCACGATATGATCGAGATGATTTTGGTGATGACTCTTATGGCGTTGGTGTATCACTAAAATTCTAAATAAGTACACTTTTAAATTAAGGCCGCTAAACAGCGGCCTTTTTTATTTTTGTGACTAATCAACATTTTTACATTCAGAATTCGTTCAGTTTTCTTTTTGTAATATACTCTGCAAGCAACCAAGGTTGTGGAATTTCAATAATAAGTTATTAAGGGAACAACAATGAAAAAATCTATTTTAGTATCAGCCGTATTAGCAGGTTTATCGTTTGGCTTAAATGCTGAGCAACCTTCTTACAACTTCGTAGAAGCGGGCATCATTAAATACGATGAAGACGACTCAACTAAGGTTTTAGGTAACTTCGAAATCAATGAAAACTTTTATGGTGTGGCATCTTACGAGCTATTAACCGAAGAAGACCCTTTTGGTGACATTGATGTTACGACATTTACACTTGGTGCAGGTTATAAAATGCCATTAAATGACAATACATCATTTTTCGCCCAATTCGAATATGTAGACTATGACTTTGAAGACGGTTCATTCAGCACGTCAGAAGATGGTTATAATATCACTATCGGAGCTCGCTCAATGGTTGCAAAGGATACAGAACTTTTCGCTGAGCTAGCTAACCGAAATATAGACGACTTCACTTATACAACTCTTGGCCTGGGTGTTCGTCAAGGTTTCACCGACAACTTTGGTGCTTATGTTCGGTATGATCGAAACGATTTTGGTGATGATGCTTATGGTGTTGGCGTATCGCTAAAGTTCTAATTAAAACATCTCCCTGTTTTAAGGCCACTTTAGAGTGGCCTTTTTTATTCTTGTGTCAAATTCACATTTTCTCTTCAGAACTTGTTTAGTTTTCTACGTCTAAGTTATCAGGCTCATATACGAAAGTGCTCAATCAGATTAACTAAAGAAAGGAAAGAAAATGTATAAAGTAATATTAGTATCAGTGTTAGTCGCCGGTTTTTCTTTTGACTTAAAAGCAGAACAACCGTCTTATAATTTTATAGAAGCAGGGTTTAGCGATTATAGTACTCGTTTGGAGCTGCAAGGAAATTTTGAAATAAACGACAATTTTTTTGGAGTCGCCTGGTATATGGATGATTACTTTGATGAGTTTACCGCTTACTCCTTCGGCGCTGGTTACAAAACCGCGATTAACAACAGCAGTTCCTTTTTTGCACAAGCGGAATACACCGACTACTCAAGCGAATTGGGACCAACTGAAATCTCAAGCAATGGTTATGACATCACGATGGGCGTTCGATCGATGGTAACAAAAAGTACAGAACTTTCTTTTGACATTTCCAATCGAAACATTGAATCATCTACTTTCACTACTGTTGGTGTTGGCGTACGTCAGGACTTCACCGATAACTTTGGCGGCTATATTCGTTACGACATTAACGATTTTGGGGGCGATGCGGTTGGATTGGGTATCTCTGTAAAATTTTAATAATTATATTGATTCTCAGAGGGCTGCACTTCAGCAGCTCTTGAAGTTTGCTAGGTTACACAGTTACCTTTTTCTGTTAAGACCACATTCAGTTTCCAATAGCTAAAATGACTTACTAATAAAAACTTTCTAGCAAATTAATAATGGAAGGAAAATCAAAATGAACAAAGTCAATTTTTAATCGCAATACTTGCTGGCATATCAATTACTATCAATGCTGAACAACCAACGTATAATCTTGTCGAAGTTGGATACTATGACTCAAACAAGCGGTTATAAATTTCTCATGATTTTGAATTACAAGATAACCTTTATGGAGTAGCCTGGCTCGAAGACAATGACGACATTGATGCCTTAACCTTCTCTATCGGTGCTGGATATAAAACACCTGTACACGACAACATTTCATTTTTTACCCAAGCGGAGTACATTCACTTTTCTGATGATTTTGCTTCATCCAATACTTCTAGCAATGGCTATGACCTAGCGGTTGGTCTTAGATTAATGGTTACTCCAAGTACTGAGATTTCGTTAGAACTTGCTAACAAAATTGTTGGTGCACTTACTCGTACAACCTTAGGTGTTGGTGCACGTCAAGACTTTACAAATAACTTTGGTGCCTATATCCGTTACGAAGCTGATGATTTTGGAGGTGACACCGCTGGAATTGGCCTATCAGCAAAATTCTGAGTTAAACTCTTCGTAGAAATTGTAAGGAGCTAAACTGCCTTTCAACTTTCACCTTGCTCTTATTCACGTTAAAATTCGCTCTTCAATTTTAGAGTGAGCCCTTCAATGAACATTCTTGTCATCGGCGGCGGCGGCCGCGAGCATGCGTTAGCATGGAAAGCAGCGCAAAACCCAGAAGTAAACACTGTATTTGTAGCACCAGGAAATGCCGGAACAGCAATCGAGCCTAAACTAGAAAATGTACCTATTGCTGCGGATGATATCGAAGGGCTACTTAAGTTTGCCCAAGATAAATCAATAGATTTAACCATCGTTGGGCCCGAAGCACCGCTGGTACTAGGAGTGGTTGACAAATTTAGAGCTGCTAATCTCAAAGTTTTTGGGCCTACAAAAGGCGCTGCCCAGTTGGAGGGTTCCAAAGCATTTACCAAGGACTTTTTAGCAAGACACAAAATTCCGACTGCTGCATACGGTAACTTTACCGATATTACAGCTGCAAAAGATTATGTTCGCGAACAAGGTACCCCTATCGTTATCAAGGCAGACGGGCTAGCTGCGGGAAAAGGAGTCATCATTGCGCAGTCAGAAGCAGAAGCTTTCGCAGCTATTGATGACATGTTAGAAGGCAATAAGTTTGGGGACGCTGGATCAAGAGTAGTTATTGAAGAGTTTCTTCAAGGAGAAGAGGCAAGCTTTATTGTGATGGTTGATGGCAAGAACATTCTTCCACTTGCAACCTCTCAAGATCATAAAGCGCGGGATAATGGTGATAAAGGACCTAACACAGGTGGAATGGGCGCCTACTCACCTGCACCAGTTGTGACGCAAAAAATGCATGATGCTGTGATGGAACAAGTCATTTGGCCAACAGTAAAAGGGATGGAACAAGAAGGACATCCTTACACCGGCTTTTTGTATGCAGGTTTAATGATTGATGCCAACGGTATTCCCAAAGTACTGGAATACAACTGTCGGTTTGGAGATCCTGAAACTCAACCGATAATGATGCGCATGCAATCCGATCTCGTCGATCTGTGTCTAAATGCCACTGAGCAAAAACTCGATCAAACAGAATGTCTATGGGATTCACGAGCAGCGCTCGGAGTTGTAATTGCAGCAGGAGGTTATCCCGACAGTTACAATAAAGGAGACGTCATTTCTGGACTTGATGCCAATATGGCGGACACAAAAGTTTTTCATGCAGGAACCAAACTACAGGATAATCAAGTGGTGACCGCTGGTGGTCGAGTGTTGTGCGTTGTTGGGCTCGGTGATTCAGTATCTGATGCTCAAAAAGTTGCTTATCAAAGAGCCGAGTCTATAAATTGGAAAGACTGTTACAAACGAACGGACATAGGCCATAAAGCGATTGCGAGAGAGCAATAAAAAAGGCCGCTGAAGCGGCCTTTTTTAATTTTTAAATTATCTTCATGAACAACTAATTAGCAATCAGTCCCTTGGCTTTGTATTAACAAAAGTTTCGCGTGAAGTAAAAACTTCATATCGACTTAATAAGCTTTCGTTGAAATTAGCAAACTCAGGATGCCGAAAACTCAAATAATCCATTAAGCAAATTAAATTAATATTGATTAGGTTTATCGACTCAGGCACCTCTGTTATTCGTTTTGTTAACCATTGCATCCCTCTTGATAAACCTGATTCAAATCGGCTCCACCAAAAATCCGAGCGTAAACTCTCAGCTTCACGCATTTTTTCCTGCCTTAATGCTACCGCCAAATCGAGTAACCCAGAAATCTCCGAGTAGATACAACGCAGTTGCCAGTCATTGGCTATTGGTTGCCAAAATTTACCGTGATTAAACTTGGCATCTAAATACTGACAGATGACCTCACTGTCAAAAACTGATTGACCACTTTCAAGTATTAAACAGGGGACTTTACCAAGAGGGTTTGCCGTTAAAAATTCAGGTTCATTATCGAATGGATGTGTCGGCACCTCGATAACTTGGGGATCAAGTTCAGCATTATCAATAGCAATTTCACGCAATACCACTTGAGCCGTTCGCGCATATGGAGACGCGTTAGAATAATAAAGTTTCATTTCACTCACTTTAATTCGCAGAAATTGTTCGACCTGCCGCCCAGTTTCTAAGTTCGTTCATTTTTTCTGACATAACAACAGATAAAGGCCGTGTATTTTTAATTTCATCAAGCAATATTTCATTATTAAGTGGCGTGCTTTGTCCGTAGCTATGATATAAGCCAGACACCACTGCTTGCTCTATTTCTGATCCGGTAAAACCGTCGCAGGATGACGCTAATTGATCTAAGTCAAAGCTGTCGACTGATTGCTTTCGTTTTCCCAGATGAATTGCAAAGATTTCTTTCCTCGCTTCATACTCAGGTAAGTCGACAAAAAATATTTCGTCTAATCGACCTTTTCTAATTAACTCTGGTGGCAAGCGAGAAATATCATTGGCAGTTGAAACAACAAAAACCGGTTTCTCGTTCTCAGCCATCCACGTTAATAATGTTCCTAAAACTCGTTGTGATGTTCCGCCATCACTGTCTTGAGTTGAAATCCCTTTTTCAATTTCATCAAACCAAAGTACACATGGCGCCATAAGTTCTGCCATATTTAATGCCTCACGTAAATTACGCTCGGTCTCACCATGGTACTTATTGTAAAGCGCTCCGAAGTCTAATCGTAGTAAAGGCACACTCCACATCCCTGCAACCGCTTTTGCAGCAAGACTCTTACCGCCACCTTGAACACCAACCATCATTAAACCTTTTGGTGGGTCAAGCTCTATCTCATCGCGTTTGTGAAACACAACTTCGCGCTGTTTCAACCAGCGCTTTAGATTATTAAGCCCACCGACTTCCGCAAACTTTGATGTTTCATACTCAAAACTCAATACTCCTTCCATGTTCAATAATTCAAATTTGGCCTTGTTCACCGAAGGTAATTCATCTTCTGTGATTGCACCATCATCGGTGATGACGTTTCGGACCAGTCGTGTGGCATCAGAAAGAGTGAGTCCCTGCAGGTTATTGATTAAGCGCTCCAAAGTTTTTGAGTCGGTGCGAACTTTTTGTCCATTACGCTGTGACCAGACTTTTGCTTCACGCCGTATCATTTTATCCAGCTGCTCTTTACCTGGAAGCGCCATATCGAAACGAGAAACAAATCGCTTGATTTCACTGGGAATATCTAATTGATGTGAAATTAACACTAACGTGTGACCGTGCTCTGCTTGTTTTAAAACAACTTCTTTTAACAGTCGAACTATTTGTGGAGCTTCTTCAGTGTAAGGATGGAAGTCGCAGAGCACATAAATAGAAGGGCGATGGGCGCCCAGAATATGACGAAGCATTTCATCTGGCTTACTGGTTTCTGATAACGCATCAAAGTTATCCAGTAAATCATAACGTTTTAATCCATCTACGATATCCCAGGTAAACATGGGTTGATTCAAGTTTCGAGCAATGTCTGATAATAATTTTAGCGCTCGATTTTCTTCATGACTCTCGATGCCAATAATTGGGTTACGTGATTTTATCAGTAATTCTAAATCGCGCCGATCAGTCGTTCCACTCATTAACTTATAACCCCTTGATATAAATAAAATAAATCACATTAGTCGATAGCTAATCTAATAATTTTAATGTGACTCGTTAAATTTTCCTTATAATGGTATTCGCTTTTAACATTGAACAAAACCGAAAATATTATGCGAACACTTTCAATGCTTGATAAATTTTGTTCTGCGGCGGATAACGCCTTGAGAACACTTCACGGGAGCTATCAAACGACTCAACGTGACAACCCTGCAAGCAATTTACCGGAGCCTGAACTGAGTCCCGAGGAAAAGAACCACGCTTCAGGGTTAATGCGCATCAACCACTGCGGCGAAATATGCGCTCAAGCTTTGTATCAGGGTCAGGCTCTGACAGCCCGACTACCCGATGTTAGAGACCAAATGGAGCAAGCGGCAAAAGAAGAAAACGACCATTTAGCTTGGTGCGATCAACGTTTAAAGCAACTTAGCACCCATACAAGTCTACTTAATCCAATTTGGTATGTTGGTTCATTCTCTCTTGGCGCCTTAGCCGGACTGGCTGGAGACAAGTGGTCGCTAGGGTTTGTCGCTGAAACAGAAAGACAGGTAGTAAAACACCTCGACGAACACCTTGCGAATTTACCTGAGCATGATGATAGCTCCCGTGCAATTTTACAGCAAATGAGACAAGACGAGCTTCATCATGCACAAGCAGCAGAAGCAGCTGGAGGAGCTGAACTACCAGGTGCTGTGCAAAGTATGATGAAAGCTATGGCCAAACTCATGAAAACCATCGTTTATCGAATTTAATCAACAATTGCTTCTGCCAAATTAGCCTTGATGATTTGATCATTGGCCGGGTGACGCTTACCAGTCGTCAGTTGCTCACTGCCCGCTTTTAAAATGGCAAGGCAACTTAAAACGCATGCGCCAACTCCCAAAAGCTCCAAGCTCCAACTGGGAAAAAATATCAATGTAAAAACAAAGATTATTAAAAACGCCATAACACCCCTCCTTCTGGACAATAATCATCATCAACGATGATCATCACTCACTGCCTCAGGGTGCTTTGTCTTTCTCCAATAATTGCATCAATTGAATTAATTGGCGCAACCTCGGAAGTCGTTTCTGCACGACCTGAGGATCATATCCTTCACATTCTTGCGTTACCGCAAGCCTTAAAAAACCTTCAATCAGCCGGAACACTCGATCTGACGTTCGACGTTCGAGCTGCAACATTTCATCTCTGCTCGCTTCGCCTTTGATTGCAAACCTCTGAGCAATCAATTCCGCCATAGCTTCAGGAATCCACTCCAATGCCAGATGAAGCAATTGACTGTAAGCTTCATTTCCAGCTTCATAGTCTTGTACTTTTTCTATTAGCGGCTGTATTGTTCGCCGCAACTCCAATTGAGACTCCGAAAACCCCGTAGTTGAATCAGTTCGTCTTCGGGCTTCATTGATCAATGCTCTTAATTTTTCGCTAGGCGTTTCCGCACCTTCCATTTCTAACTCGGCGAGAAAATCTGCATCTTCATGCGAAACTCTGACGCTCAGCGGCACCGTTCGAGCCGTCATGTTAATTCTCCAAAATCATTGCAAGCTTGCTTGAATACAATTGTATTCATATGAATACATAATGTCAACAATGAATACATTTGTCGTACTATTAGTTCGATCGCACTTCAAATGAATATGTGATGTCGACTTTTCCTTTCAACATTAGCGACACAGAGCAGTATTTTTCCATTGACAGTTCACAAGCTCTTGCGACTTGCTTTTCTGCTAAATCAGTTCCAGTCACGACATAATGAGCGTTTATTTTGGTGAATACTTTTGGGTCTGTCTCAGCCCTTTCTGCAGTAAGTTGGCACTCACATCCAGTAATCGTTTGACGGGCCTTCTGCAAAATCATGACAACATCAATCGATGAACATCCACCAACAGCTTGCAGAACCAGCTCCATTGGTGACATGTACTCACCCTCTCCGCTTAACTGCATTTTTCTTCCGCTCTCCATCTCAGACTCAAAATTTAAACCTTGTTGCCACCGTACCACTGCCTTCATTTTGCTGTTTCCTCATTTGTTGGATTAAGTTGTTGGGATAAGCTGCTGATTTAATTAAATCTACACCTCTTCTGTAACTTTATGCTACAGTTAATGAACCTTATAAGTTTTGACGACAACATTTTAAGACAGGCCTATGTCATTACCTAGATTTATTGCAAAAGATGAAACGATGGAATGGTTCATTACACATTGCCATCGTCGTCGCTACCCAGCGAAAAGCACCATTATTTATCAAGGGGATAAGTCAGACTCCCTATACTTCATTTTGGAAGGATCAGTGTCTGTTGTGATAGAAGACAACGATGGCAGAGAACTGGTGCTTGCTTACTTGAATGCAGGTGACTTCTTCGGTGAAATGGGATTGTTTGATGGCCAGGATATTCGCAGTGCTTGGGTTAAAGCCAAAGCAGAAAGCGAGATTGCTGAAATTGGCTACTCTAAATTTCAACAATTGGTTGAGCAAAACCCTAAGATACTAATGAAGCTATCAGGTCAAATGGCATTGCGACTACGCAACACCAGTCGTAAAGTTGGCGATTTGGCTTTCATGGATGTCACAGGACGAGTTGCCAGAGCACTGCTAGACCTGTGCAAAGAGCCTGATGCTATGACCCATCCTGACGGGATGCAGATTAAAATCACTCGTCAGGAACTAGGACGGATAGTTGGTTGTTCTAGAGAAATGGTTGGTCGCGTACTGAAGGTTCTTGAAGAGCAAGGGCATATCCACGTGAAAGGGAAAACTATGGTTATATTTGGCGCACGTTAGCTGTTGCCACTTACAATGCCAGCGTAATCTTCACGAGAAAAAAGCTCCTTGTTAGGAGCTTTTTTCATTTCTAGAATGATAGTTTTATACCCTAAATCTCCGCCCTCATCTAAATGGCTGCCCCTACTAACTCCACAGATACTTTTCAAATTAAGCAGATACAAAACTCTTAATATAAATATTAATGAAAATGATTTGCATTTAGATTACAAGTCACTATAATTCAGCCACTTTTAATAGAAAACAAAGCACTTGGAGATTAGGGGAATGACAACAATGCGTTTGCTGCCTTTTGCAATTTTTAGCGCGCTTACAGCATCAGCTCAAGCAGCTGAGCAACCAACAACAGAAGAACTAAAAAAGGCTCTCGAAGAACAAGCTAAGAAAATTGAACAATTAGAAGCCAAACTAAACACTACTATAGAAGCCATGGAAGCTACACCGACGTCAAATACCAATAGCCGTACAAATATAGGTGGATACGGGGAGCTGCATTACAATAACTTCGGCACACAAGAGGACATCGACTTTCACCGATTTGTTTTGTTTATCAGCCATAAGTTTAATGAAAGGCTAAGATTTTTCTCCGAATTAGAAGTTGAACACTCTTATTCAGGCGAAGGCAAACCAGGAGCTGTAGAGCTAGAACAAGCTTACGTTGAATACGATGTTAACAACAGTACAACTTTAAAAAGTGGTCTTTTCCTCGTGCCAGTTGGATTACTCAACGAGACACATGAGCCGGATACCTTTTATGGTGTTGAACGAAACCCAATTGAAAAAAATGTCATTCCAACAACTTGGTGGGAGGCCGGCGCCTCTGCTTCATTCCGTTTTGGAGAAGGTTTGACTCTTGATTTTGCAGCTCACAGTGGACTTGAAGTTGATGTGGCTGACTTTGACATTCGCGGTGGTCGTCAAAAAGTTGCGAAAGCAAATGCTGACGCTTTTGCTTATACCACTCGCTTAAAATACACTGGCGTGCCTGGATTGGAAGTTGCGGCAGTAATTCAGCATCAAGACGACATTACACAAGGTATTGCTGATGCTAGCGCTCAGTTATTCGAAACCCATGTTGCCTATCAATCAGGTGCATTCGGCTTGAAAGCTCTTTATGCACAATGGGACATCGACTCAGAATTAGCCGACAACCTAGGTAAAGACAAGCAAAACGGTTACTTTGTAGAGCCATCTTACAAACTATCTGAAGAAATTGGCTTTTTTGCTCGATACTCTGTTTGGGATAACGAAGCGGGATCAGCAAGTATCGTTGATACAGAAAACCGACAAGTAAATGTTGGGGTTAACTACTGGCTGCACCCAAATGTGGTATTCAAGTTTGATACCGAAAATCGACTGGGAGCACAAGATGGTTCTGGCTACAATGTTGGTTTCGGATACCAGTTTTAATAGTCCCACAATTCAGGGCAGCCCTTACGCTGCCCTCGAGATGATATGAAAGCATTAGCTGCACTATTTTTATTAATGTTAAGTTTTCCTTCGTTTTCCAACGAAGAGGTTTATTTATCGCCCGATAAATTCATTGATAAGACTTTTTCAGAAGAACCTGAGCAACATTATTTCTGGCTCACGAAACCTCACAAATCTAAAGTTAGCTCTATTTTAGGTAGAAAGCCCAATCAGATACGCATCAAATATTGGGGAAAAGGCGTTCGAACTGCCTGGATACTAGATGAAATAGGAAAAGAGCAACCTATTACCGTCGGTATTACTGTCGAGGAAGATAAAATCAAAGGCTTGCATGTTTTGATTTACCGTGAAAGCAGAGGCTACGAAGTAAAACAAAGCTTTTTTACTGAACAATATATTGGCGCCACACTCGACAAAAAGCTCGACCTCACGCAGAATATCGATGGAATCACTGGCGCAACACTTTCGGTAAGAGCACTTAATAAGCTTGCACGTGTTGCATTGTATTTGCACAAGCAATCTCCTTTTTCTCGACATGAACAAACCGCAGCGCTCGATAAGTCCTAAAATTGCATTTCACCTTCATCGTTGGCATCGACGCTTTGGTGTTATTTCAGCTCTCTTTATTCTGCTACTTTCGATTACAGGCATTTTGTTGCAGCACCCTGAAGGGTTTGGGCTGACAAAAAGTAAAGTTGAGCAGCAATGGCTACTGAAGTCTTATGGAATTGACCTGCCAAAAGTCGATGAAGGATTTAAGTTTAAACAGCGTTACATCACGCAAATTGATGATGTTATTTTTCTGGATGACTCAAAACTCGCGAACTTTTCCGACAAAATAATCGCCGCAGCTCCCACTGGTGAATGGTGGTTTGTCGCAGGTACTGAATCTATTTTACTGTTCACGTCGACCGATGAATTAATAGACAAAATTTCTTATCCATTACTAATTGAAACACCGGTAACCCAAATTTCCTCCAGTGGAAGTATGGTTGTCGTAAAGGCACAGAACGGATTTTTTCAAATCAGCAAAGATTGGGATAAGGCAAACACTATTAACTTCATACGCGAACCCAGTTGGATTCTAGCGGAGTCATTACCGCAAGAGCTCGCTCAGCAAATTCAATACAGTTTTAGAAGTCAGCAACTCAATTGGGAGAGAGTCGTTTTAGATTTACACAGTGGTCGCTTACTCGGGCAATGGGGTCCCTGGTTAATGGATTTAATGGCAGCACTGTTTATCATTTTAGCGATCAGTGGCATTTGGCTATGGTCGAGAAAAAAGCGCTGGTAAGTTTTTTCGACTTATTTTGGCAATCGACTATGAGTTCGCATTGATAAAATTTTGCAGCAGCTGATGACCATGTTCACTCAATATTGATTCAGGATGAAATTGCACGCCTTCTAACGATAAATGTTTATGCCGAATACCCATTATGTATTCGTTTTCTCCTCGTTGATTTTGAGTCCAGGCGGTCACACTAAAACAATCCGGTAAACTCGACGGCTTTATAACGAGTGAGTGATAGCGAGTTGCTAAAAATGGGCTTGGTAACGAAGCGAAAATGCCCTTTTGTTGATGATGGATCTTAGATGTCTTTCCGTGCATCACGTTATCTGCTTTTACAATTTTAGCGCCAAAATGCTGTGCGATAGCCTGATGTCCTAGGCAAACACCTAAAATTGGAATCTTTCCTGCATAATGTTCGATTACTTTTAAACTTATGCCTGCTTGATCGGGACTGCAAGGCCCAGGTGAAATGACAATGTGTTTGGGCGCAATATTACTAATTTCCGAGACTGAAATCTCATCGTTTCTGACAACTTTTAGCTCATTGCCAAGCTCAAGAAAATATTGAACTAGATTGTAAGTAAAGGAATCATAATTATCGATCATCAAAATCATTACTCGCCCTCCTCTAGCAAAGGCTGAGTCAAGCAAGTATGAGCTAAGGATATTATGCGCATGGTGGAGGTTACATACAAATCGGTTTGAACGTTATTCAATTCAAAAGGCCGCTCTAACAAAATTATTTTTCAAATTAAACTTAACGGTTCCAGTTTATTAAAAAGCAAATTTGCAGTAGCGCTTTACTGATGTTTAGCAATTTCACTGCGCATGCTTGAAATTGTTGCTGCATAATCGTCGGTATTAAAAATCGCCGAGCCTGCAACAAAACTATCGGCACCCGCTGCGAATATTTCTCCGATATTATCGACTTTAACGCCACCATCGATTTCAAGTCGGATATCAAATCCAGATGCATCTATTTTTTCTCGAACTTGTTTTAATTTATCTAGAGTTCCAGGAATAAACTTTTGTCCACCAAATCCAGGATTAACTGACATTAATAAAATAACGTCCAGTTTATCCATAACAAAATCTAAGTAGTGTAATGGCGTCGCTGGATTAAAGACCAAACCAGCTTTACAGCCATGATCTTTAATTAACTGAATACTGCGATCAATGTGCTCAGATGCTTCTGGATGAAAAGTAATGATCGACGCACCAGCTTCAGCAAAGTCTGGAATAATTCGATCAACCGGTTTCACCATTAGATGAACATCAATTGGCGCTTTAATTCCAAAGTCACGTAGCGCTTTGCACACCATCGGCCCAATGGTTAAATTTGGGACATAATGATTATCCATTACGTCGAAATGAACCCAATCAGCTCCTGCTGAAATAACATTCTCGACTTCCTCTCCCAGTCGGGCAAAGTCGGCAGAAAGGATTGAAGGAGCAATTACAGGAGACTGTCGCATGTTGAGCCTATTTCATTCATACTGTGAAAGAAATGCTAGTGTAAAGGATTCAGCTCGATAACCCAATAATTCAATCACTCAATGCGCGTAATAAACTTAACATTTTGCTTTCTCATATTGGTTATAAATCCAGATGCTTTAGCGGCTGTGCTCGATAGGGACTCTCGTTGGCAAGCGGGAAGTCTTATTAAGGTGTGGTTTATTGACGGCGACCAACAAGACCATCAACTTGTCAAAACAACTGCCCGCGAATGGACTCGATACGCCAATATTGAATTCCAGTTTTTTTCCAACCAGCCCGACTCGAGCCACCTAAGAATATCGTTTGCTCACTATGATGGCAGTATGCTGGGGCGACAACCTCTAAGCAAAGACCGAAATCCCAATGTTTATCTCGCGTCAATCACTCATCCTTCCATTGAGTTAACAAAAAAGAAACGCATTGTTCTGCATGAGTTTGGACATATATTGGGCTTCGAACATGAATTCTTGCACCCTGAGTGGCCTTTCGGCAACGCATGGCTTGAGCACCAACAGGAAAACTGTAAATTTAGGTTAGAGAGTCAAAACACCAATGGTAAACCTGAACTGTGTGAACAACTCAATATGCCGCTGACGAAAGCCAGCATTGTTGCTTTCCCTTTCGACCGTTTATCAATCATGCAATACCCTGTACCTGCCAAATGGCTAGATGGCAGTTTCGAGCCTATACCTGACAATCGCCAGTTATCATCGTTAGATAAAATGGCCGCTGCAATCAGTTATCCTGAAACCCAGCCAGCGAATAAAGGCTTTCGATTTATCAATCGATGTCTTGAGCCAGTAACCGTATCATATGACATTGCAAACGATGTTAGCCGGTCAGGCATTGGTGCCCAAATAAAACGAATAACTCTCAAACCAATGGAATCTTCACACTGGTATCAAACAAACATATCTGTTGATTTAAGTTTGCGTGCGGTAAGTCACTCTGGCAGTTACCATTGGCGTAGTGATTCGGAACCAAATAGATATCTAACGGTGCCTAAAACAAGCTGGAGCAGTGGTACCTTAGAAATTCCACTATTTTGTTCTTATTGAGTGTATCTGTTGTATCCACTAACCGTTAAAGTTAGAGCATAAGAATATCGCCAGATTATTGTGGTAGCACTCATTACATGTTCTGGTTACATTATTTAATACTTTTAGTAATCACCGTGTTAAATAGCAAAAATAAGTTTAGGATCCATTCATTATGTGGACTGATATTTGTGTGAACCTATCCAACAAACAATTTGAGAAAGATGCTCGAGAGGTCATTGAGCGCGCGATACATTCTGGTGTGACACGAATGTTAATTGTTGGTACTGACTTAGAGCATTCATTAGAAGCGCTTAAATGGGCTGAACAGTACCCTGACTTTCTGCGTTGCACAGCCGGTTGTCACCCACACGATGCGAAAACCATGAACTCAGAATCTTGGAATGATTTGGAAAGTTTATTTTCTTCACCACTAGTGGTTGCTGTTGGAGAATGCGGATTGGATTTTAATCGAAATTTCTCTGAGCCAGATGTACAAGTTGAGGTTTTTACTAAACAGCTTTATTTAGCTGAAAAATATTCTCTTCCGGTCTATCTTCATGAGCGTGACGCTCACCAGGAAATGATTAGGATACTTCAGCAATTTCAAAATCGACTCACCACAAAAGTGATTCATTGCTTTACTGGAAATAAAGATCAAGCAATGAGTTATCTTGAACAAGACTGCTACATTGGTGTGACAGGTTGGATATGTGATGAGCGGCGAAACCATGACTTGATAGATGCTCTTTCAATAATACCAAAGGATAGATTAATGCTCGAAACTGATGCGCCTTATTTGATACCAAGAAACCTTACGCCAAAGCCTAAGTCGAGACGTTGCGAGCCCATGCATATAGTCACAGTAGGCGATACCGTAGCAAAACTCAGAGGCGTCAGCAGTCATGATTTAGCAAAACAAACAACGTCAAATAGTGCTAGATTTTTTAACTGGCAAATAAAAGACATCAACAATTAAAATGGAACTGAAGTTAAGAAAACTTAAAACTCTTAGATAAATATTGGTTCTATAGATTTTAATACTTGAAAATAGCAAACAAACGACCACACAAAAGAGATTTTATTAAATGTCCAGTAATCAATTTGACTTACTCAAACAGCGTCGCTTTTTACCCTTTTTTGTTACACAGTCGTTAGGTGCTCTTAATGATAATGTTTTCAAAAATGCTCTTATTACACTCATAACATTTAGTGTAATAAGCAATGATGCTGCAGAGTCAGGATTATTAGTAAATTTAGCAGCCGTTATATTTATCTTTCCATTTTTCTTATTCTCAGGTACAGCAGGACAATTAGCGGAAAAGTATCAAAAACATCTTAGTATCCAAAAAATAAAATTATTTGAAATTGTCGTTATGATGCTCGCATGTTTAGGCTTTTTCTTACAAAGTGTTCCCTTTTTGCTATTCGTACTTTTTTTGATGGGGCTACAATCAACTTTATTTGGTCCCATTAAGTACGGGATTCTGCCACAGCATCTACATACAAAAGAATTAGTAGGTGGAAATGGATTGGTTGAAATGGGGACTTTCCTTGCTATTTTAATTGGCCAGATAATTGGTGTTGAGTTCGTCAGTCGATTTGAAAGTGGTCTAATTGTTGTGTCTGGAGTCGTTATTTTAATAGCTATTTTCGGCTATTTAGCATCTCGCAAAATACCTTACACACCTGCAGTTGAACCTCAACTAAAAGTAAACTGGAATCCATTTACCGAAACCATAAAAAACTTTGGCTTTATGCGTAGAAATCGAGTGGTATTTCTTTCCGTATTAGGTATTTCTTGGTTCTGGTTTTTTGGAGCAACCATACTCACTCAATTGCCAAATTATGCAAAACACACGCTGGGCGGCCAGGCGGGTGTATTTACTTTATTGTTAACTTTCTTTTCTTTAGGTATCGGGATTGGATCAATACTGTGCGAAAAGATGAGTGGCCGAAAAATTGAAATAGGATTGGTGCCATTTGGTGCCATTGGCATGACGTTATTCACTGTCGATCTTTATTTCGCTAACAGCACCACTGATGCGTTGCCACTAATGACTAATCTAGAGTTTATGAGAGCATGGCAAAACTGGCGAGTTCTTATCGACTCTGCGTTTATCGGTTTGTTTAGTGGATTTTATATTGTTCCCTTGTACGCATTGATTCAACATCGAAGTGAAAAGCATCATGTATCGCGAATCATTGCTGGTAATAATATTTTAAATGCTTTGTTTATGGTGTTGTCGGGAATAATGGCGATAACACTAATTCAAACCGGTTTTTCGATCCCAGAAATAATATTAATTACCGGTATTTTAAATGCAGTAATTTCTCTTTATATTTTCAGTTTGGTACCCGAATTTTTAATGCGGTTTTTGGTATGGATTTTCGTCAATATCTTTTACCGTATTAAATTAAGAGGTTTAGAAAAAATACCGGAAGAAGGCGCCTGTGTTTTGGTCTGCAATCATGTGAGTTTTATGGATGCACTTATCATTGCGGGATGCTGTCGTCGGCCCGTTCGTTTTGTGATGGATCATCGAATATTTAAAACACCTATCATCAGTTTTATTTTTAGAACCGCCAAAGCAATTCCTATCGCTCCAGCAAAAGAAAACCCAGAACTAATGGAAAAGGCTTTCGATCAAGTTGCTGAGTATCTAGAGCATGGAGAAGTGGTCTGTATTTTCCCTGAAGGTAGATTAACTGCAACAGGAGAAATGAATGAATTTAAGCCAGGCATCGAGAGAATTATCGAGCGGACCCCTGTTCCAGTTGTTCCTATGGCGCTGTCTGGTTTATGGGGCAGCTTCTTTAGTCGTAAAGATGGACCTGCAATGAGCTCAATTCCTCGGCGGGTGCGCTCAAAAATTAAATTTTCTGTCGGCAAACTTGTACAAGCACAAGATGTTACTGCCAATAGCCTTCACAAAATTGTCGCCGAGCTTCGCGGTAAACAGCCTTAACATTATCTAACACTTCAAAGGTTATTTATGAAATTAGCGATTCGTTCAATTCAAATAGTTACTGGGCTAATGCTCATCTTTTTGTCGATCGGAATGTTCGTACCTGAGTTTGCTTTTTCAACAACCGTTACCTCCAAGAGCTCATTGGATAGCTTAGCGAGTACGCTTGAACAACCAGAAAATGTAATCCGTTGGTCAACCGGTTATTCAAATGTGGTCGATAGTTCAGAACAAAATAACGAGCTTGATGGAGTGGATAAAAGTGATAGTTCTGCTTTCGAAAGCAGCTCTGGTGAAAAAGCAAATATTTTACATTTGAAATGGCTATCAGAAAGCAACCTATCGGCTTCGGTTAAAGCAAAGCATTTTTCATCCAACGCAAAGGTCTACTTAATAGATGCAAATGGAAAAACTGAGCTACAGTTTGAGCATCACATTATTCCGCATGGAGTTTTCTGGAAATCAGTTTTGTTTTTTCAGAAGTCTTCTATCCAAGAAAAAATCGAAGACTCCATCGAAAATCTTTTCTCTGATAAAGCAGTTCAGAGCACGTAATAATATCGATCTGGTGACGGTTTTACATTGACTATGGAATTAATGTTGAGGATAACCGTACTTGTTTTGTCGCGCATTTCCTGGCACAAAACCTACCAGTATAAATAAAATGACTATCATGACTGACGATAACCCAAGTAATCCAATAGCGGCCACTGAGTCATATATAAAACTAATTCCAGCAAAAGCAATATAGCTCAATAATGTTCCACCAAACCACCAACCACTGAGATTCATATCATGCAGGCGTTTTGTAACGATTGCAGCATAAACCCATATAGCGGCAATATTAAAAGCAACATGCAGAGCGATTATAAAACTTAAGGGAAGGACTAACGCTAAAATTGCAGTTAATATTCCAAACGCAATACCAACCCCAATGCCTGGTAAAAAATATTTCAACCAGAAAGTTGAACGATTAATTCGCCCTTTAAAACCAAAATACAATTGTTTAAATGTTTGAACATAAAAAGTCGAATGCTCCTCATCAATTTCTGCTTGAGGCGCTTCATAAAAACTATCGTCATCAGGCTCAGATACTACATCTGGAGCTGAATGATTACGGTAAACTTCTCGCTGATCTGCATGGGAATTTAAATCTCGCACCGAAAATTCTGCTTTTCCAGTGTGATCCGTTTCTTGTTGTTGCTTAGAAGATTGCAGCTCTAACTCTTGAGTGGTTGGTTCCAAGCTCCATAATTCGTGAGCCGCTATTTTGTTTGGGATAAGCTCAACTGATGCTCCTGCATTTTCAAGCGCTAATTTGTATCGATTTGCTTGCTCTTGAGAGACTTGCTTTTTTACAACCACCGGCGCGCGCGCAAGTAACGTTTCAACTTGCTGTTCAGTTTTCTTAAATAATGCAGCAAGCGCTTGAATAACATCAGCACCGACAGGCTCATCCCTGTTTACTAACTGGACATCGAAAGTGATCGTCTGCGTCACACCAGTTCTCCGAAATAAAAATAATATATAAAATTGAGATGCGCATTATCGACAAGTAGAGTCTAACTTTCGAGTAAATATTACCAGAGGCTATACAGGGGGAACTTTCAACCAAAAAGTAACAGGACCGTCGTTGCACAGATTTACTTGCATGTCGGCACCAAACTCACCGGTCGAAACATTTTTGATGTGATCACGGGAATATTGCACAAATTGGTCAAACAACTGCTGACCTAACTCTGGAGTAGCTGCAGAAGAGAAACTTGGCCTTAAACCTTTTGCAGTGTCTGCGGCTAGTGTGAATTGAGGGACTAACAGTAAATCGCCTTCCACCTGTTGTAAGTTCAGGTTCATTTTTCCTTCGGCATCAGGGAATATCCGATATCCCATCAGTCTCTCAGCAAGACGCAGCGCTTCTTTAGGAGAATCGTTTTTTTCAACACCAATCAGCGCCAAAATACCACGCTGAATCGATGCGATAACAGTTCCATCAACCGTTACACTGGCATCAGTCACTCGCTGAATCAGAGCAATCATGAGTCACAATGCGTTGAATGTCTCTTGCGGCACGAACCAGTGCATCTGTAATACCGGGATCTAAATTGGCGTGGCAAGCGTCTCGAATAATATGTAATTCAGCAGCAGGCCAGTTGTTTTGAAGTAACCAGGCACTGTCGAGCGGACATAACAAATCAAAGCGACCATGTACGATAATGCCAGGAATGTCCTGAATTTTATCCATATTACTCAACACTTGGTTTTCATCCACAAAACAGCTGTTGCGAAAAAAGTGAGCTTGAATTCGTGCGGTTGTACTTGCAACATGAGGATCACTGAATCTTTTTAGCCAAGCACTGGAATGATGTAACAAACTAGAGCGCGCATACCAGACAGCCCAACTTTTCGCTGCTGACATCCGAGCTAAATCGTCACTGCCTTCGAGACGCTTGGTAAAAACATCGAGTAAATTTCGGCGATCTGAAGAGTGTAGAGACTCTGCAAACTCTTCCCAATAATCGGGAACAAGCCTAGGTACGCCGGTTTCAAATATCCAATCAATATCTTGCTGACGACCTAAGAAAACACTATGTAATACTAATCCGGCGGTACGACCTGGGAAAGATTGAGCATAGAGCAATGCGAGCGTCGCGCCCCATCCGCCACCAAATACTACCCACTTATTAATTTTGAGCGTTTCACGCAACGCTTCCATATCTTCAAGTAAATGTTGGGTTGTGTTTTCTTTTAATGCGTCTTTAGTTTTTGACTGACCACAGCCTCGCTGATCGAGCAATATAATTCGAAAATGCTCTGGATCAAAAAAGCGCCGATGATACGACACCGAGCCGGTACCGGGGCCACCATGCACATAAAGTACAGGAAGACCATCTGGGCTGCCGCTTTCTTCATAGTAAATTTCGTGACCACCACCCACGTTTAAGTGTGCAGTGAGGTAAGGCTTAATTTCAGGAAACAATACTTGCATGGCGGCTTTAGTCTCTACCGTTAAGTTTTCCCGTATGAAAAGCTCATCTCGGGCAAAAGATTACTTACTTAATGTTAGCATGACTATTGAGCCATGCGATGCACAGATCAAAAATTATCGCTAAGCGGAATGAAAAATAATAGGGTTGAATGAGAGCGAGCCCAAGTCGATTATTGTTCGGGCTCTGGCTCTTCTGACGGTTCTTCTGATGATTCGTCTTTACCGTCAAATTCTTCTTGAACAATAACGACATAACCACGTGGTATTGGCTTAGGATCAAGGCCTTTGGTTACCCGAACTTTGTCATAAGCGAGTTGTACACATTCAGGCTTGGCTTCAACTTTCATACATAAATTGTACTCACGCTGCATCGCCTGCATTACAGTCTCTGCCTCTGGAGGCTCAACATAACCAAACAACGCTCGCGCCATATCGAGTCCTCGACCATTAGCGCAACCAGTTGAGTAAAGCAGAGTAACTATTATAGAAGTGATTATCACAAAACTTTTAACGTTAAACTGCTTGGTCATATTATGGTCCTTTTATCCTTGTCGAGAAGCTCTTTTTCGCTCGTGTTCTTTTAAAAATTTCTTACGTATTCTGATGTTAACTGGAGTTACTTCGACTAACTCATCATCGTCGATAAATTCGAGAGCTTGTTCGAGAGTGAATCTAATTGGCGGGCTTAGTACAAGGTTCTCATCGGTACCTGAAGCTCGAACATTGGTTAACTGCTTACCTTTGAGTGGGTTAACCGTTAAATCATTGTCTCGAGAGTGTATACCAATCACCATTCCCTCGTATACCTCCACTCCATGGCCAAGGAACAAACGCCCGCGTTCCTGCAATGTGAAGAGTGCATAGCTAAGAGCTTTACCCTGACCATTACTAATCATTACGCCATTGTGTCTCTGCGCAAGCGCACCAGGAATCGCCACGTCATAACGCTCAAAAGTATGATAAATAAGCCCCGATCCAGAAGTAGCCGTTAAAAACTCAGTTTGAAAGCCTATCAGTCCACGCGACGGAATAATAAAATCAAGTCGAACTCGACCTTTACCGTCCGGCACCATATTGCTCATTTCTGCTTTACGCTCACCAAGCTTTTCCATCACTGTGCCTTGATGCGCTTCTTCTATATCGATTGTTAAATTTTCATAAGGTTCCATTAACACACCGTCAATTTCTCTCATGATAACTTCTGGTCGTGATACTGCTAATTCGAAACCTTCACGACGCATGTTTTCGATCAATACTGATAAATGAAGTTCACCACGTCCAGAAACTTTAAATTTATCTGGATCGTCGGTTTGCTGAACTCTTAGCGCAACATTGTGGATAAGTTCTTGTTCAAGTCGTTCAAGAATTTGTCGAGAGGTTAAAAACTTTCCATCTTTGCCTGCAAACGGAGAGGTATTAACCTGGAAAGTCATAGTCACCGTCGGCTCATCAACGGTTAACGCAGGCAGAGCTTCAACAGCTTCTGGCGCACAAATCGTATCAGAGATTTTTGGCGCATCAACACCTGTTATTGCAATGATGTCACCGGCCGTTGCTTCACTTACCTCATCACGCTCCAGACCCATATACCCTAAAACTTGACCAATTTTGCCGCGTCTCGTCTTTCCATCACGGTCAATAATAGATACCGGCATATTCGGCACAACACGTCCACGTTTCACTCGACCAATTGCAATGGCACCAACATAGCTAGAATAATCCAATTGCGACACCTGCATCTGGAATGGACCATCGATATCCACGTTAGGTGGCTCAACTATGTCGACAATTGCCTGGAATAGAGGCGTCATGTCGCCTTCGGTTGTTGAAGGATCATCACTGGCAAAACCATTAAGAGCGGATGCGTATATCACTGGAAAGTCGAGTTGCTCGTCTGTTGCTCCAAGGCGATCAAACAAATCAAAAACCTGATCCATTACCCAATCTGGTCGCGCACCAGGCCGGTCAATCTTGTTGATGACAACAATTGGCTTTAATCCTTGTGCAAACGCTTTTTGAGTAACAAATCGAGTTTGTGGCATTGGCCCGTCTACGGCGTCAACTAACAGCAATACTGAGTCAACCATAGACATAATACGTTCTACTTCTCCACCAAAGTCGGCGTGTCCTGGGGTGTCGACGATATTGATTCGATAATCGTTCCAGCGAATGGCGGTGTTTTTCGCCAAAATTGTAATACCACGCTCTTTCTCTAAATCATTAGAGTCCATGACTCGCTCAGTTGGTACAGCACGGTCAGATAAAGTACCGGATTGCTGTAATAACTTATCAACTAGGGTGGTTTTACCATGGTCAACGTGGGCGATAATGGCTATATTTCTTAACTTCTCAATCACTGGGAACATCTCGACTAAAATTTGAGGCGCGCATTATACGCGTTAATCGGTTGATTAGGTGACTTTTTATGCAATATTTTCTGCCTTTTTGCGCGTTTCTTGATGAATTACAAGGTTGTTCCTTGACAAGCGATTGATTTTTTTCAAATCTTGCTCAAAACCTCTAGGAGAAAACTATGACCACTTGGCTACGTATTTTACTCATAAGTCTCATTTTGGGTCTGCCCGGAGTATCTTTTGGTGCAGATTTTAAAACCGGTGATGAGCAACTTAACCGTTGGCTGATTAACATCGATTTTGTCGCTCAAGGCAAAGATCGAATGAAAGTCGTGGAATCTATCGCCAACCAATACTCAACAAACGCTGAGCAATTGGGGATTCTTCAAGAAAATTACGAGTTTTCACCGGGACAACTGCATGTACTACTGGCAACCTTTCAAGTTACTGAAAAAGACTGGAGTGATTTAATTGCGGAATTTATTCGCCATGATCCCACTCGATACGAAAAGTTTCTTGCCGCCGTAGGTATCAGCAGCAGTTCTGACAACCTAAAACAATTTAAATCACTTATTGCTAAGTCAGCTCCAGAGGGCGATCCAGAAGCAGACTATCAAAAGCAGAGACGTCGCGGTCATTGAGGTTTAACTTCAAGCTAAATCGACACTCTGGAGTCTCTCTTTCTTACAAGTAAGACTTTCAATAGAGTTAAACAGGTGAGGAGCTATTTTAATCAGCTCCTCACTATTGCTCGCCACCCGCTCCTCACATACGCGGCCGATTATAAATCGAGATGCTATTCGCGCATTGAATTTTTCCTC
Organism: Gammaproteobacteria bacterium; assembly: GCA_013373375.1. GTDB lineage: Bacteria > Pseudomonadota > Gammaproteobacteria > Enterobacterales > Kangiellaceae > Pleionea. The sequence goes on from JABXHY010000025.1 coordinate 186,504, forward strand.
ATCGTTGCACCAAATCAACCGTTAGAAAAAATCTAAGATGAAAATTGATCGATGTCATTACTAGAGATCGATTCATACCCTACACTAGTAAAACAAATGAAATAAAATTGATTGAGCCAATCATGGTGGGCTTTTTATGAAGAGGGTTTTGTTAGGGTGTACTTTAATCTTTATCATCTTAGTGGTTGTGTGGTTGAATCAGTCGCCACCAATTACAGTTGATGTATTTTCAGTTGAATTTGGCGATGTTGAACAAACCGTAGCAAACACTCGTAGCGGTACAATTGAGGCTTGCCAACGGTCAAAATTAGCACCTTCGATTGGCGCAAGAATATCGGCTTTGTATGTAAGCGAAGGCGATAGCGTGAAAGCGGGTCAGTTGTTAGTCGAACTTTCCAATGAAAGCAAAAAAGCAGCAACGAGTCAGGCAGAGGCTGCGCTTCAGTCTCACAAACTAAAACAACACAGCATTTGCATTTCTGCAGCTCGCGATGAACGAGAAGCCAAACGCTTTTCTAAACTTGCAAAAAAAGAGTTAGCCGCCGAAGATATTGTTGACCGAGCGACGTCTAAAGCAAATGCATCTGAAGCCACATGTCTGGCAGCAAAAATTCAAGAAAAGGAATTTGAAGCGCAACTTCAATTTCAACAAGCGTTGTTAGAGCAAACTTATATTCGGGCTCCCTTCAGTGGAACCGTTGCCGAAGTTACCGGTGAAGTTGGTGAGTTTGCAACACCCTCTCCTCCCGGCGTACCAACACCACCCATCATTGATTTACTAACATCAGATTGTTTTTATTTAAAAGCACCAATTGATGAAGTTGATGCTGGCAAACTTCGTGTTGGAGCTCCAGCCAAAATCACACTGGATGCTTATCGTGGAAATGTTTTTCCAGGAGAAGTAAAACGAATCGCTCCTTATGTGAAAGACTATGCAAAACAAGCAAGAACCGTTGATATCGAAGTTACTTTAGACGCAATGGAACATCCGCTACTGGTTGGTTACAGCGCAGACGTTGAAGTCATTTTGAAGCGCGCGGAAAATGTTTTACGCATACCCACCGAAGCAATTATTGAAGGAGAAAGAGTTTGGGTGCTATCTAGTGAAAATATTGTTGAAGAACGTTTGATTAAAACAGGCATTGGAAATTGGAAAACCACAGAAGTTAAAGACGGATTGTCTGTGGGCGACAATGTCATAACTTCTCTAGGAATCAGTGGGCTGGCTGTTGGAAGTCGTGCAGAGTTATCTTCAAGCTCGACATTAACTAAAGCCGAGTCATCTAAATGATAAAGCTTGAGCAAGTAACAAAAACCTATCAGCTTGGAGAACATCCACTTGTAGCGCTTGATAACGTAAATCTTAATATAACCAACGGTGACTACTTATCAGTAATGGGACCATCCGGATCTGGAAAAAGTACTTTATTAAATATGATTGGGCTACTTGATCGACCAGACTCAGGAGATGTGATTATTGATCAACAATCAACTACTCAGCTTGAAGAAGAATCAAGAGCTATTATACGCCGAAAAAAAATTGGTTTTATTTTTCAGTCGTTTCAACTCATTCAACGACTCACTGCCGTTGAAAATGTTGAAGTTCCTTTAATGTTAGGGGGTTATTCTGCGAATCAACGTCGAGAAAAAGCACTGAATATACTTCGTAAACTTGATTTAGAAAATCGTGCGAGTCACCTACCAAAACAATTATCCGGAGGGCAATTACAGCGAGTTGCTATCGCTCGATCGCTAATAATGGAACCGTCCATTTTACTTGCTGATGAACCAACTGGAAATCTTGATTCAAAATCAGGGCAAGAAGTTATCGAACTTCTCGAATCGGTAAACCAAAGTGGGCTGACACTTCTCGTAGTAACACATGATCTACAACTCGGCTCTCGAGCGCCCAGAAAACTTCAAATTGTCGATGGCAAACTCACCGAGGTAGAACAGCATCGTGCATTTTCTTGATTACTGGTCATTTTCTTTATCGGTATTCTTAAGGCATAGAACGCGTTCATTACTGATTATCTTAGCGGTTGCTGTTGGCGTTGCCGCAGTCATCGTTCTTACCAGTTTCGGCGAAGGTGCCCGCCGATTTGTCGAACATGAATTTTCTTCTCTAGGTTCAAATTTATTAATTATTTTGCCTGGCAAAAAGGAGACTCAAGGTGGAGCACCTCCTATTTATGGTACGACGCCAAGAGAATTGACGATTGAAGATGTTGAAGCACTAGAACATATTTCATCAATTCAATACATTGCGCCCATAATCGCAGGTACCTCACTAATAAGTTACCGTAACAAATCACGCGAGGTAATAACGCTCGGTGCTACTCCCGATATTTTTCCAATTCGACAATTAACGCTGCAAAGCGGACGTATATTTCCACCAGCAGCAAAAACTCAGCACGTGCCCGTTATGATAATCGGTTCAAAAATAAAGCAGGAGCTATTCGGCTCGCATAATCCCATAGGAGAATGGGTTAAAGCTGGAGATTTCCGATTTCGAATTAGTGGTGTACTCACTGAACGCGGCGAGTCAATGGGATTGGATTTAAGAGATATGGCAATCATTCCTGTTAGGTCTGCTGAAATGTTATTTGATACGTCTGGCTTATTTCGTGTCTTGATCGAAACAAACCAGAATCAAAATCAGGTTTATTTAGAGCAGCGTATTCGGAAAATAATTGCTGAGCGTCACGAAGGTGAGGACGACATTAGCTTTATTTCACAAGATTCAATTTTAACGGCCTTTAATTCGATTTTAATAATGGTGACGATTGTTGTTGGTGCGATTGCTGCGATAAGTTTAGTTGTAGCAGGCGTTTTGATTATGAATGTATTGTTTATTTCTGTCGCTCAACGAAAACAAGAAATTGGGTTATTAAAAGCGCTTGGCGCAACTCGAGTTGAAGTAAGAAATATATTTTTAGCAGAAGCTATTACCATGAGCTCCCTTGGCTCACTAGCAGGAATTGTTATTGGATATACCGCGCAACAATTATTTATCTACTACTGGCCACAATTTCCTATTGCGACACCTTGGTGGGCACTTTTAAGTGCCATAGCCACTGCATTGACCATGGGTGTACTTTTCTCTTGGTTGCCAGCAAGTAAAGCCGCCAAGTTAGATCCCATAATTGCGCTTCGCGGAAAAGGAATTTGAGTATGCAATTAAAGGATTATTTATTTTGGGCATTTAGAGCGATTTACTCGCACAAACTCCGATCCATTTTAACGATTACAGGGTTTGCAGTCGGCATTAGTGCAGTTACATTACTCTCGGCTTTAGGCGAAGGAATGCGAGTATTCATCATGCAAGAGTTTACTCAGTTTGGCAGCCGAATCGTAGCAATAACACCTGGGAAAACGGAAACATTTGGATTGGGCGGATTATTAAACACAACTCGACCACTCAGCCTTACCGACGCAATAAGTCTCGAATCTCTCAATTCAGTCGAATATGTCGTCCCAGTGGTTTTCGGCACAGGGCAAATTAAAACTCCCAATCGTAGTCGATACACAGACATTGCAGCAGTGGGAGCAAAAGCTAATGAGGCCTGGCAAATTAAAGTTGCTTCAGGGCGTTTTTTACCAGAAGACAACCCATTGCAACCTAGATCATACGCAGTGCTTGGACACAAATTAAAACTTGAATTGTTTGGTAACGATCAAGCGCTTGGTGAATTCATTCAAATTGCCAATACACGATTTCGAATAATTGGAGTAATGGAACCAAAAGGCGAGTTTCTTGGTACTGATCTCGATGATTTGATTTACATTCCGGCACAAAAAGGACTGCAACTTTTTAATCGAGAAAGTTTGATGGAAGTCGATGTGTTTTATCAAGCCAACACTTCCGCAGAAAAAATTGCGAGCGACATCAAGCAGCGCCTTATTGAACGTCATGGGATAGAAGATTTTACTCTGATCACTCAAGACGCCATGCTTTCGAGTATGGATAATATTTTGTCCATTATCAAACTCGCTGCAGGCGGCTTAGGCGGGATCGCGTTACTCGTTGGTGGAGTAGGTATTCTCACTATTTTCAGTATAACCGTCACTGAGCGAAAACAAGAAATAGGCTTACTACGAGCGATTGGGTTTAACGCTAAAATTATACAGAGAATGTTTTTATTAGAAGCCCTCACTCTCGCAATTGTGGGTGGAATTGTCGGCTACAGTTTGATAGTTGTTCCGACACTGATCATGCAATTATTTTTTCCCAACTTCCCGATACAAGCAGAGTGGTCAGTATTGCTTATTGCACTATTAGTCTCTGCTGGAGTTGGTGCTGTATCAGGTATCAAGCCAGCTTATGACGCCTCCCGGTTGCCGCCTATTGAGGCATTAAGAGATGAGTAAATTTGTTTTAGGCAATTTCGGTACTATTTAACTGATTTAACAATTCAGTTCGGGTTACAGTCCGGTATCCAAAAAATTAGTGGGTTACCAGATGTCATTTTTTAAAGTTCGTTCTGCCCGTATCAAGCCAATTGTAGCGGCTTTGGGGTTCTCAATTGCTTTTGCACCGAGTCATTTATTCGCAAAAGGCACCATTGAGACGCCGATAGCTAAACAAGAACTCCAGCAGTATGACTCTATCGTTGATCTTTATGCGAAAGATCAACAAGAGTATGCAAAGCTAGCTGTAACCTTCCATAACGAATTATTGGAAGCTGATCGCAAACAGTTAAAACTGACTGTAAATCTGAATGCCGAAAAAATTGCCGCAACGGAAAAGAAAGGCATAAAACTACAAAGTAACAACACTTGGTTAAACCAGCGCAAACAACGATTGGATAAGCTTCCTACTATTGTCGGTAATGAAAAAAGTATCCCTGGTTTTGAGTGTTATGAAACTGTTGAAGAGACTTACGAGGTGGCAGAGCAATTAGTAAATGATTATCCAACGCTTGCAGAATGGGTTGATATTGGCGATAGCTGGCAAAAATCAGCTGGCCAGAATGGATATGATTTGATGGTGCTAAAAATTACTAATCAGGCCGTTGAGAATGAGAATAAGCCCATTTTATTTATTCACAGTGCAATGCACGCTCGCGAATACGCAACGGCACCGCTATCACTAGCGTTTGCACGAGAATTACTCAGCAATTATTCAACTGACGCCGACACTAATTGGATTGTTGACCATCAAGAAATTCACTTTTTATTTCACATGAATCCAGATGGTCGCAAACAAGCCGAACAAGGCGTGTTATGGCGAAAAAATAATAATACTTCGCACTGCCCTAGCCAGTCTCCAGGCGTCGACTTAAATCGAAATTTTTCGTTTTTCTGGAATCAAACAAATGGCATTGGTTCAAGTGGTAATGAATGTGACTCAACCTATCGTGGACCAGAAGCAGCTTCTGAGCCAGAAACACAAGCCGTCATAAATTATATAAATAGCATTTACCCAGACAGTCGCGGTGAAAATGATGCAGATGCAGCGCCGCTGGATACTCCCGGGATGCACCTTGATATACACAGCTTTTCAGAGCTCGTTCTGTGGCCATGGGGAAATACCGATGAGCTAGCACCTAATGCAACAGAACTACAAACTTTGGGGCGCAAATTGGCATGGTTTAATGGATACTATCCAACACAATCTGTTGGACTTTACCCGACAGATGGTACCAGTGATGAAGCAAGTTATGCGGAACTTGGCATTGCTAATTTTACCTTCGAACTCGGAACTGCCTTTTTTCAATCCTGTGCTGAATTTGAGTCGACCGTAAAACCCGATAACTTAGCAGCCTTATATTATTCTGCGAAAGTAACACGCGCTCCTTACATGCTACCAGCAGGTCCCGATGTACTTAATGTCTCAGGTAATAACAGTGAGACTCCTCAAGTTGTCCCTGGAGATGTATTAACCCTTACGTTATTAGCAAACGATGGCCGCTACTCTTCTGCTAACGGTTCTGAACCAACTCAGCCGATAGCCGATGTAAAAGTATTCATCGATCAAACTCCTTGGGAAGCAGGTGCGATTGGTATGTCGATGAATTTTGCTGACGGCAATGCCAATTCAGCATCAGAAAATATGACACTTAATCTTTCGACAAATGACTGGACAGAGGGACGCAAACAATTGTTTTTCCAAGCGACTGATAGCGAAGGGAATATGGGTCCTGTATCTGCGATGTGGGTGGATGTTGGCAGTAATCAAAGTCCAATGGCTAATTTCAATTTTAACTGCGATGAGTTTGCCTGCTCATTTGATGCCTCAACCAGTACTGATGACAATCAAATTACCGCTTATCAATGGGATTTTGGTGATGGCACTGGCAGCACCGGAGTAACAACCAATCATACTTTTGCTCAATCCGGCAGTTATATCGTAACGCTGACCGTTACCGATGCTCAGGAGGCTCAATCGGAAGCAGAACGAACGGTTACTTTAACCGCACCAACCAATCCTGATGAAGGCAATGGTGGATCTGGCGGTGGCAGTCTTTGGGTCACTTCGCTTCTATTGTTGCTGTTACAACGTAGTCGTGCTGGTAACCGTCACTCTCTAAAAAAACTTAACTAAAGTTTCGAATACAATTGAGCCAATGTCTCAACGGCTCTTTCAATGGCCTCGGTCCACTCGAGGCCATAACTAATTCTGAAGCAATGTTTATATCTATTCGAAGGCGAAAAAATAGTGCCAGGAGCAATGCTGATATTGTGCTCCAATGCTTTATGAAATAGAACCGTTGTATCGGTACCTGGCTTTAATTCAACCCACAAAACTCCGCCGCCTTTTGGATTACTAACACGGACATCGGCTGAAAAATATTTTTTCACCGCTGCAACCATGCGATCTCGGTTTTGCAAAAGAATACGCCGCAGATGATGCATATTACGATCATAGTCGCCACTGGCGACAAACTCCGACATAGTCCACTGATTGATCGTCGAAGAACCACAGGACAAAGCTCGTTTGATCCGTTTCGCCTGTTCAATAAACTTGGGAGTGATCATCCAACCGATTCGATATCCTGGAGCAGCCGTTTTAGAAAAGGATGCGCAAGTAATTACGAGTCCTTTTGATGAATACCCTTGTGCAGGAATTCCACGCTTTTCAGTAAAATAAAGATCGCTGTAAACGTCATCTTCGATCAAAGGGATATTATTAGCTTCGAGCAACTTTACAAGAGCTTTCCGGTTGTCATCGGACATAAAACTGCCCATCGGATTACTAATTGAAGTTGAAACAATGCAAGCTTTAATCGGCTGTTGATTGATCGCCTGAGTTAAATCATCGAGTAAAATTCCTTCGTCTGCCCCAAGCGGAAGCTCATAAGCCATCATGCCTAAACTTTCGATCAACTCTACAATTCCAAAATAAACCGGCGACTCAACAGCAACAATATCACCTGCTTTTGCTACCGTCTGCAAAGCGATAGCCAATGCTTCCTGTGCTCCATTGGTAATCAATAAATCATCGGGATCCACTTTAAGACCAAAATCAAGATAACGAAATGCCAGTTGGCGCTTCAATTGCGGATACCCATCCATCGGCCCATAACCGATCGTTTTAGGTCCCCCTTTCGACATGACTCGCCGCATGGTCCGCGCTAGCATCTTATCTGAAGGGTAAGCAGCAACCGGATTAGCAACTCCCAGCGGTAAAACACCAGGCTCATGAATCGCTTGATACACTTGTTCAATCAAGGATTGCTTTCGAACAGTAACTGGCTTTTTTGCTGTTCGAATGCGGCGTGGTGTGGCTCTTTGTTCATTATCGTGAATTAGGTAATAGCCTGACTTTGGTCGCGCTTCTATTTCACCCAATCGCTCCAACTCTTCATATCCTTGTTTGACTGTTGGCACACTGACCTGCAACTTACTAGCAAGACCTCGTAGCGAAGGAAGCTTTTCACCAGGGCTTATAGTTTGGTCATCACGCATTTGGCGAATTAGCGCAATAACTTGTTGGTATAAGAAATCTTCATTGTCACGAGTTACTGCAAAAGACATGGTAAACTTTTAAGGCAAAATTGTAGTGTACGAAACTTACCATAAATCTGTATAGGTTTCATTTTTAATTTACTGTATATGTTATATACACAATATTCAATTACACTGATATTCTCTGAAGGCGAATTAAAGCCACTCTTATGAAAAACACTTTGCTATACATCTCTACCGTGCTGATTTGGGGAACAACCTGGTTCGCTATTGAATTTCAACTTGGTGAAGTTGCCGTTGAAGTCTCATTACTCTATCGCTTCACCATAGCAGCAGCGTGTATGTGGGCTTTTTGTTTATGGCGAAAAGTTCCGATGAAACTTTCATTGAAAAACCATAGCTTTATTTTAATGCTGGCATTTTTTAATTTTAGTTTTAATTATATGGTGCTTTATTGGTCACAGGAATATTTAACTTCCGCAATGGCTTCTATAGCCTTTTCCACCTTGTTAATAATGAATATCATCAATACCTTCATATTTTTTGGAAAGCCGATTGCTGGCCGTGTAATTGCCGGGGCTATGTGCGGTATCGCAGGAATTATGGCCTTATTTTGGTTTGATCTGAAAGATTTCGATTTTCAAAGTGCATCTATGGTCGGACTATTATTAGCTCTTGGAGGAACGTTACTCGCTTCATTCGGAAACATGATCAGTGTCAGAAATGGTAAAAATGGCGTTAGTGTACTTCAAGGAAATGCCTGGGGGATGCTTTACGGCTCTATTACGCTAGGGATATTTGCGTTAATTAATGGTTCAGAATTTACGTTTTCTTCTGCTCCAAGTTACTGGATTTCGCTGATATATCTTGCCGTTTTTGGGACAGTTATTGCGTTCGCTTGTTATTTTATTTTATTCAACAATATAGGTGCCGAAAAGGCCAGCTATGTAATCGTACTTTTCCCTTTTATCGCTGTTGCGATTAGTACCGTTTACGAGAGTTTTATCTGGCACACTTCAACCGTAGTCGGCTTTGTTTTAGTTGTTGTCGGCAATGCATTAGTATTAACGCCCGTCGGCTTTTTTCGTAAAAGACACTCTAGCAAACGGGCAATGCCATAGACTTTAGTTTTGTACCTGCTGATGAACCGCTTCAACCAAAGGTGCGGGCAGTTTAAGCGCCTGAGCTAATTCAGTTAAATAAGCTTTTGCCTGTGGTTGAGTTTCATCAATTACCAACAATGACGCAGTGTAAACTTCCATGGCTAGCTCCGGTGAGTTAGCTCGCTGAGATAGCTGAGCAATGCTCATAGGCTGCTGGATCTCGGCAAATACTAAATTCTTGTCCTCAGCCGACAAACCAGCATCATCTGCTCGCTCAAGGATGTTTTGATACTCTTTCGCGTCGATGTGCCCATCTGACATTGCAGCTGCCACCATCGACTTTAAGATAAACAAAGCTTGTATTTGGTTAGGATCAACACCGGTTTCAAGATTATGAAACTGTTGCTCTCCAAAACCTTCTGACACTGCTCCATTCTGCTGTTTTGCTTGATATTGCTGATAGGCCTTCCAAGCGAGAGTCCCAACCGCCGCTATACCGCCAAGCTTAAGCAGTGACTTAGCATTTTTTCGACCTTTCTTGCTCATCAATGCACCAGAAACAGCACCACCTGCTAATCCACCCAACAGCCCTTTAGCTGTACTACTCGATGTCAGCCCTTTCAATAATTTATTTACGTCCAACTTTACTCTCCTTCAGATGCTACGTTCGGAATATGGTTTTGAACAACGATAAACTCAACACATAGAAACAATGCTTTACAATTTTCTTATCGTGTCACACTTAGTCTTTTTCACTAATAACTCGCGAAAAAATAAAGTTTTTTCAGCTTCACTTTGACGTGCATGCCTTTTCTAAAGCATTTGTGATGGCATACTCATTGCTAATCTCCCGTACATTGCTAATATCGCAAGTCTCCCGACATTGTCGGAAATCTGTTAGTGATACGCCAAAATTCAAACAAGGAGCAAACGATTGGAAGAGTCGGTTACGCAAACTTCAGATGGAGTATGTCTTAACGAATCACTCAAGCGAGACGATACATTGTCTTTGACTTCTGAGTTTGATGATAGCTACGACTCTTCAATTGAAAAGGCCAGACAATATGCAGTAGAACTTATTGAACTATCAGCATCCGACAAATACTTGGAAGAAATATCCAGCTGGCTTACTGACTATGTCAAATCATCTGGCGATTCCTCATTGTTCAACAATAGTTTTAAAGTGACCGGAAATACCTTTGACTATTCCTCTTGGAGTTTCTTAAACAAACTGTATGTGTCGCATCAACTAAAACGCTACTTGCACGACTCGTTTAGTTATATGTTAATGCGTGATATTGGGCTAAATCCAGATACAGATGAGACACAGAATATCTGTCGTCAATTTACTGTTCCAATTTATCGTAGTATTCAAAAGAGAATAAACAATTCATCGAATAGAAAAACAGCGACTGACATTGACGATATTATTCCTCATGATTTAAGAAATGACCCAGAAATCGAAAACGAAATATTTCGTTTAAAGAATAAAATCTCTCGACTACAGCAGTTACTACCAGTACAGCTTGATAAGACGAATGGGCTAAGAAAACTTGTAAAGATTATTGCAGGCCTAATACTTCATGAGCAGATTCAGCAGATTAAGCAACCTCTATCTTTTTCAGAATATAAATTGAAAATATGTTCAGCACTTAGACTTGGTTACAGTTATGGTATAACTTATCCTCTTATAGATGACATACTGGACAATAGAAATTTTTTGAATGCTGATGAACGTCTTCTGTTTAATCGATCGATACAAACAACGCTACTTAACCAATCGGTTGTAAGCTTTCCAAAGTTCAGCTCGACAAATAAAAGCTTTATGTCTTTTGTTTATCAGGAGCTTTCAGATGCTTTTATAACAATTAAAAAAGAACTTGGAAAAGTAAAAAGTCAGCTCTTCTTTAAGTCTGCGTATGTATTTTTTAGAGCTCAAGCAGCAGAGCACGGAAAACAAATTAATTCAATTTCTGATAAAATCGATACGGTGTCATTACTTACACCTATGATCGTTAAGTCAGCAGGCTCACGCATAGTAGCAAATCAACTTACCAGTCAGTCAAATACCGAAAAGGACTATTTTTTCTACTTTGGAATTTATAATCAATTTAATGATGATATTAAAGACATTGATGTTGATCATCATGACGATAACGTAACACCTTATTCTCTTCCCAGTTTTGAAAAAAACACTTCAGTGAAAGCTGCAAGGCTCCATTGGGCTATCGTCTATTATCTTTTTACCAAGGTATACAACAATAATGTTCGAGTAAAAGCCATGCTAATTCAGCGCACGCTTAACGCTTTTCAAAGTGTTAAGTGTGGAATGACTTCTGCAGAATTCGAAAAACGCTTTCATAGTCACTTATCGACAGGCCACCAACAATTCGATAAGTCTTTATATTCAGCAATATCATCAGATAATTATATAGCATGGTTCGATAAGTTTATTAGTGCTCAATTAGCCACAAAATTAGAAGCTCAACAGGAAGAAAGCAACGATTTTCAATCTCAATATCAATCATATAAATCGTTTATTAATGACCATCTAAAACTAGAATTTGCTTCTAACCAAAATGATACATCATTAATCGAATTTCAAAATTATGCCGTTTTAAACGGCGGTAAAAGAATTCGTTCGGTTTTGGCGCATCATTTAATGACTCATCATTGGAAAAATGATAGGAATGCAACTATTCCTGTTAACCGATTACTCGAGTATATGCATGTTGCCTCAATTATTATTGATGATTTACCTTCTCAAGATAATGCAGATTACCGCAGAGGTAGCCCAGCATTGCATAAGTATGCGAAAAGCGTTGCTGCAGCAGAGTTGACAGCGATCAGCTTAATTATGAAAGCGGTTGAAGAACAAGCGCTAATCAGTCAATTTCCAGCAGAACGCGTATTGAAGTCTTTACAGTACGCTACACAAACTACGCAAATGATCACACAGGGGCAACTTCTCGATCTTGGTTCTACTCGCAATAGTTCGGAGAAGGCGCTTAGTCAATTAACCTGGTTAAAAACTGGCAAGGGTATCGAGGCGTGTTTTGTAATACCCGCCATACTGAACAATGCCAGTGATGAAGAAGTTCGGCTCCTTGAGCAGCTCGCGTATCATATTGGGATGACTTTCCAGATAAAAGACGACTTACTTGATCATAGTTCAAACCAGGCACAATTAGGGAAACCTGTACGACAGGATATTAATAAAGCCTCTTTTGTTACTGTACTGGGCAATGAAGCAACCTGGCAAAAATTGAACCAACATTACGGTGATGCAAAAGCAATAATCGAGCAATTCGATCCAACAGATCTGTTCTTAAAAAAATTACTCGATTACATTGCTTTTCGTAATGTTTAATTATTTTTATCAGAAGAATCGACAACATATATATCGCCGTCGAAACTTCCTTGGATGGTAATATTTTGACTGGCCATCATTGTTAGATAATCAACATGTTCCTGAGTGATTTTTTGTCCAGGAACCAAGACTGGAATGCCCGGTGGGTAAGGTGTCACCAAGCCAGCACTCGTTTCACCTGCGGCTGCTTTTAAAGACACCGTGTCTCTCGGCCCAAAAAACGCTACATCGGGAGCGCAACTTAGCTCAATGTCTGGTAATGTACCCGGCAACTTAGCAACGCGTCTATTCTTATTCAGTTTTACTCGGCCACTGTCTAATTTTTTCAGAGCATTATACAGGCGAGTTAACTTAGAACGTGTGCCGCCCAAAGTTAATAGAACGAGAAAAGTCGAGTGAGTGTACTTTTCAATTTCTAATCCAATTTCATCGAGAAGATATTGATGAACATCTTTAACCGAGTAAGGCAGCTCACTAATATCCAGCAACATTTTTAATGGGTCATGACCCATGTTATCGGATTCGAGATGATCGAATTCCTTTACAAAATCACTTTTGGTCAGTAATTTAATCGACGTTAGTTCATCAATTTGTTGCTTGAATTCAGCCACATAGTTCAATAAGGAATTAATTAACTTAAAGCCTTCCATCTCCAATTGTTTATGGCAAACATCAAGTGACGCTATCAATTGATACTTAGGACTGGTACTTGCGTAGATACTGTATATTTCTCGGAAAAAATCTTCATCAAAATCTGGATCATTGATATGTATATAAGACGCTTGCGAAAATGCAGACACGACTTTATGTGCTGAGTGAGTCACATAGTCAGCACCTGCGTTTATCGCAGAATAATAACGATAGTCAGGATGAAATAACGAGTATGCAAACCACGCTTCATCAATAAAAACTTTTACATTGTTTTGATGCGCATATTCGACTATCTGTTGTAAGTCACTCAATAAACCATCATAGGTACAGCCAGTTAGCACTAATAATTTTGCATCTGAATTACTATCAATTGCCTTTTTAATTTCACTGATTGATGGCGGTGCGAAGATCCCAAGACGAGTGTTTAAAATACTCGACAAATATATCGGAGTTGCTCGAGCCTGGAGCACACCGTAATGTACTGATTTATGACAGTTACGATCCACGATTACTTTATCACCTGAACGCAACAAAGTTTGTAAAACAATTTTATTAGAAGTGGAAGAACCATTCGTCACAAAATAAGTTCGTTTGCTTTCAAAAGTTGTAGCAGCCGCTTGTTGAGCTTTACCAATACAATAACTACTGTCAGATAGTGAACCTAAAAAATCGACCGATACAGATAAGTCGCCAACAAAAACATTCCGACCGTAAAAATTATAAAAGTCTTTGATATAAGGTGAGTTTCGAAAGCTGGATCCACCACTGTGACCTGGCGTGTGCCAAGAGTCATTAGACTCGATGACATATCGTTTATACGCGGTCCAAAATGGTGTTTCACAGCGATCATCAAAATCATTAATGATATAGCCGATAATCGATTCTGGATCTGATAGAACATCATCGGTATAGAAAAACGATTCTATTGACTCAGATTCATTAATAATATTAAAGCCACGCTTATCATCTCCCAATACATAAATAGGTAGCTCTAAACGGATGTCTTTTATTTTCTTAATAAGATCAGCGTAAGAACGCACTGACTCTTGATCAAAACTGTGCCATGTAATAATTACGGCCTGAATGTCACCATCTTGATTGATCAGTTCAATAGCATCTTCTGATTTGCCACTCGATTTGATTTCTAAGTCGATATCCGTGCGCTCAAATCGCGGAACGGTGTCAATTAAATTACTTGAAAGCTCACTTCGTGAGCTTTCAATTTCATCGATCAATAATAAGTTAACCTGAGGTACCATCCACTCATTTCCAGTACTATTTTATAGACAAACAAAGCATATCACTTCTGTCATAAAAACAAAGATTTACTCACTAAAATTCTTACTAAAGTTTCTTTGACTTAAAGTCGTTTGGACTGTGACGCTCAGGGAGCTGCTCTTCTTCATTCCCCCAGGTTTTGTTAACTAACTGACCTCTTTTTACTGCCGGTCGACTGGCTATTTGCTCTGTCCACCGTACCAAGTTTTTGTAGTCATTGACCTGAAGAAATTCAGCAGCCTCGTATACTTTGTTTAACACTAGCGCCCCATACCAAGGCCAGATCGCCATATCTGCAATAGTGTATTGGTCGCCCGCTATAAATTCAGTTTTTGCGAGTTGCTTATCCAGAACATCAAGCTGACGTTTGACTTCAAGGGTATATCGATTAATTGGATACTCATACTTTTCTGGCGCGTATGCATAGAAGTGACCAAATCCACCACCAAGAAATGGAGCACTGCCCATTTGCCAAAACAACCACGACATACAGTTGCTTCTCTGCGAAATATCTGTAGGTAAAAACAGATTAAATTTTTCTGCTAGGTACAGCAGTATTGCACCTGACTCAAAAATTGAAAGTCCATCGTCGATACTGTAATCGACAAGCGCAGGTATCTTTGAGTTAGGATTAATACTTACAAAGCCGGACGAAAATTGATCGCCCTCTAAGATATTAATTGGCCAGGCATCGTACTCCGCAGACCTTTCGCCAGTTTCAATTAACTCTTCAAGCAAAATAGTCGTCTTTACCCCATTGGGCGTTGCTAAGGAGTAAAGTTGTAAAGAGTGCTCACCCCTTGGTAGATCTTTTTCGACAGTTGCACCTGAAGTGGGTCGGTTAATGTTCGCAAATTTACCGCCACTATCTGGATTCCACTGCCAAACTTTCGGTGGCTCATAAGATTGATTTGAATTGCTCATAAATTCCCCCTGTGTTTAATTCAATACTTTATAACGTTTAAATAAGAAAGCAATCCATAGGGACGAATCAAGAGTTCAACAAATTCGAACGTTTAGCCAGCGCATAATAGGACAATGTAATTATTACTAAAAATTTACACGCTTTATTATTTGATGAGATAGAAAAAACAAATCGATTGATTAGCTTAATTGGGAAATAAAAAACCCGAGACATTCTTCATCTCGGGTTTAGCGACAACATCTTCTGTTATCTGTAGCCTAATAATGACTATTAATTAATGGTGACTCTTCGGTCAATGTACAAAGGCGCTTCCGCAGCAAACTCAACAGGAGCAAATACACTACCAACTGGTTGATTGCTACCCGTTACTACGATGCGAACGACATAGCTACCAACATCAAGAGGCTGGCCATCAAACCCGGTTAGTGAAATACTTCCGCCAAAGCGATAAGTTTCACCACCAGTAATTTCAATTGAAGTCTCTACCATCAAAAATCTCTTGTTCGCTGACCATTTGTTAACTACTGTGCCAAACTGATCTCGGATTTCGATATCAAATTGTTGAGAAGTATTAAAGTTGAAAGTTTGAACTTCAGATTGCCAGTTAGAGATGTCTAAAAATACATCAATTGAATCTTGAACATTTGAAAGCACACGTCCTGAAGGAATACGGGTCGCAACTTGCAATCCACTGTAAAGAGGATAATTTACACCAGCGACTTCAGCACTGACGAGTTCAGTTTTTACTGGACCGATAATGCTTTGTTGTGAGTATGAAACTAAGCCAACACCCGGAGCAAATACTGCGCTTGCAAGACCGGCATCAGCACAGTTAGAACCACTAAAAGTTAAAAGCGTTGCGCCAGGAAAAGCACCAGTTGATGTAGTTGCCATAAAGTCTTTATCAGCAATTGTTGCCATATTAGTACAGCCATCAATGTTGACATCGTAGTTAGTACCAATCGCATCATTAAAATCGACTAATAATTGAGTTTTTCTAAGATTTGCGTTGTACCAATATACTTTATTACTCGATGAAGAACTTCTTACCCACTGTTCTACCTGACCTAAATAAGATGAATATTTTTTCCAATTGTTGTCTCGCGAATCAACACCGAGTACTTCCATAATAATTTCGTTTGAGTTTGATTTTAGAATTTTCTGATCATTTTCTTGCATAGGTGCAAATTGATTTGCAACTGATACCATGCTTGATGCTAACAAACTTCCCGTTAATAAAACTTTACTAATAGCGTTCATTGTTTTCTCCAAAATTTTTAATGGAACTGGCTAGTTGTTCGCCCGCTATTATTAATAATTTGAACTGCGTCACAATTGAATTTTATTTAGGTTTATAATTACTTTTACTAATGAATAAGTAGCTAAGCCGCTTGGTAGTTAGCTTTCGTTGCAGATTGTTAGTATAAAATTTTTAATGTGAATATTACATGACAGAGCCAGAATAAATTTATTCATTATATTCAAGCTAATTATTACCAATTGAGTTGGTGATGCTCTCTTTAAAAAAAATTAAAATTCCCTTTTAAAAATTAAAACTTAGAAAAGTTATACTCTTTAACTAACTTTTACGTTCTGTAATCCAGAGTTTTATCTCTCCGACAACGACTTCAATATCATTTTCATCAATAGCTTTCACTGGCACAATCATATCGCCTACTTTCCAATCAGATTCGTTTACTTTGGCAATACAGCGAATATCGCTAGCTGCCTTTGCAGTATAATTAACCGTCATGCCCTTTGGTATCCAACGTAAGTTTTTCGGAATTGACGCTTCAGCCATCACACCCATTGCCATTTCTAATCCATTGCAGATTGCAATAACATGCATTGTTTTGATGTGATTGAAAACTTTTCGTTGGCGCTTTATTAAGATACTGCAATAGTTTTTTTCCAGTTGAGTGACTAATGGTGAAACTGAAGAAAAATATGGCGCGACTCGACCTACTTGCCAGGAAAACAAGCGTTTTCCCAAAGGGAACTTTTCTAATTGTTGATAAATTCGTAAAGTTTTATTCATTTTGACTGGCCGCTCTAAATACTTACTGCATTAAATGTAATCATATAACTTAGGTTTATTATATCCTAGGAAAAGCTAATTAACTGCTTACAGGCCAATAGATTATTACATATGCAACCTGTCGGGAAGCTGATGCTACTTTTCAGCAATAACTTAAAGTTTTTTTGCTTCGAGTTTTTAGACTTTAATGCGATGTTCGAAGGGAGTCTTACGATAGGTTTAATATTTTATGACGTGTTTAATTACTAAGTTAAAATTTAAATGAATAAAAAAACCCGCTGTTGCGGGCTTTTTTAAAATAAAGTTAAATATATTTAACTCGATTAGTATCGATAATGATCCGGTTTGTAAGGACCTTGTTTTGGAACACCGATATAATCTGCTTGCTCTTGAGTCATCTCAGTTAAGTTAGCGCCAATTTTTTTCAAGTGTAAGCGAGCTACTTTTTCATCGAGGTGCTTCGGTAATACATACACTTGTGTTTCGTAGTTATCACCATTTTTCCACAATTCGATTTGCGCAATTACCTGGTTAGTAAACGAAGCTGACATTACGAAACTTGGGTGACCCGTCGCACAACCTAGGTTTACCAAACGACCTTCTGCAAGCAATATAATGCGTTTACCATCAGGAAAAATAACGTGGTCAACTTGAGGCTTGATGTTTTCCCACTCATATTTTTTCAACGATACAACATCGATTTCATTATCAAAATGTCCAATATTACAAACGATGGCCTGGTCTTTCATTGCTTCCATATGCTCATGGCGAATTACATTAAAGTTACCAGTTGTAGTAACAAAAATGTCTGCCATTGCAACGACTTCTTCCATACGGACAACTCGATAACCTTCCATTGTTGCCTGTAAAGCACAAATAGGATCGATTTCAGTGATAAATACCGTCGCACCCTGAGCAGATAAAGACTGTGCACAACCTTTACCTACGTCACCGTAACCAGCAACAACAGCGATTTTACTCGCGATCATCACGTCAGTTGCACGTTTAATACCGTCTAATAAACTTTCACGACAGCCGTAAAGATTATCGAACTTAGATTTAGTAACCGAATCGTTAACATTAATAGCAGGGAAAGGTAAACGACCTTCTTTTTGCATTTGATATAAACGATTAACACCTGTTGTTGTTTCTTCAGTTACACCTTGAATGTTTTTAGCACAACGCTCATAAAACTCTGGGTCTTCTGCTAATTTCTTTTTAATCGCTGCAAATAAAAAGGTTTCTTCTTCGCTACCAGGGTTATCGAGAACAGAAATGTCCTTGGCAGCTTTTTGTCCAAGAACAACGGCTAAAGTAGCATCACCACCGTCATCTAAAATCATGTTTGCAGTTTCGCCATCACCGAAATCTAAAATACGGTGTGTGTAGTCCCAATACTCTTCCAAAGTTTCACCCTTGTAAGCAAACACTGGAATCTTTGAGGCCGCAATTGCTGCTGCTGCATGATCTTGCGTTGAGTAGATATTACAACTTGCCCAGCGCACTTCAGCACCAAGCTCAATTAGGGTTTCAATTAACACAGCCGTTTGGATGGTCATGTGCAATGAGCCTGCAATTCGAGCTCCTTTTAATGGCTTGGACGCACCAAACTCATCACGCATTGCCATCAAGCCTGGCATTTCAGTTTCGGCTATTCTAATTTCTTTACGGCCGTAATCTGCCTGGGAAATATCTTTAACGATATAATCATTAAAGTCGAAGGTAACGTCTTGTACCTTATTTTCAGCATTAGACATAAGTCTCTCCATTCATATTGAATGGGCGCCCTTGACGTGTTTTAAGGAAGTAGCCCAACTGAGCGTGACAGAAAAATTCCGCTGCAGCGCCCCTCAGTTGGGTAGAAAGTTACAGATTATAACTCAGTTAAAGGCCCGCTGCCTGCTTCAAAGCCTGGGCTTTATCGGTTTTTTCCCAGGTAAAATCGACATCTTCTCGACCGAAGTGACCATAAGCCGCTGTTTTACGGTAAATAGGTCGACGTAAATCCAGCATATCGATGATTCCCTGAGGACGAAGATCAAAATGCTCTCGCACTAACTCTGAGATTTTGTCTTCAGCAACTTTGTTGGTGCCAAACGTATTAATTGAAATAGATGTTGGCTCAGCAACACCAATTGCATAAGACACTTGAATTTCACAGCGGTCAGCAAGACCAGCTGCAACAATGTTCTTTGCAACGTAACGACCAGCATAGGCAGCAGAACGGTCAACTTTAGATGGATCTTTACCAGAGAAAGCACCACCACCGTGTCGCGCCATACCACCGTATGTATCAACAATTATTTTTCGACCGGTTAAACCACAATCTCCAACCGGCCCACCAATAATAAATTGGCCAGTCGGGTTAATATGATATTGAGTATCGGCATGCAACCACTCGGCAGGAATCACTGGTTTAATAATATGTTCCATGACCGCTGCCTGAATTTCTTCTTGAGAAACATCTGGGTCATGCTGTGTTGAAAGTACAACAGCCTCAACGGAAACCGGCTTTCCACCTTCGTAACGCATTGTAATTTGTGATTTAGCATCTGGACGCAACCAAGATAAAGTACCATTTTTTCTTAACTCAGCTTGCTTCTCGACTAAACGGTGAGAATAATGGACCGGCGCAGGCATTAGAACGTCGGTTTCGTTAGTCGCATAGCCGAACATTAAACCTTGGTCACCAGCACCTAAATCTTTGTTAGCCGCTTCATCAACACCCATCGCAATATCGGCCGACTGCTTTCCTATTGCATTGAGAACCGCACAACTGGCGCCATCAAAGCCAACATCAGAACTGTCATAGCCGATATCTAAAATAACTGCTCGTACGACGTCTTCTAGATCCACATAAGTTGACGTTCTAACCTCGCCAGCTACAACCGCCATTCCAGTTTTAACCATGGTTTCAACCGCAACACGCGCGTTAGGATCATCAGCGATGATCGCATCAAGAATGGCGTCAGATATTTGGTCTGCCATTTTATCTGGATGGCCTTCAGAAACTGACTCTGAGGTAAAAATAGTGTATTCAGACATTCGGATGAGTTCCTCGTTTTAATTCGACAGTCAGTATGTTGACTCAAATTGTTTTATTAGCAGTTTAAACGACGGTATTAGCCTAAACTTTGCTTGTACCAGACTGCTAGACTTCTAAATGTGCGCGATTTTACTTGGAATCGGCGATGTTTTCACCTTTTTTTGATATCGCTAAGGGTATTGGAGAGTGCTGAGCGCTGCAAGTCAATTTGACGTCAATATAATGAGTCAAATTACTCACCCCAAACTCAAACTGACATCTTTCATCCCCGAATCATGCACAAATTCCCAATTATGTGACTTTGAGACCGTTTGAATACGAATTATTCGATAACATAGAGCCTACATCAGTGAACACAGCAAAATAGAGGCCTCATATGGCAGATGTCGTCACTAAAAAACTCGTGCTTACTCAACCTGCTGCTCATTTTAACCTTTTAGGGGTCGACGGTACGCGATGGGATTTAAATCGATGCCGAGGCGCGATGGGTATGCTGATGATCTTTGTTGCCAATCAATGCCCGCATGTTAAAGAAGTGAGATCAAAGCTGATATCAGAAATTGAACAATTAAAAGCAATGGGCATTGGCACGGTCGCCATTAATTCAAATGATCCATCACGCAGCCCCGAAGACTCCTATCCATTTATGCGCACCATTGCCAAACAATATAACTTCGACTTTCCATACCTGGTAGACGACCAACAAATAGTGGCAAAAGCCTATGGAGCCTCATGCACACCCGAGCTGTTTGGCTTCAACGCAAATATGGAGCTGCAGTATCATGGACGCCTTGGGTACTCTAAAGAGTCCTCTAAGGACTTTTCTCAAGACAGTGAAATGTTGATCGCAATGCGTCAGGTTGCACTTTCGGGAATAGGGCCTAGCCAACAATTTCCAAGCTCAGGAAGCGCCATAAAATGGGCGAATGAATTGAAAATGATTTAGCTAGCCGTTTATTTTAACTGAAATAAATTACAGATGCTCTGACACCATCGACTCTAACTTATCCAGGTCAGGGATAGTCGCGCTGATTGTACCTATTTGTATTTTTGCTTTATCGGCTGCCCCAAGCTCAGAGTCTTCAACTAAAGAAATTGAGGGTTCTGTTACGTGCGTCAACCGAGGAATACCTTGCACAATTATCGCAATGTAAGGCATATCATCATTGTCATTAATCGTATGAACGACCGCAACACGAGACCGCTTGTTTGCTTGTGGATCGTCTCCGCCATTCAAAATATCCATTGAAACTAATGGAACTTTGAGGCCATGCCAGTGAAGCGACCCTATGAACCAGTCTGGGCCTTGCTCTCGTTGGGCAACATCGCCGAAAGGAACAATTTCTGCGACGGTTGTATTCGGAAGCAAAATACTCTGATCGATAATTGGAATCATCAAGCTATAGACTTCTTCGACTTTCTTTTCCACGGTTGCCCCCAGATACTTAAATTATAAATTCACTTTATGAAAAGGCTTCAGCTTGCATCGCGACATGCTCACTTAGTTCTGCTGCTAACTCTTCTGGATCACCAGTATAGACTGAAAATCCTACTTCTTTCACAGAGTCGGGCATTAAACTATTTGCACAAGACTCCGCTGATTGCGTCCAGACTGTTATTCCCATTGATTGTGTTTGCTGAATACCTTTCACACCATCACTGCCCATGCCACTAAAAATTATGACGCCGCAACGTTTTTTATAAACTTTTCCTGCTGCGGAAATTACATCATCGATACTCGGCGCATAAGGTCGCGTCCAAGGTAATTCAATTGGTTCAACTGTTTGATCATCATTGAACTGTATTTGATTAGCGATAGGCGCTATATAAATATTGCCATCTTCAATCGACATTTTTCGATCAACAATTTTCGCACTAAAGGCTGTTTGTGTATCAAGAATATTACAAAGTACCGGTAAAAAGTTTTCGTCGATATGCTGTGCCAAAACAAAGGCCGTACCTAAATCACCTTTTAATGCTTGCAAAAATCTCTTTACTGCAGCAGGACCACCTAATGAAGCTCCTAATACCCAGAGCGATTGAGTTGGACCGTCATATTCTTGTTCTTCAGCGATGTCTTCAAACTGCATTGACCCCGCCGTTTCATCCAGTAAAGGAATGTCATGAAATGCGTCTTCATCAAGTGCATGCTCATCAAACTCTTCACTGTCTAACTCATTTTGCTCGATTGACTTATCTTCAGTATGGGCGTCAATATTAGTATGGGCGTCAATATTTTCCTCTTGCTGCTGCTCGGTGACCTTATTGCTACTCGCTTTTGTATTAGTTTCGACAAAATCAAGCGTCAATTCAGACAAGTCGTCTTGCGGCAATTCTGTCGGTACAAAAGGCTCAAAATCCTTTTTCGGCGCAGATAGCTCCTCGCTTTCTGACAACTCGGATTTATTGGCGACCTCATCTAATACTGGATCTTGAAATGATGACTTTCTCTCTGACAACTCACCTTCGAATGGTAAATCTTTTTCGTCTTGTTCACGATCGACATCAAACTCCATGAATTCTTCAGACTCTACGAGCGTAATGTTATCCGTATGAGTTTCATTTTCCGAAGTTATCTTTTCCGGAATTGCATTTTCTGGAGTATCTTTTTCTTGAGTAACATTTTCTGAGCTGTCAGTTAACCGACTCACTGTGTCATCAACACTATCTGATGCTTCAGAATTGGATTCTGCATCTAAATCCCAACTGAGAGTTTCAATATTTTCATCTTCTGTTTCGTCGGAGATGCTGTCTTCGATAGCTCCTTCATCAAGCTCCATCGATGTATCAAACTCTTTACTTTGATCGTCAGTATTATTGTCGTCATCTGCATCAATAATTTCTAGACTATCATCTTCAGAATCCACAGCCGAGAAATCAAACTCAAGATTTTCTTCTGGTTCCGAATCTGTTTGGTAACTACTATCAAAGTCAAATTCACTAGAGTCTTCCAGGCTTTCGGTAAAGGAAGAGTCATCAAACCTCATGTCATCCGCATCATCTTCAGATAGCGCACTTGGCTCGTCAGTTTCTATATCATCGTCTTCTACACGGTCTTCATCAAACTGGATTAAAAATTCGTCTTCCGAATTTACATCGTTAGTTTGTTGGTCAAATGTTTCAACTTTTGACTCTTCGTTTCCTTCGTCGAGTGAAAAATCAATATCACTGTCGTTCACTGAAAACTCAGGATCATTTAAATCAATATCATCTTCAAAAGCTGCTGGCTGTAATGCTTCTTCATCCAGACCGAAACTCAATTCTTCCTTTTCAATTTCTTCTAACTCTTCGTCAAGTTCGTTTTGATCATCGTGCTGCGTAAATGTTCCGTTATCGTGTAAATCAGTCAGTTGTTCTTCTGATTCATTTGAAGCATTATTTGATTGAGTTGACTTCGCATCATGCTCACCAAGAAACTCATCCATCTTCGATTCAAAGTCTGAGAAATCTTGTTCTAATTCTTCATCAGGATCCGAATCGAAAGAAGTTTCCTGATGCTTTAACTCTTCAGCAATATCTGAAATGGGCTCAACAAATGAAGAAACATCGTCACTGTGTTGCTCTCCTGCTAAACCAACTAATGTATCGGATAAATCGTTTGTTGCCTGTTCCAACCTTTCAACAGAGTCTTGAGTTTCTTGTGAAGAAACTTGTGATGAACTCTCTTGGGCGGCAGCAGTGTCAGGATTGCTGTTTGACTCAGCTTCGCTCTCTAACTCTTCTTTAACTCTTTCGATGCCGGCCATTTCATAAAGCCGATCAAGCTGCTTTTCTACCCAATAATCCGGGTGAGTCTGTTTCGATAGAGAGCCTCGCTCATGGAAAAAAACAGGTACCTGAGATTGATCAAGCAAATCATCCAATGAATCGGTCCAGTCATGATCTTCAATATCAAGCAGCCAAACATGCAAAAGTTCATTGCCAATATGATCAGCGGTAATTTCCGAGGGAGAAATTTGTACAGATAGAGAGACATCGTGCTGCTGCAACAATGCTGAATATTGTTCCGTTTCATCTCCGCCGGATGTAATAAGTCCGACGGATAAAGTTTCCTGTTGGGTCATTACTGTTTACCGGGCAATAGAGACTCTATTGTTTGCAACAAATCGACTTCATTATAGGGTTTACCCATGTAGCGATTTACTCCAATAGATTCGGCTCTTTCGCGATGCTTTTCTCCGGTTCGAGATGTAATCATAATAATTGGTAGATCTTTTAATTTGTCATCATGGCGTAAAATTGTCGCCAACTCGAAACCATCCATACGTGGCATTTCGATATCCAGCAACATCACGTCAGGTTTGTGATCCGATAGAACGTTCAAGGCATCAACACCGTCTTTTGCCAGAACAACTTCGTAATCGTGTCGTTGTAGCAAACGTTGAGTAACCTTTCTAACCGTAATCGAGTCATCAACCACCATGATAGTGGGTACTCGTTCTTCGTAGGTTTCTTCAACTTCAATTGCTTCAATATCGACAATCGAGTCGGCACGTCGTGTCAATGCAGGTACATCTAATATCAGTACCACGCGGCCGTCACCTAAAATCGTTGCACCGGACAGTCCACTAAGCAAACTTAACTGCTGACCAACTGATTTTACAACGATCTCACGAGAGCCCATGAGTTCATCAACTTGCACTGCTGTAGGATGTTCAGCACCGTGCAATAACAACACTGGTAGAGGTTTGGTTATGCCATCCAAATCTGCTTTAACATTATGGTCGAGTAGGTTACCCATATATCGCATATGATATGACATTCCAGCGTACTCAAAGCGAGCCTCTGGGTTGTCGTAATACTCTTGAATTTCAAATGGACTAACTCGAACAATACCCTCAATGTTAGTCAGTGGAACCGCGTAAATATCGTCGGCAACACTTATCATAAGTGCTTGGTTTACCGAAACCGTAAACGGAAGCTTTACAGTAAAGGTTGCACCTTTACCGGTTTCAGAGTGGATCTCAACTACACCACCCATCTGCTTAATTTCACTACTGACCACGTCCATACCAACACCACGTCCAGAAATTTGCGTTACTTTCTGTGCTGTCGAGAATCCAGCTTCAAAAATCATCTGCTGAAGTTCATGATCACTTAGCTCTGAGTTCGCTGTAATAAGCCCTCGTTCAAGAGCTTTTTTGCGTATCGCTTCGATATTTAAACCGCGGCCATCATCTTGAATTTCGATATAGATATCAGCGCCGTCTCGGAATAAACGAATTCTAACTTTACCTGTTTCCGGTTTTCCGACAGCTTTTCGATCTTCTATCGGCTCAATACCATGATCCATGGCGTTTCTAAGCATATGCTCGATAGGCGCAATCATTCGCTCAAGTACCGTTCGATCCATCTCACCTTCAGCAACAATAGCAAGATCAACCGCTTTACCTAATTCGTTTCCTATTTGCCTTACGATTCTACGAAGTCGCGGAACCAAGCTTTCAAACGGAACCATGCGCGTGCGCATGAGATGCTCAGTCATTTCTGTATTTACACGACCTTGCTGTAATAGCAATGTCTCAGAATCTGACGTAAGGTTATCCAGAGTATCTTTCAAGTTCGCAATATCCGCGGCTGACTCGCCCAGACTTCGGGTTAGCTCTTGTTGCCGGGTGTATCGGTCAAATTCAAGTGGATCAAACTCTTCGTAATCTACACCGGCTACTTCACGTCGATATTCTATTTGAGCATCGGTCTCAATTTCCATGTTTCGAAGCTGATCTCTTAGTCGATCAAGTGCTTGATTCATTTCATCAAGGTTGTAACGAAGCAGTGACACTTGCTGCTCAAGTCGCGCTCTAAATATTGAAGTCTCACCAGTTAGGTTTACCAAATCCTCAAGCTGATCAGCTGCGATACGAACCATTTCTTGTTGTTTTGGGCGACGATCTTTTGCGTCTTCTTTTTCTTTACTCTTGGCTTCAAAAGGAACCACTTCAGCCGACGCTGTTTTCTTTTCAGGCTGCTGGGGCTCAGGTTTTTTCACAGCTGGTGGTTCAGCAGGTTTCGCAACCGGAACTGGCTTACCTTTGATGACACTAAGAAGTTCATTCATGTAGCTCACTGGAGTTGTAAGCATTCGCGAAGCGCCCACCTCATCAACAAGATGGTGAATGACATCGTAGCCTTTCAATACAAATTGCACTTGCTTATCCGTCGCTTCAATTTGACCGGCAGCAATTTTTTCAAAATAAGTTTCTAGCTCATGAGTTAGATCACCTAGAGCGGTTAAGTCTGACAATCGCGCTCCACCTTTTAAAGTGTGAAGACTGCGTTGTAGAGTTTCAATCGACGCTTTGTCGGTTGGTTTATTACTCCACTCTTGAAGCGCTGAATCCATGTTTTGCAGTATTTCAGCTGCTTCTTCCAGGTAAATTTCTAAGACTTCCTCGCCGTCTTCATCTAACTCAACGGTTTGTACTGGCGCATCAACAGCTGCTGCATCGGAGGTTTCTTCGATTGTCGATTCAACTTCTGGCGCTTCAACTTCGGTTTTGGTTGGTGCAGGCGCAGCGACTGAAGTATCTCCAGAAAGCGCGGCTTGAATTCGTTGGATGATCGCCTGATCGACATCGTATGAGCCCTTCTCTCTGAGCTCCTCGAGGGACTCTCTGAGATAGTCCAACACTTCGAAAGAAATTTGAATGTGAGCATCATTTGGCTCAAGTTGAGCCATGCCTATTGCTTCATATAAATCTTCAAGCGCATGAGCTAGATTGCCAACACTCATAACACCAGCCATTCGCGCACTACCTTTAAAGGTGTGCAAGTTTCGCTGTAAATTATTAACGGGCAACAAATCGCCAAGGTTAGATTTCCAGGCTTCTAAATTACTTTCAATTTCTTCGATCAGCTCTTCGCCTTCTTCAAGGAAGAACTCCAACAACTCATCATCAATTTCGTCATCAGCTTCTCGAACATCTTCGGGAAGAATAGTTTCTGAAACCGCTTCAACTTCAGGTTTTGGTTCAGCAATCGGTTGAGCACTGGCAACGTTACGCTGATGCCATTGACGTAGCTCATCGATAATCAGTGAAGGATCTGGCAACTCATGTTCTATGGCAGCTGTATTCAGCAGCTCAAGTACCGCATCTAAAGCTTTGATACCTAAATTATAAAAGTCTTCATCGCCAGTGTTCAGATTAGGTTTCGAAACAAAGGATTCCAGTGCAGCCGCAATTTGCTCAACTTCATCAAGCATTGCCATGTTGGCGCCGCGCTTTAATGTGTGCATTTCAGCTTGTAAGTTATGCTGAGCTTCTATCGAACCGCGCTGTTGCCAAGACTTCAACAGCTCTTGAGCTTCAGTAACAATGTCCATCCCCTCAGCCAAAAATATTCCGAGTAATTCAGGATCGCGATGTACTGTTGTTTTAGAAGTAGTCTCTTCTTCGCCGGTTCGAGCAATTAAGTCTTTACGTTGTGATTCAAACTGCTTTGCCAATGCATGTCTTTGCTCACTTTTAAAGTGCTGCTGTTGTTTAAGAGCTTCAACACACGAAGACAAATATTCATTGGTTGCCGCTAGTGAATGTTTGAAATCTTCACTCACTGGAACATCACGCTGTTTATATTCTTTAACTAACGATTCAAGCGGGCCAGCAACTTCTGCAACTTCCTCAACTTCGGCCATGTTTGCACTGCCTTTCAGTGTGTGCATGGCTCTCAATAAATCATCCGAGGCCTTTGGCTGATCTTCGGACTCCCATCCTTTAAGCGATTGCTCGATTACTTCCAAGTGTCCTTCAGCTTCGTTAACAAAAATATCCAGTAATACTGGATCAATATTCGAAGTTGAGACGCCTTCTGGACCCTCAATTTGCGAATCAAATTGAGCCATATCCTCTTCATCGAGATCGGCAACCTCAAGAGTTGGTATAGTTTCTTCGTCGTCTTCTAAATTACCACTAATTTCAAGAATTTCGTCGTCACCAATTGGTGGTGAACTTGTTTCATCTTCGTCATCAAACGCCAATGGAGCTTCATCAAATGCAAGAGGTGCATCACCAAGATCATCGACTTGAGTTTGCGGCATTTCTGCAGCCAATTCATCGGGTAAGTCTTCAATAGAAAGCTCTTCTGCTTCTGGCTCAGGAAGGTCTTCCTGTTGATCAAATTGCAACTCTATTTCATCGCTCGGCTCTTCGACGGATGGCAACTCATCTTCTGTCTCTAAAGTGAGTTCAATATCATCAACTACCGGTGTTTCTTCTTGCGCGATATCTTGTAGAGCAATATCTTCTAGAGCAGCATCTTCTTGAGAAACTTCTTCATGCGTAACATCAGCAGCATCCACTTCTGTTTCTGGTGGTACTGCGATTTCTGATGGTTCTACGGTTTCAGATGGTTCAGCTTTTTCTTCTTCAGGAACGTAAGTTTCACCT
This sequence comes from Gammaproteobacteria bacterium, assembly GCA_013373375.1. Classification (GTDB taxonomy): domain Bacteria; phylum Pseudomonadota; class Gammaproteobacteria; order Enterobacterales; family Kangiellaceae; genus Pleionea. The sequence continues at coordinate 215,213 of JABXHY010000025.1, forward strand.
TTGGCAATTGCATGAGCTTTTGCCATGATGGCATCAGGAGACGCATCAGGAACACTATTTTTCGAGAAAGCATCTATTAGAGAAGGCATGAAATCAGTCGCTTCTCTCATTACACCAAATACTTTATCGTCGAGTTTAATCGTCTCATCGATAACACGGTTCAACATATTTTCAATTGACCATGCAAGCTCACCAGCTAGACTTGCACCAACAAGTCGACCGCTGCCTTTCAATGTGTGAAACGAACGACGAATAGTCGTTAATGCTTCTTCGTCTTTTGGTTCGTTTTGCAGTATTGGATATTGTTCATTAATGCTCGCGAGTTCTTCTTCCGCTTCCTCAAGGAAAATCTCCAGTACATCATCATCGATCAAACTTTCATCATATGCTTTGTCAGCAGAAGCCTGATTATCACTGTAAGCAGTCGCTGGTTTTGGGGCTTCCGATTTCGCTTGTGTAGATTCTGTTTTTGGCGTCGCATCCTGTTTAGGAGTTTCGACTTTAGGCTCTTCTTTTGGCGCGTCAGCGGCAGGTTTTGCTTTTGCCAGCTCTTGTTCGAGTATTTCCTGACTTTCTTTTGCACTATTGATAACCGAATCGAATGCTCTAGAGCCAATTTCGCCATAGTTTTCCAAACAATATTCAACCGTTGTAATTATGTCCGCCAATGCATCCATAACTTCTTCTTTCGGTTTATATTGTTCTCCAACAAGACGTCGATCAACAAATGTGTGCGCCTTACTGAGTAATGCTGAAGCTTCCTCAAACCCAACGATTTGTAAACCACCCTGGATTTCTGTCAGTAAAAGAGGAACGTCACTCAATAAAGAGAAGTCGAATGATGAAGCAATAAAATCAACAATTTTCTCTTTTGCTTTTTGCAAATTCCCGCGGCTGGCTTTCAGTAGTTGTAGCTTCGCATCGTCAAGCTGTGCATCTGATGCGGCTTTGTCTTGTTTTGCAGCAAGTTCTTCGGGGGTATTTTCTTCGTCTTTACCGAGTTGTTGTGGTTGAACATTTGCTAGATTCGCTTCAACAAATAAAAGCGCTCCAGCGACGTCCATCACAACTGCATCGGATATTCCTGCACCTGAATCTGCAACTTTGGCTAATGTTGTGATTTGTTGTTTAATAACATCGCGTGGAATGCCAAGACCTAAAATTCCAAGCGTGTCACTAATTTTCTGCAAGTTAGGTATTAGCTCTTTAATTTTTTCTGGCGTTTTATTTGACCCTCTAACGAAAAGATCGAGCGTATCTTTTACATTGATCAAGTCATCGTTTATCGCACTGACTACGGTATGAATCGCACCCGAATCAGGGCCTTGCATTCGTCTTCTTTCTTCTTCAACTTCAGAGTCCGATAAAAAGCTTGAAGCTAAATTAAACTGTTCTTTTAAACGTTGAACCTTTGGACTTTTCGATTCTGTTTTAGCGACGTAATACAGTAGATTCTTTAATAATTCATCAGGAATTGTGTCGTTAAGTGCTTGAGCGCCTAAGTCTGCCAATCGTTTTATTTGCCGATCAACTTTTCCTAATAACGCATGCACAGCTGCGTCTTTAAACAGCCCTTTTTCTAAAATCGAAAATAAAAAGCCATCAGCCACCCACCAAAGATGCGCAACAGGATGCCCCGCTGTTTCTTCCTCTAATTTTTCTAAAACTTTATGCATACGCTGAATGCCTTCTTTGACATTTTGCGAACGCATGACACCTAACAAACCTTTTTGATAATGACCGCGAAATTTTTTAGCTAATTCTTTAAAGTGACCTGGATCGACTTGCTTTTTACTACTCGAACTTGGTGGTTCTATTCCAGCAATTTGAGGTGAGAAAATTGCACTTTCTGACACTGGCGGCGCACCGCGTGATGAACGTAAATCATTAAGCAGTGGCAATAAAATGACGGGTAGATCTCTACGACCTTCTTGTACACGATCCAGATACGCGGGTAATTGCAGCATACTCGCCATTAAAACTTCTAAGGCTTTTTCTTTCGCAACAAATTTCCCTTCAGAAATTGCGTCAGCCAAATGCTCCATTTCTTCGGCAAAAAGGGCAGCACCAGAAAACTCCAGCATTTGCAGCGTTCCGCGAACTTGATGCAAACAACTGATGCAAAAACGAATTTGCGTAATGTCGCTATCGTCCTCAGCAAAAGCCTCTAAACCCTGACGAGCTTGATCAAGAGATTTGTTAATCTCTTTTCGTACCCAGCTGAGAGCTAATTGTTCATTGGTTTCGGCCATGCCTGCTCCATCTAGACTTCTTGCTTATCCACCAGCTCTTAAGTATGCCTGACAGTGCTTTGTCGATACTTTTTCAATTAGCGGATGTGTTAAATTATTAAGTTCGCCAGGTCCCAACACTAATAGGCCACCAGGGGCCAGACGATTAACAAACTGAGACACGATTTGTTCGCGTCGATTGTTTTGAAAATAAATCAAAACATTTTGGCAATACACTATGTCGTACAACTGCTTTGGAGAAGATTCCAACTCTTGAACGTTTGCTTGGACAAAACAAGTGCGATGCCGCAACCCATTACCCACTTGATAATAACCATCAGCCAAACTATCAAAATACTGACTCAGTAAATCAGGCGACACGCCTGCTAGTTTGCGTTGGTGGTAGATACCTTCTCGCGCTTGAGCGAGTGCTGGAAAACTGATGTCGGCACCGGTCAGTCCAAAATAAAAATTGCGGTTTTTATTGGTCAAAGGCTGTTTATCTAATTCACTTAATAGCATTGCGAGGCTGTAAACCTCTTCGCCGGTTGAACAGCCAACGCTCCAAACTTGGATATTGACTGGTTCTTTTGCATCGCTTTCTGCTGCTCGATCTATGATTTTTTGAGCATGATTGCGAACTAATTCCATGGATTCAGGGTCACGAAAAAAGCGCGTTTCGTGTACCGTTAGCAAATCAATTAAATTAGCCCATTCAAGTGCTGAACCAACGCCGTGATCCAAGCTTTCGTAATATTCTTGGTAGGATTCAAAGCCACGCTCACGCATACGCTGCGCTAGATTGGTCACTAAAAATGATTTTCTATTTTCAGATAACCAAACGCCTGTTCGCTGTTCTAACAAAGATTGCCACTGTTTGAACTCAGCTGAGTCCATGTCGGGCAATCGTTCATACGCGGCCATAGTGCTAACCGAAATCTAGCAGTTAATAATTTGGCAGTTTGAAACCAGCAACCGAGCCATTCAACTCATCGGCCAGCTCAGCCAGTTTACCGATGCTGCTCGCTGTGTTGAGTGTGCCTTGTAATGTTTGGTTGGTGATTTCCTGGATGACGTTCATCGTATTCGAAACATGACCAGCTGATGCAGCTTGCTGACGCGCAGCGTTGGATATGTTTTGAATCAATTCCGCAAGGTTTGCAGATACGCGCTCGATCTCTTCTAGCGCAACACCTGCATCCTGTGCTAATCGAGCTCCACGTACCACCTCAGAGGTCGATGCTTCCATCGAGATTACCGCTTCATTGGTATCGGTTTGGATGGTTTTTACCAGTGCTTCAATCTGTCTTGTTGCGTTACCAGAACGTTCCGCCAGTCGCTGTACCTCGTCGGCAACAACCGCGAAACCACGTCCGGCTTCACCCGCCATCGACGCCTGTATCGCGGCGTTAAGTGCCAGAATGTTCGTTTGTTCCGAGATGTCGTTGATCAAGGATACGATATCACCGATCTCCTGTGATGATTCACCAAGACGCTTAATCCGTTTTGACGTTTCCTGTATTTGTTCACGAATTGTATCCATCCCGCGAATTGTATTACGTACAACTTCGGAACCTTTTTTAGCGATATCAACCGACTTTTCCGCAACCTGGGTAGATTCAGCAGCGTTGGCAGATACCTGCTCGATGGACACCGCCATCTCGTTGATCGCAGCAGAGGCACCGGTGATTTCCTGAGCCTGGTTTTTAGACGCTTGCGCAAGCTCATTCGAAATACCCTGCGTTTCTTCCGTCGCATCTGACAGACGAGACACCGACTCGTTGATTGTTGAAACCAGTGAGCGAAGTTGGTCGATGGTGTAGTTCATCGCATCGGCTATCGCACCCGTGAAGTCCTCGGTTACTGTTGCGTTGGCGGTTAAGTCACCATCCGCGAGTCCTTCCATTTCATCCAGCAGTCGAATGATTGCTTGTTGGTTTCGTTCATTTTGTTCACGTTCTCTGTCGGCTTGAATTCGAACTTGTGCTTCTCGGACCTTATCCGCGCGACGAATTTGTAAAGCAAGAATGAATAGGAAAAATAAAACCGCTGAACCACCAGCAATCGAATACCAATAGTGTCCGCTCATAATATCGAGTTTGGTACCATGAGCACGATATGCATCCGCTAGAAGTTCTGATTGGCGCTGCAATTGGTTTGATCGATCAAATATCCGAGCCGAAGCGCTTTGTACTTTAAATAACGCTTCCGTACTGCGAATTACGTAGTCAACGTTTTGTTTTACCGATTGATAAAGTACGGCGATTTCCTGTAAATATTCCCTGGCTTCCGCGTTATTCACTCGATTAATACCGAGCATCGCATCACCGTTAATCATACCGTCAAGTACGCTTCCGAAGGTTTCCACATCCTGACCAAAATTTTCAGCAGCAGCGGAGGCATCTTCACCGCCCTGTAGTACTTTACGGAAACTGTTAATGATTCGTTCTGCGAATAGAAGTTGGCGAGTAGCGTAAAACGTTTGTTCACCCGACGCACCAGAGTCGAGCAAAATATCGTTTATGGTATTGTACAAAAACTGCATTTGCGGAACAGTCGCAGCAAGTTCTCGTTGAATATCGTAAAGACCTGTAACCGTCTCTTTACTATCTAAAATAACCGTTGCGTCGCCTTTTACGTCAGCCCATGTCGCATTAAGCGCTTGTAGTTCGCTTGAAGAAATGTAAGCTGGCGTTTCAGCAATTTGGGTCAATACATTATTGCCTTGCTTTTCTCTAAGCGCCTGCACTTTCCGGTTAAATTGGTTTACCGCGTTTTCAAGTTGATTAAACGCTTCGTCATTACCGGTAGAGGCCTCTGAAGCGTTCTTACCCACTTGTTGCGAGATTACCCGTAAGTCCTCGGCGTTTTCCGTCCAGCTTTGGACGTTATTGCCAGTACGGTAACCTTGAAATAAGTTGAGGATGGTTAGTACCAATGAAAACGCGAGAAACCATATGACGATTTTTCCCGAGCTTCCGCCTTCTTGATTTTTGTCTTTTACTGGTGCATTCATAGTTTAATTCCCAACTACGTATTTAAATTCAAAGTGTGCTGTTCCCACTAGATTTGTTATGAACTCTTGATCAAAGTGCAACTTTCATAAAGTCTGGATGCTCTGCCAAAGCATACGGACTAAAAACCACCCATTCATCTTCGCCGCGCTCAAATCGCCCCTCTAGATACGGCTTTATTTTTTGATCGTCTTCTAAATTAGCGAGCCGCTCGCTATCCTCGAAATGCTGCAACCCCAACACTTCGTCCACTAAAATGCCCGAACTCATACCATTATGGTTGATCACCAAAACACGTTGCTGACGCAGTGAAGTAGGTACTTTTAAACCGAGGTAACCGTGTAAATCCATGATGGGTAAGAGCGTACCTCGGATATTCGCCACTCCTCTAACCCAAGAGCGGGCGCCAGGTACTTTGGTGTATTGAGGCATTCGCAAAATTTCTGCAACTTCCTTTAGTGGCGCAACATAACGGCGTTCATTGAGTCGAAAACCAACGCCTGTCCAAAAACGACCATCTTGTTCCGAGTGAGCACCAGCTGACGCGCCGGTTAAGCTTCGACGCTCAATGTCGGCGAGTATTTCAAACGCTGGGTTACGAGAAACATCTACCATAGCTTACTTACTGCCTTTGCCATAACAAACCGGTCGAGACCACTTTAACCTTCGAGTACAGAGTTGATGACTTTCATCAAGTTACTTTCTTGAACAGGTTTGGTCAGATAATCCTTTGCGCCTTGACGCATCCCCCAGATTTTGTCCGTTTCTTGATCTTTCGTCGTAACAATAATCACAGGAATATTTGAAGTTTCAGGATCTTTCTTCAAGTGCCGAGTCGCTTGGAAACCATTCAAGCCAGGCATAACAACATCCATCAATACCAAGTCTGGTTTCTCAGCTTTAGCCACTTCTATGCCTGCTTCGCCATTTTCTGCAGTAAGCACTTCATGACCATGTTTATCAAGTATGCTACTAAGAACATGCGTTTCCGTAGGCGAGTCGTCTACTATCAGTACGCGTGCCATGAAAAATCCCCCTTTTACTTCAGGAACTGTATAAAGTTGTTTAATTGACTAAGCAGATTGCTTAGCACTGCTAACATGCGAGCGAATTGCACTGAGTAATTCATCGCGGCTAAAAGGTTTCGTTAAATACTGGTCTGAACCTACAATTCGACCCTTTGCTTTATCGAATAAACCATCTTTGCTTGAAAGCATGATTACAGGCGTTGATTGAAAAGCTTTGTTATTTTTGATTAATGCACAAGTCTGATAACCATCTAACCTGGGCATCATAATGTCGACAAAAATAATATCAGGTTTGTGATCAGCAATTTTAGCAAGCGCATCAAAGCCGTCAGTCGCGGTTACGACCTCACAACCCACTTTTTTTAACAACGTCTCGGCGGTGCGACGAATTGTTTTACTATCGTCGATCACCATGGCTTTTAAGCCTTCGAAGGAATTATCCATTCACACACCCTCATGGGAGCTGAAATTACTCGCCGCCCACTTATATCATTAATTGAGATATATAACCAACTGTTCACCCCTAGTGGCTTTGTTTTTACCATAAGTCAATATATTGATCCACTTTGATTTTACTTAATATAGAATAAGTTAGCTGACAAAGCTAAAGTAAAATCATATTTTCTTAAAGCTTAAAAACCTACTAGTGTATGAACCCATCGAACGATATACTTCTGACAACATATTATAGTTGCCATTTTAAGTACTCTGATGCCAAAAGGCACGAGTTAACTCATATCGAGCTCGGAGTTTAGTCATGCCCCTAAAAGTTGGCGTTGTCATGGATCCCATTTCTTCCATCAACATAAAAAAAGATAGCACTTTTGCCATGCTTCTGGAGGCAAAAAAGCGAAAACATTCAATTTTTTATATTGAAATGGCCAATTTAGTTCTCAGGGACGGAAAACCTTTTGCTTTAAGTCACTCGTTAGAAGTTTTTGACGATGCAAATAAGTGGTTCGAATTGGGTGAACAAAAAGAGGTTAATCTGGCGGATCTAGATGTCATCTTAATGCGCAAAGATCCTCCATTTAATATGAATTATATTTACGCCACTTATGTTCTAGAGCGCGCGGAAATAGAAGGTGTTTTAGTGGTTAATAGAGCTCAGAGCTTGCGTGACTGTAATGAAAAACTGTACACCTCATGGTTTCCCGAATTATGCCCAAAAACTGTAGTTTCAGCTCAATCGAAAGTTTTGCGTTCGTTTGTTAAAGAGCATCAAGACGTGATTCTAAAACCTTTAGATGGGATGGGAGGCGCTTCGATATTTAGAGTTACCGCGAAAGATCCCAACTTGAGTGTCATAATAGAAACATTAACCTCACACGGCTCACAACTCGCAATGGCGCAACAATTTATACCTGCGATTAGTGAAGGTGATAAGCGAATACTTATGGTCAATGGCAAGCCTGTGCCTTATACACTAGCGAGAATTCCCGCAAAAGGAGAAACACGCGGCAACCTGGCTGCCGGAGGGAGCGGCGTGGCCATGCCAATAACCGAAGCGGAGCAAAAAGTTGCTGAGCGGGTCGGACCCGAATTAATTAAGCGCGGTCTGTATTTTGTCGGACTTGATATCATTGGCGGTAAACTGACCGAAATAAACGTCACCAGTCCAACCTGCATCAAAGAAATTGATGCAGCTTATGATACGAATATTTCAGGCTCTCTTTGGGATTGTATTGAACAAAAAGTAAGTGAGTGAACACTAAGTTATGATAGAAAACGGATTAGTTAAGTCGTCCGGTCCGGTTATTCGAGAATCCGATCGGCTAACTTTTGCAGCGATCTTGGCTATTGCCTTTCACGGGTTGTTATTTCTCGGAATAGTATTCACTTTACCTGAGAAGTCCAGACAAGACTCTTCGCCCGTGATGCAAGTGGTTCTTGCCCAATATCACGCAGTAGAAAAGCCAGAAAAGGCTGACTTTATTGGCCAAGATAACCAGGAGGGTGGTGGTGACAAAGAATTGTTGCAAAACCCCACCACCACAGAGCTGGCTCAAATTCCGGATCCCTCCAAACAGGCCAGTTTGTCAGCTGCTCAATCCTCAATTCAACAGGAGCGACAACCCACACCAGAAGTGTTAGCTGGAGGAATCAACAATAAAGTGTTTTTGGAGCAACAAGTCGATGCGCCCGAGCAATCAGAACAACCTCTTCTTGACACAGCAACGCTGATACAAAAAAGTTACGAGCTAGCCGGCTTAAATGCACAACTGGACCAAGAACAAAAACTTGCGTCTAAAAATCTACGTAAACGACAGGTGTCTGCTGCGATCCACCGATCGACTGATGCGCTTTACCTCGACACTTGGCGCCGAAAAATTGAGGAAGTCGGTAACCGCAATTACCCTACGATAGCAAAGCAAAAAAAGCTGTACGGCGATTTGATGTTAAAAGTTGCGGTTAATTCCGACGGTACTATCCGGGACATAAACATTATGGACAGCTCTGGACACAAAGCCCTCGACGATGCAGCGATTCAGATAGTGCGTAAAGCAGCACCCTTTGCGCCTTTTGATAAAGAACTGGCTAAAGATACCGATGTTCTCGAGATTGTAAGGTTATGGCAATTCCAACCCGGAGACGTAGTGTCTACACGATAAATAGATTGCCAGAAGATAAGCACTTAGTTGCTTGTATTTTGTAGCATTTAACCCAACAATAACTTTATGAACAAGTTTCAAAGCCTTAAAAGTCATTTTCTGATCGCCATGCCATCGTTGGACGATCCGAACTTTCATCGGAGTGTTACGCTAATCTGCGAACACAACGAAGAAGGCGCTATGGGTATTGTGGTCAACCAACCAACTGAAGTGACTACCTCCGAGCTTCTTGACCACCTCGAAATTGAGGTGCAACCGGACTTCCATGAACGTCCAGTGCTTGCTGGCGGACCAGTACAAATGGACCGAGGATTCGTCATTCATTCTGGTGCGAAAAAGTGGCAGTCGAGCTTAGAGTTGGACAAACAAATTAAAATCACAACCTCACAAGACATCCTAAAAGCATTGCCCCTACAAAAAGATCTCGACGATGCATTTGTTGCCTTGGGTTACGCTGGTTGGGGACCTGGCCAATTGGAACAAGAACTCGCCGATAACGCTTGGTTGAGCGTTGCCGCTGATCCAAAAATTTTGTTTTTCACAGCCGTCGATCAAAGATGGCAGCAAGCGGCTCAATTGCTTGGCATTGATATAACCCAGCTGTCGAGCCAATCAGGTAATGCCTGAAAAACTCACACCCAAGATGATTTTAAGTTTTGACTTTGGTGATAAATCCATAGGGGTTGCCTGTGGGCAAGCCATTACGCGTCGAGCATCCCCACTCAAAGCACTCAGAGCAAAAAATGGACAACCCAACTGGGACGAAGTCGGAAAACTTTTCAAAGAATGGCAACCGGATTTGTTATTAGTTGGTAATCCATTAAACATGGACGGCACGGAGCAAGAGCTTACTCTAAGAGCTCAAAAATTTGCGAAACGTCTACACGGAAGATTTGCTTTACCTTTTGAACTGGTGGATGAACGACTCACCACAGCGGAAGCAAAGCAGAGGTTATTTGAGGATGGAGGCTTTCGAGCTTTACAGAAAGGCGCTATCGACAGTGAGTCTGCGGTTATTATTTTAGAATCCTGGTTTGAGCAAAATGCCGATCGCTTAAACCAACTGACTTAAGCGAAAGGATCATCCTCAGTGTCTTCAAGCGTCATGCTTTGCGACGCACCAGCTCCAATTTGACGGTCTGGATTAGTTTCAGAACTGTCGAGTTTGATCATCAAACGTAAATCATTTGGTGAGTCTGCGTGGTGTAAAGCATCTTCATAAGTCACTTCGCCTGATTTATAAAGTCTAAACAACGCCTGATCGAAAGTCTGCATACCGTGCTCAGTAGATTTTGACATTAAATCTTTAATCAAGTGCATCTCACCTTTGCGAATATGGTCCGATACCAAAGGAGTGTTGATTAAAATTTCTATCGCAGCTCGACGACCTTTACCATCAGGTGTAGGAATAAGTTGCTGAGCAATAATAGCTCGTAGATTTAATGATAAATCGAGTAATAATTGATTTCGTTTTTCTTCAGGGAAGAAGTGGATAATTCGATCCAATGCCTGGTTGGCATTGTTCGCATGCAACGTACACATACATAAGTGACCTGTTTCAGCAAAAGCCACGGCGTAGTCCATGGTTTCTGAAGCACGAACCTCACCGATAAGTATTACATCAGGCGCTTGCCGAAGCGTGTTCTTTAAGGCTTCCTGAAACGAGTTCGTATCTAGCCCTACTTCCCGTTGCGTGATGATGCACTTTTCATGTTTGTGCATAAATTCGATTGGATCTTCGATTGTTATAATATGGCCAGAAGTGGTTTTATTTCGATAACCAATCATTGCCGCAAGCGATGTTGATTTACCGGTACCCGTTGCACCAACAAATATGACCAGGCCTCGTTTGGTAAGCGCGATTTTTTTCAATACTGAGGGCAAGCGAAGTTCATCAAGTGAAGGAATTGTCGTTTCGATTCGACGTAACACCATACCCACTTCGTTGCGTTGTTGAAATGCGCTTACCCGGAAACGCCCAATGCCCGATGCACTGATCGCAAAGTTACACTCATGATTTCGAGAAAACTCACGGCGTTGCTCTTCGTTCATAACTGACAACACAACTTCGCGCGCCTTTTCACCATTAAGTGCACGTTGTGTAACGGGCATGATTTTACCGTTTATCTTAATCGATGGCGGTACACCCGCAGTGATAAATAAATCAGATGCTTTTTTTTGCACCATTAATTTGAGTAGAGCTTCAAAATCCATCAGATAGTCCTATTGAACCCAAACCATTAAAAATCGTCTTTTGACTTTGCTTTTTCACGCGCATCTTGACGGGTAATGAGTCCTTTTGCCAGCAAATCTTTCAAGCATTGATCGAGTGTCTGCATACCATGTTGTGCGCCGGTTTGAATAGCACTGTACATTTGTGCAATTTTATCTTCCCGGATTAAGTTTCTAATTGCTGGTGTGCCAACCATTATTTCGTGTGCAGCAACACGACCGCCACCCACCTTCTTTAAAAGAGTTTGCGAAATTACCGCCATAAGCGACTCTGATAACATCGAACGAGTCATATCTTTTTCTGCGGCGGGGAATACGTCAACAATACGGTCTATGGTTTTTGCAGCAGATGATGTATGCAAAGTTCCGAATACTAAGTGACCGGTTTCGGCAGCGGTTAATGCCAATCGAATGGTTTCTAAATCACGCATCTCACCAACAAGGATAATGTCTGGATCTTCCCGCAGTGCAGAACGTAAGGCTTCATTAAACCCGAGTGTGTCACGATGAACTTCACGCTGGTTAATCAAACAACGTTTACTTTCGTGCACAAATTCGATTGGATCTTCGACCGTTAAAATATGGCCATAGTCATTATCATTGATGTAATCAATCATACCCGCCAAAGTTGTCGACTTACCTGAACCCGTCGGTCCCGTTACCAAAACAAGTCCTCGGGGATGCATACAAATGTCTTTAAATACGGCGGGTGCTCCTAACTCTTCAAGCGTTAACACTTGTGATGGAATAGTACGGAAAACGGCGCCTGCACCTCGATTATGATTGAACGCATTAACACGAAAACGAGCTATACCAGGAAGCTCGAAAGAGAAGTCAGTTTCTAAAAACTCCTCATAATCTTTTCGCTGTTTATCGTTCATGATGTCGTAAACCAAACCATGAACTGTTTTGTGGTCCAGAGGCGGTACGTTAATTCGACGCACATCACCATCGACACGGATCATTGGCGGCAAACCAGCTGATAAATGCAAATCGGATGCTTTGTTTTTTACACTAAAGGCGAGTAGTTCGGTTATATCCATCAGTTAAGACCCCGGAAATCGCTTAAATTCGGTTAATCGTTTTATAATTGATGCTAATTAAATTTTACCCAGGCCATATTTTGCCAACGGTTAGATTTGCCAAAATAATGACTGAACATCGGCCATCGATCGTATAGTTTAGACGCTGTTGACCATTTCGCGCTGTAATTCATTAAAAGTTTAGGACAAAGTCGCCAACATGACCATTGACGAACGATTCAAAACCATTAGGCAACACATAGAAGATGCCACTAAATCAGCCCGACGAGATAGTAACTCTGTCACATTGTTGGCAGTGAGTAAAGCTCAGGAAATCAATAAGATAGAGCAAGCTTATCAACTAGGTCAAAAAGCTTTTGGAGAAAGCTATTTGTCTGAAGCCCTTCCTAAAATTGAAGCCTTGAGTCACTCCGATATTGACTGGCATTTTATAGGGCCAATTCAAAGTAACAAAACAAAAGATATTGCAGAGAATTTCGACTGGGTGCAGAGCGTCGATCGTATCAAAATTGCCAGGCGCTTGAACGAACAAAGACCAACCAAACTCGGTAAGTTGAATGTGCTAGTACAAGTCGACCTGTTTGAAGAATCGACCAAACAGGGGTGCCAGCTTAAAGATCTTGATGAATTACTTGATTTTGTGGTTCAGCAACCCAACCTTCACCTTAGAGGATTAATGGCAATACCACCTCGTCAGTCAAATACTCAACAACAACTTGATCAGTTTTCTCAAATCGCTTTGGTTTTCGAAAATGTGAAGAAAACGTATCCCGAAGTGGATGTGCTATCAATGGGTATGTCTGATGATATGACCAGCGCAATAGCGGCGGGCAGTAATATGGTACGAATTGGCTCTGCCCTGTTCGGCGAGCGACCTGCCAACTGGAAAAGCAAACTCAAATAAATTAAAGACAAATAACGGGAATTATATGACCAATCAGTTAACCAACACTCGAATCGGTTTTATTGGCGCTGGTAACATGGCTGGGGCAATCGCACGCGGCCTTGTAAAAAAAGGGCATCCAGCGTCCAATATTATTATGTCGAATCTCACTCAGGATAAGCTCGACGAAGTTAGCGAAGAGCTCGGGGTGTTAACCACGCTCGACAATCAAGAGTTGTGTGATCAAGCTGATATCGTGTTACTGGCTGTCAAACCACAGGTAATGAAGAATGCGTTAGCCGATGTCGACTTTAGCAGCGTTGACTGCGTTATTTCGGTTGCAGCAGGATTACCGATTTCAAAGCTAACTGAATTCACACACCAACAAACAGCAGTTGTAAGAAGCATGCCAAATACACCGTCGCTTGAACTATGCGGTGCCACAGGCCTGTTCGCGGACAGCAATGTTAAGGACAAGTTTGGGGCTATTACAGAGTACATCTTTGGCGCTATTGGCGAATTCGAATGGATTGCTAGCGAAGATTTAATGGACACAGTAACCGCTCTTTCTGGCTCATCTCCCGCTTACTTTTTCCGCTTTATGGAAGGTCTGATTAGCGCTGGAATTGAGCAAGGCATGCCAGAAGATGTCGCTCGAAACCTTGTCGTTCAAAGCGCTCTCGGTGCAGCTACTTTGATAAAAAATCATCCCGATGTCGCGATTAGTACGCGTCGAGAACAAGTGACCTCCCCCAAAGGTACAACGGCAGCTGCCCTGGACAGTCTGGAAAACAGCGGAATCGCAAAAATGACTAAAGACGCTGTTGACGCAGCAGTTAATCGCGGTAAAGAACTCGCTAACGACTAAGTGATTTATTTTGTTAATATTTATGGGCTTTTTTATCCGGGAAAAGCCCATATACTACCCATATCTTAATTCGGCGAAACTTCTTTTATGAACAATCCTTTTGCGTTTCTAATAACTTCTCTTTTTGAACTTTATGTTTATGTCATTCTCATTCGCTTTTTCCTCCAAGCCGTGCGAGCTGATTTTTACAATCCAGTCTCTCAGTTTGCAGTGAAAGCAACCAATCCGGTATTAGTCCCTCTTCGAAAACTCATACCTGGATTCGGCGGAATGGACGTCGCATCGATAGTTTTCGCATATGCCGTAAATCTATTGAAATGGGTAGCGCTTGCGGGTCTTGGATTTACAAGCTTTGGCTCGATGGGATACGTCGGTATTGTCGTATTTGTACTGTTTGAACTTATGTACCTGACTTTTGGCTTATTTATCTTTCTGGCATTCATCAGAATCATATTAAGTTGGATAAGCCCTGGCGGTTACAACCCCATGACCGCTTTAATCCACCAACTCACTGATCCTCTTTTTAGACCGTTTCAGAAAATCATTCCTCCAATGGGCGGATTGGATTTGTCTCCAATATTAATGTTTATGGTTTTATATTTCGTTCGTCAGGCAATCCCGTACTTTCTTTATCCAATTGCCTTTTCGCTGTAACCCATGTAAAACAGGTAAACTTGAATTAATTTCTTATAAAATGACTGCAAGTTCACGTTTCTACTGAATTTTTCTGCTAGAATATTTGGTTACTTATTAATCACTCAGTGCCACCTAACAAAAAATATAGGCATTGGACAGCCGGGGTCGCGTTATGAGCACCAACCAATTTGTCGATTCTGTCAGCGAATTTGAGCGATGGAAAAACTCTATTGCCCGTGAACTTCGCGGCTTCCGTCTATGGTTACGTCGTAATCAACTCAGCGACGATCAAAGCGATCTCCGTATCAAGCAGATACTGGATACTTTAGGTACCGAATACCTCACCATCGCATTTGCGGGCGAGTTCTCTCGAGGAAAAACCGAGCTGATCAATGCCATTTTCTTTTCCGACTTTGGTCAACGCATTTTACCTTCACAGGCCGGACGTACCACCATGTGTCCGACCGAACTGTTTTATGACCAGCATGTAAAAGCCAATTACCTTCGACTTTTACCCATAGAAACTCGACTACAAGACACGCCTCTAAGTGATTACCGAAACATGACCAATCACTGGGTGGAAATCCCGTTAGTTACTAATGAAGCCGAAGAAATGGCGCAAGCCATGCACAGCATCACCCAAACTAAATCCGTCTCACGAAAAGAAGCCATAGAGCTTGGTTTTGACGCTTCCATGTTGGATGAAGATGAAGACAATCCAGAAAAAGTTGAAATTCCTGCCTGGCGACATGCACTTGTCAGCTTTGCACATCCACTGCTTCAACAAGGTTTGCGAATTGTTGATACCCCCGGATTAAATGCTCTGGGTAGTGAGCCAGAACTTACTTACCAATTGCTACCACAAGCTCAAGCAGTCGTATTTGTACTGGCTGCAGATGCTGGCGTAACAGCAAGCGACTTGCAGATTTGGGAAGATCACATCGAACAACTTAAAACTCGACCCAACTTAGGTTTATACGCCGTACTGAATAAAATTGATGTGTTATGGGATGAGCTTAGTGGCCGCAAGAAAACTGAAAAAGCGATCAATCGAGTGGTTCGTCAAACCGCACGACACTTAAAAATTCCAGAAGACGATATTCTACCGGTCTCAGCTCAAAAAGCTTTGTTAGGTCGCGTACGCGACGATAAATCTTTGTTGCTTCGCAGCCAAATTGAAGAGCTCGAGAATGTGCTATCTAATACCATTCTTGGAAATAAAGAGGCGGTGATGTGGGAAAGCATCATCGGCGAAACCACAAGGATGATAGAAGACGCGCAAGGTGTCTTAAAAAGCCGAAAAGAAAAAATTGATAAGCAGCAAGACGAAATCAAAAGCATTCGCGGCAGTACCGAATCGGAACTTCAAAAGCTAGTAGAAAAAAGTCGTATTGCACAAGCAGAATTTAAAAAACGCCAACTTGCACTCAAACCAAGTCAGCGACTTTTAGAGAGACAAACCGAAGTATTGCTCGATGTCATCGGTAAAGAGCCATTAGACGAAGCCATTCAAAGAACCTTGCATGAAATGGTTGAAAGCAAAACCAGTGTTGGGATGTTACGAACTTCTCGCCGATTCCTGCAAGCGATAGAAGCCATGATGAATGAGTTTTGTCGAGAGGCAGAGCTCACTAACAAAATGGCTGAGTCAATGTATGTGAAGTTCTCTCGCGATTTTGATGTTGAACTATTAGAAGCGCGCTATTTAAAAGCCAAAATTTACCGCAGACAGTTACAACACATTCTTGACGAATCCACACAAGTTAATCGCAATTTGATATTAACCTTGTCAGAACAAAGTCTCGCTATTAAGCGCTTTTTCGCAACCACAGTGAATCAGGTTTTGGTTTTTTACAAACAGCTTCGCAACGATGTTCGCCAGTGGTCAAAAGAAATCATGCTTCCTCTGCGTCAGCAAGTGAACTCTTTGAAAGATTTACTCGAATCAAATCACCAACAGCTACTGGCTTTACAATACAACGAAGCTACGGTTGAAGGTCGTTTAAAGGCATTGAATACTCTGGTATTTGAGCTTGAAACCGAAATTCATAATTCCGAGCAATCACTGGAAAAGCTTCGCAAAAAGGCGCCCTCGAAATCAAGCAGCAATGTCGTTGAGTTAGCACACGCACGTCGCTAGTGATCGATATCGTTGAATCTGTATGAGTAGATTCAACTCTAGGCTAATTCAGTGCTAGACTCCGAAACACCATATTTGTAATCTAAAGTAATTGGAAACCTGTGGTTGCCAGTATCTATGTTCGCTATTTTCGTTCTATTCTTGTTCAGATAACCTGAGCATTTCGCGTTTAGTTTTACTATACTTTTTTTGTGGTTATTTTATTTTTTTAGAAGATGTTATGACCAAATTTCAGGAGGTCAATAATGAATATCTTTAAAGCTAAGCCGTCCGCCTCATGGCTTACTTACTCTTTCATGC
The DNA here is from genome assembly GCA_013373375.1 of Gammaproteobacteria bacterium. Classification (GTDB taxonomy): domain Bacteria; phylum Pseudomonadota; class Gammaproteobacteria; order Enterobacterales; family Kangiellaceae; genus Pleionea. Next base: position 232,200 of record JABXHY010000025.1, read on the forward strand.
TTTTATCTTTGGCATTCAGTACAGCCAGTCTTAACGCAAAAGACTATCACAAGGTTGTGGATAACTATACGGTTCACTACAGTGTGGTTAACAGCGATTTTTTAACTCCCGCAGTTGCCAGTCGATATGGGATTCAACGATCTAAAGCGTTAGCGCTGGTAAACATTTCCGTTTTGAAAAATGATTCGGGCAAAGCTGTATCAGCGGGAGTATCCGGTAACGCTTACAATTTGGCTGGACAAAATAAAGACTTGGCCTTCAAGGAAATAAAAGAAGAAGATGCTATCTACTATATCTCTACTTTTCGATTTTCTAATGAAGAGAGACTGACCTTTAAACTGAAAATAAGACCCGATGGAACAGACGAAAATTTCGAGGTCAACTTTGAACAAAAGGTTTATGTTAACTAAAGTAATTTTAAAATAGCTATTTGTTGCTTTCTATTCCATTTAAATAAAAAGCCGCTCATTGAGCGGCTTTTTATTTGCCGATTTAATAGTCTTCAATATTTTGTGTTAATTATTGCTTCGACTTAACGCTATCAGCACTCTAGCTTTGGTATAATTGCATTAGAATTAATTTGAAAGACAAAACTATGACTAGCCCAATCGTATTAGCCAGCAACAATGCGAAAAAAATTAAAGAGTTACAAGAAATACTCATTCCGTTTGAATTTTCAATTGTGACTCAGGCTTCTCTCGGCATCGAAGATGCAGTCGAAGATGGCTTAAGCTTTGTCGAAAATGCGATTAAAAAGGCCCGTCACGCTAGCCTGCACAGTAAAATGCCTGCGATTTCCGACGACTCTGGAATAGAAGTCGATGCTTTAAAAGGAGCGCCCGGTATCTATTCAGCAAGGTTCGCGGGTGAACATGGCGATGATCAGGCTAACAATAAAAAGCTTTTAGCCGAACTCAAGGGTATTCCTCAAGACAAGCGAACTGCTCGTTATCAATGTGTGATCGTCTTTATGCGACACGCATCCGACCCAACTCCAATCATTTGCCAAGGAAGCTGGGAAGGGATTATTCTTGATAGCCCACAGGGAGAAGGCGGTTTCGGTTATGATCCTTTGTTTTATGTTCCCGAACACAAGTGCACCGCTGCAGAATTATCGGCAGAAAAAAAACATCAATTAAGTCACCGAGGCGCCGCATTAAATCAATTGGTTAAACAAATAACCCAATTAAAAAGAATTTAACTCGATGCTATCACTTGCCAGCTTGCCACCTCTCTCTTTATACATCCATATTCCGTGGTGCGTGAAAAAGTGTCCTTATTGTGACTTTAACTCACATCAAATTCGAAGCAATGGTGAGGTCGACTTTCCTGAACAAGAGTATATTAGCGCATTAATCGATGATTTAACTCAGCAATTACCGCAAGTCTGGGGCCGGCGTTTGCACAGTATTTTTATTGGCGGCGGAACACCCAGCTTATTTTCTGCGTCTGGCATTGATAATTTACTCAGTAACGTTCGTGCATTGTTACCTTTTCAAACCGACATAGAAATTACATTAGAAGCCAACCCGGGCACTGCAGAAGCGCAAAAGTTCAAAGATTTTTTTGCCGCAGGCGTTAATCGATTATCAATGGGGATTCAAAGCTTTGATGACGCGCACTTAAAAACACTTGGACGAATTCATTCAGGAAATGAAGCTTTAAAAGCCATTGAGTTTGCTCATAATGCTGGCTTTAAAAAGTTTAACCTTGATTTAATGCACGGCTTACCACATCAAACTCCAGAGCAGGCACAGCAAGACTTGAACACCGCGATTAAGCAAGGTGTTAACCATATTTCCTGGTATCAATTAACGCTTGAACCGAATACTTTATTTTTTGCAAAACCTCCAAAATTGCCTGAAGAAGATTATCTGGTAGACATACAAAATCTTGGTGAAACAGCTTTATCGGCTGCAGGGTTTGAGCAATACGAAATTTCTGCATTTGCCAAAGAACAACAGCATCAAAGCCAGCATAACCTTAACTACTGGACGTTCGGAGATTATCTTGCAATTGGTGCAGGTGCCCACGGAAAAATAACCTTACCCGCAGACAATAAAATTGTTCGTTATCATCAATACAGAAATCCAAAAGATTATTTAAATCCAGAAAAAAACTACACCCTTGAAACCAATAATATTCAGCCCGAAGACCTACCTTTGGAATTCATGATGAATGTATTGCGTTTAAAGCAAAAAATTCCGGTACGACTGTTTAATGAACGAACTGGTCTGCCTTGGTCAGCTATCGAGCCAGGTGTAATTAGAGCTGTTGAAGATAATTTAATTGCTTTAGATTCTGAGTTTTTTCAAGTGACTGATCGTGGTCACCGTTATCTTAATGATTTATTGGAAATGTTTTTAGCTGAGTCAATTGACTTGCCCAAAACCATCAACATTAAACAAATAGATTGATGGTTTTGTATTTCAGCTGACAAGATCGGTTTAAAATTACTGTCGTTGAAACATTAAATCCCAAACGCCATGACCAAGTTTTTGACCGCGGACTTCAAACTTAGTAATCGGGCGACTATCTGGGCGTTCAATATAATCGTTTGAGGAAGATTGGTTATCCCAACCAGAAACTTGTTGCATTACCTCAAGCATATGCTCGGCATAATTTTCCCAATCCGTTGCAAGATGTAAAAAGCCTTTTGATGCAACTTTTTTCGCCACCCGATTAATAAAGTCAGGCTGCACAATACGACGTTTATGATGTTTCTTTTTATGCCAAGGGTCAGGAAAATAAATTTGCACGCCATGCAAACTGTTTTCAGCAATCATGTTGTCGATGACTTCAACCGCGTCATGATTGATCACTCGCAAATTCGTCAGTTCAAACTCTTCCGCCAACAATAAACACGCACCTACTCCAGGACGATGTACTTCAATGCCCACATAATTGATGTCACGATTTTGTCGAGCTTGTTCAGCTAATGATTTACCCATACCAAAACCAATTTCTAGAACCACTGGCTTATCGTTGCCAAAAAGTGATGAAAAATCGATCGGTTCTGCCTTGTATTCCAAACCCATGGTTGGAAATATCTCATCCATGGCACGCTGCTGACCCTTGGTCATTCGGCCTTCACGCAGCACAAAGCTTCGCACTTGCCGCATAAATTTTGGCTTTTCCGATTCGCTCATTTAAGTTTACTCAGGTAATAAGTTAGGGCTATAAGCCCCTTCAAACGGTTGATTGGCGCGAATTGTAGCAAAGTTTATCTCAGCACTCATCTATACCTTCGGCTCGAAAAGAGCTTGCTATTAAGTTATTCCCCGTTATTCTTAACCACAATTCGTCAACGACTTTATACTCTGCGGTCAGATAAGCCGAGCAATAAACTAAATGTTTGATTTACCAGATATTCCCAACAATCACGCACTGGCGATACTATTACTGACCGTAGGTGCACTGTATTTATTCCGCCGTGATGATATACGGCTAGAAACCAGCTGCCTGGCCGTTCTGCTGATGGTAATTGTCGGGTTCCATCTTTTTCCATATGTGCCAGAAAATGGCCAAAAACTAGAAGCGACGTCCTTCTTCTTAGGTTTCGGTCACGAAGCGTTGGTGTCCGTTTGTGCGTTAATGATGGCCGGACAAGGATTAGTAAGAACTGGCGCTCTAGAGCCCATTGGGCGTTTACTGGCCAAAATTTGGAAGAGTGCTCCGATTATTTCGCTGTTGCTAACATTGGTTATAGGCGGAATTTTAAGCGCCTTTATGAACAACACTCCGATCGTAGTACTGCTTCTTCCAATATTGATCAGTGTTTCCTTAAGAACCAATACCTCTGCCTCATCAGTGTTAATGCCTATGGGCCTTGCGACTCTCGTCGGTGGTATGTCGACGACAATTGGTACTTCAACCAATCTATTGGTGGTATCAGTTGCCGCCGATATGGGTATGAAGCGAATGGAAATGTTCGACTTCTTTCCTGCCGCCGCTATTGCTGCAGCAGTCGCGATAGCTTATTTATGGCTAATCGCTCCGCGAATAACGCCAGAACGCACTGCATCAATGTCCGACAGCTCACCTCGACTGTTCACTGCCCATTTAACCATTAAAGAAGGCGGATACGCCGACAGCAAAACTCTGGCCGAAGTAATAGCACATGCAGGCGGACAGTTAAAAATAGAACGCATTCAACGCGGTGAACAATCCGACGCGCGAATCATGCCGATGCCAGATGTTGTATTGCAAGCTGGCGATCGGTTGCGAATTGTTGATACACCAGACAATTTAAAAGAATACGAAGTCTCCATCGGTGCTCGATTATTTATGGGGAAACACGCGGTTGATGATGAGCACCCTCTTGTTGCTGAAGATCAACAGTTAGCAGAAGTTGTCGTTGTACCAGGGTCGCCTCTTGCAGGCTCGACACTGAAAAACATACGCTTTATCGATCAGTTCAAACTGGTCGCGATTGCATTGCATCGTGGCGGTAAAGCAATCGATTTATATAGAAAACTGGGCAATGTCACTTTACAGCTTGGTGATGTTTTATTGGTTCAGGGTCCTCGAGAAAACATTGCAAAAATGAAGCAACAAGGGGATTTGTTGGTTCTTGATGCAACCACCGATTTACCTCATTCTAGTCGAGCACCCATTGCGCTAATAATTATGTTTGGCATTATCGCCACAGCTGCTTTTGGTATTCTTCCAATATCGATTAGTGCATTACTTGGCGTGAGCTTAATGTTACTAACCAAATGCATGGACTGGCGCGACGCGTCACTTGCGTTAAGCACACAAGTGGTATTAATTGTTGTCGCATCACTGGCACTCGGTCAGGCACTTCTCGTAACCGGCGGTGCTGATTATTTGGCTGAAAGTTTTCTGGTAATTTTTAGTGGGGCACCTCCGGTAGTTATTCTGAGTGGATTAATGTTATTGCTTGCCATACTGACCAATGTTGTTTCTAACAATGCAGCTGCGGTTATCGGTACACCAATTGCTATTTCAGTCGCACAGCAGTTACAGCTCTCGCCTGAACCTTTTGTTATTGCCGTTTTATTTGGCGCAAATATGAGTTACGCCACGCCAGTTGCGTATAAAACAAACTTATTGGTTATGAATGCTGGTGGATATCAGTTCTCTGACTTTGTAAGAATTGGTGGTCCTCTGGTTATTTTAATGTGGTTGGTGCTTTCGTTTGTGGTTCCTATGCTGCACCCTCTTTCACCATCTTAATCTTTTATAGGCACAACAAACACACAACCAATCTTTACAAAGGCTTACCAATGCGCGCATCAAAAGTATTTTTTCGATACACTGCGCGCTCATTAAATTTATCTTGAACAAGATCTTTGATAAGTGAAACCAACAGAATTTCAAAAACGTGTTTTAGATTTCTATAAAAAACACGGCCGCAAACACTTGCCATGGCAACAAAACAAAACCCATTACCGAGTCTGGATTTCGGAAATAATGTTGCAACAAACTCAGGTTGCAACCGTCATTCCTTATTACGAAAAATTTATGTCTCGGTTTCCTACTTTGGAGTCGTTAGCGAAATCAGAAGTGGATGAAGTGCTCGCGTTATGGACTGGTCTTGGCTACTACACGCGCGCTAGAAATTTGCATAAATGTGCACAGCAAATTGTTAATCAACTCGCTGGCAATTGGCCAGAAACACCAGAAGAAATTGAGCAGCTCCCGGGCATTGGTCGCTCTACTGCTGGGGCAATCCATTCATTAACCACTGGCAAACCTGCAACCATTTTAGATGGCAATGTAAAGCGCGTATTGTGCCGTTTTTATACAGTCGAAGGCTGGCCAGGAAAACCCAAAGTACACAATCATCTTTGGGAGCTGGCAGATAAATTAACACCGCAGAAAAAAGCCGATCACTACAATCAGGCGATGATGGATCTCGGCGCCACTGTATGTACCCGACGAAACCCAGCTTGTGACATCTGTCCTTTGCAAAGCGATTGCAAAGCTCATGAAGCTGGCGAACAACACAGCTTCCCCAATTCAAAACCCAAAAAAGCAAAGCCTGTAAAACGAGCTTGCTTTCTCATCTTTCGTGCCGGTAGTAAGGTTTTGCTGCATAAAAGACCCAGCAGCGGCATTTGGGGCGGATTGTGGAGCCTGCCAGAAGCCGAATCTTTCGAAGAACTTGGTTCACTTGGAACGCATGCTTTAAAAGAGTTAAAACAGGAAGTTTTGCTCGAGGAATTTCGCCATACCTTCAGCCACTATCATCTGGATATTCAACCCAAAATTTATGAGCTCAAAAAACAGCCGGCTTTAGTAATGGACGAAGCCCGTTATGAATGGCAAGATCTCAATAACTTGGATCAACTCGGCTTACCTAGCCCTGTGGTGAAACTGCTCACTAAAATTCGGAATCCGCTATGACACGTACCGTACACTGCCAAAAACTCGATAAAGAACTGCCTGGCCTGGCTGCACCGGTTTATCCAGGTGAGCTTGGTGAAAAAATATACAACAATATCTCCATGGAAGCGTGGCAAATGTGGCTTAAGCACCAAACCATGCTAATTAACGAGAAGCGACTCAACGTAATCGAACCGTCAACGCGGGAGTATTTAGCAAGCGAAATGGAAAAGTTTTTGTTCGGCGGCGACTACGATAAGCCAGAAGGTTACATCCCACCGGAAAAAAGCGAATAAATACTGACAAACACTTGACTTAAAAGCGCTAAATCGGTTTAATACGCGCTCTTTCGCGAAAGCACCTAAAATGCACGTGAAAGTGGTGAAAAATCTAGCATTTTACACCATCGGCCTGGTAGCTCAGTTGGTAGAGCAGAGGACTGAAAATCCTTGTGTCGCCAGTTCAATTCTGGCCCGGGCCACCATTCGAATTACAAGAAAACCTGAGCTTTGCCTCAGGTTTTTTTATGCCTGTAATTGGATTTATGAACTGTGCTCCAAAATGCAGTCTTAGATAACGGTGCCTAAGCCAAATCTACCTCTGGACACAATTCAAATTCTAAGACAAAACACTGATTAAAAATATTAAGTTGCATTATTATTACCCGACGCTAGCAGCTTACCAGTCAGTTCAATCATTGCGTCATACATATAAATCTTACTCTTCCAGCTTTCTGGAATTTTATCAAGACCATAAAAGGCGCCTGCCACTTGTCCGCATATAGCAGCAGTTGTATCCGCATCATTTCCAATATTCGCGGCTAGTAAAATAGCCTCCTCAAAACTGTCACTATTTAAGAAACACCACAATGCTGACTCTAAACTTTCGATAACATAACCACTACCAGTCAAATCGGTGTAATCTTTTCCTAGAAAATTTCGATTCGCAATTGATTCAACATTTTCAGTCGCTGGACAATAAGAATTATTTATAAACACTTCTTCTTTAGTAACTACACGCATTGCGTGATAAAGCAAACTAGAGAACAACTTACAACTGTCTATGCATTCCTCTGAACCGTGAGTGGTGCGTGAACTTTGGCCAGCATAAACAATACAATCTTCTAAATTCTTATGATAAAAAATAGGTATAGGAGCTAATCGCATCAATGAACCATTCCCTGAAGAATACTCGTCTAAAGAACCACTGAAAGGTTGGCCGGTTTCCAAATACTTTTCAAGAGCAGAAGCAACTGTATTGCCCACATCAAAACATTCTCCTGTTGAACTCATATAGCCATAGCGATTCCAATTACAATATCGGTTCATCTGATCTTTAGGGTTAAAGCCCTCACAATAAGATAAACTTTCCGCTAAGCATAGAGCCATTGACGTATCATCAGTCCATTGCCCTGGAATCAGATTAAATGGCCCTCCACCTACCATGTCCTTTATGGGTTTAAATGAGCCTTTTGGCTGAAACTCTAAAGTCGTCCCGACTGCATCGCCGCAAGCTAAGCCAATAAAGCATCCTGCTGCCCTATTTTTATCAATCATCGAGTGAGTTACCTCGCATAAATTTCGCGCATATAAAAATGAACCTCTTCGTCATCGACTTTTCGATACAACTGTGCCGTTCTTGTTGCGGTTTGTTTGCTTTCGCCTTCTAACTCTTCGATAACATTGGCCTTGAGAATTCGACGTCGAAATCCAGCTTTGTTTAGCTTTCCACCTAAAATAATTTCGTAGCTGTTTTGAAGTTCCGATAAAGTAAATTTTTCGGGCAGTACATGCAAAACTATAGTCGAGTATTGCGCTTTGTTGCGCAATCGTTCGAATGCATCTTTAATTAATTCGTTGTGATCAAAAGCAAGTTTTTCACCTGTTTCACCCTCATCATTTAAACCACACCATTTACAGTCCTCTCCGAAAGTCACATTATCGGCATTAACCAAAGCAAAGTAAGTTACCGTGACAGACCAGCCACGTGGATCGCGCTTGGCATTTCCAATGCTTCCCATTTGCTCTAAGTAAGGTGCATCGTATCCAGTTTTTTCTTTTAGTTTTCGTTTTGCTGTATCATCAATCGACTTATCCTTTTTTAAATCAATGAAGCCTCCTGGCGTTGCCCACTTATTTTTAAAAGGAAAGTCTGATCGCTGATTTATTAATACATGAACTTGCTCATTGATAATGGTAAATACAACAACATCCACACTGGTAAGCGGGACATCGTATTGGTGGATATCGTAATTTTCTAAAAATTGCTTTTCATCTAACGATCGTGACATATTAATCTCTGTTTTGCTTTCACTTATTTTTGCTTGCCAGCCATAGCAATCCAATAGCTGCGGATGCACTTATAGTTTTAGTGCCAATCCAACCAAGCGCTGTTTTTAAATCGATACAATGAGTTTTGATATCTTCATTTTCGCCTGTTGCACCATGAACGCCATCGTGACTTAAATCGGCTTCGGCATAATAAATTGTCGACTTCTCGGAGGTGCCGCCAGGACTCAAATAAAACTGTCCGATAAACTCTAAGTCATTTACTTGATATCCTGTTTCTTCTATCAGCTCTCGTTGTATAGCAGTTTTTGGATCTTCACCTTGTTCAACAATTCCTGCTGGCAATTCAAACACCCAAGGTTCATCTTTTGCTTCTAACGCTCCTATTCGAAACTGCTCAGTAAACAAGACTTTTTTATTAACTGGATCGAAAACTAAAGCGCCAACTGTCGGCTCTCGCACCAATACTTCTCGGTTATGAATTTTCGATGGTTCGCCACTAAATTTCGGATATTGAATGGTATGGCGCTTTACTTTAAAAAATCCATCGTAACCAAGTTCGGTCTTTTGAATATAGTTTTCGCTAGAACCTTTTGTATTGTGTGTCATGCTCTCGCACCGTATAAGTTATGTTGATAAATATAAGACGCTACAGGTTTATCCAAAAAGTGGGTTAATCGAGACATAAATAGATATTCAGGTCGAGGATAACCACTGATTAACTGCCGTATTTGGCTGCTGTGAACTTTTAATCGTTCACTCACACTTCTCAAACCCCAGCGCTCTTTAATTTCTTCAGCTTTGTAGAATTTATTCCATGTATCAAAACTTGCGTTGTCGGGACCTAAAATAAAGGTGAGCCGAGCATTAATACCAAAAGCTTGATATCTTTCTTCCAGTGTTTGTAAAACGTCATAAGTGTAAACAGGCTGAGTGTTGCCTTCTCCTATCGCGCGCTCAACATCACTCACTAAAATTGGAGTGACCGTTTTTCGTTCTCTTTTGAGTTGGCACTCAAACATTTGCGCCATACTGCTCGCCATCGCTAACCTGTCTTCATACTTAACCATATTCTTTCCAAACGCATGACGAAAGCTGGGCACCAGAAGTATTTCGTCAAACTCATGGTTAATTTGCTGCAATATATCTTTATGCCCCAAGTGCGGTGGATTAAAAGCAGAGCCCAATACTCCGACCTTTATCATTTTATTAGCGACATTCACGGTGTTTGTGACTAGCCTTGGATTGACAGCATTCATTTTTACATCTCCTGTTGACATAATAGTATACCGTGTGTACTATTAATAGTATATTAAATATCATATTAAAGGCAAGTCATATTATTAACGGCTTGAAGAGCCTAAGGAGAGAGCAGCATGACTAACTTAAACCCTTTAAAAACAGCTGCATTTGATGTGGACGCACAATACACTTTTACACCTGAGTGCCCTAACGAATTACCCGTTAACGGAGGAACAGAAATAGTACCGGCACTTAACAAGCAGGCTGAACTTGCCAGTGTGCGAGTGGGGTCTAAAGATGCCCACAGCCCTAAAGCGATTTGGGTAGCTAACGAGAATAAGCCCATGTTTAGTCCTGTTGAAGGCAACAATGTCGATATTGCATGGAATCAACATGCGGTGCCAGGCACCAAAGGATTTGAGCTTATAGATGGACTACCCAAGCCAGCCGAGTATGACTTTTTTGTCTGGAAAGGCGTTGAACTGGATATGCACCCTTATGGCGCTTGCTACCACGATTTAAACAATCAGCTCAGCACTGGGGTGATTGAGTTTTTAAAAGTAAAAGGCATCGAAAATGTCATAGTCGGCGGATTGGCAACCGATTATTGTGTTAAAACTACTGCCGTGCAACTAAAGCAAGCTGGCTTTAATGTTATTGTTAATTTAGCAGCCAGCCGTGGAATTGCCGAAGACACAATTGCCACGGGCATTGAAGAAATGAAAGCTCTCGGTATTCGCGTCGTTAATACTACAGAAGAAATTTGAAATTATTTTAGAAGGACAATGTTATGAAGTTTGAGCCTGTTATTCGTTCATTGCTCGATACGGATTTGTATAAACTCACTATGATGCAGGCTGTATTACATCACTACCCAGCAGCGGAAGTTGAGTATACGTTTAAATGCCGCACAGAAGGGGTTGAACTTGCTCCATTAGCGATAGAGATCCGTGAGCAGATCAAACATCTTTGCGAGCTTAGATTTACAGAAAATGAAATTCATTATTTGAATAACATTTATTATCTGAAGCCCGACTTTGTTCAATTTTTAAAGCTATTCCAGCTCAATAGTGACTATGTGCATTTAGGTAATAATTCAGACGGCGAATTTGATATTAGTATTCGTGGACCTTGGTTGCATACCATTATGTTTGAAGTCCCTATTTTGGCAATTGTAGAGGAAGTATTCAGTCGCAACGAAAATAAAAAGGTTGACGTAAAAGAAGGTCAACGTCGCTTAATTGAAAAAACTGATTTCATTAAGGCTCATCCGTTACGCGATAAGTTTAAATTAATGGAGTTTGGAACGCGACGACGCTTTTCTCGTGAATGGCAACAGCATGTGCTCGAACATTTAAACAGAGCGATAGGTGATAACCTGGTTGGTACCAGTAACGTTTACTTTGCAAGAGAGCTTGGATTAAAACCACTGGGCACTATGGCGCACGAATATCTCCAGGCTTTTCAGGCATTAGGCCCAAGGTTGGTCGACAGTCAAAAAGAAGCTCTTGATGTTTGGGCTCGTGAATATCGTGGCGACTTGGGAATAGCGTTAACCGATGTTGTTGGAGCGGATGCTTTTATTAATGACTTCGATCGCTATTTTGCAAAACTTTTTGATGGTGTTCGACATGACAGCGGCTGCCCTTTTGAATGGGCAGACAAAATACTCGCGCACTATGAAAAGTTAGGTGTCGATCCAAAAACTAAATCATTAGTATTTAGCGATGGCTTAAATATTCCATTAGCGTTTCAGTTACTAGAAAAGTATCACGAAAAAACTAATCTTGTATTTGGTATCGGAACCAACTTAACCAATGACCTAGGTACAAAAGCGCTGAGCATTGTTATCAAGATGACCAAGTGTAATGGGCAACCGGTTGCAAAAATAAGCGATAGCCCGGGTAAAACCATGTGTAAAGATGAAGCTTATTTAACTTATTTAAGAAGCGTATTTAAACTACAAGCCGAATAAGGAATGGAGGGCATTATGAAAATAATCATCGCCCAGCTTAATTTTACCGTTGGAGACATTAACGGTAATTTAAATAAAATATTAAATGCATATGAACCAGTAAAGGATCAAGATGCATTATTGGTCTGCACTGAACTAGCCTTAACTGGTTACTATCCGCAGGACTTGTTGTTAAGAGATGATTTTTTAAACCGCCAACAAGAAGCACTTACGACATTAGTCAACGCAACGCGAAACAATGCTTGTTCAATTGTCGTTGGATATGCCGCAAAAAATACAAGCAATAAAGGAAAGCCTCTGTTCAATGCATTGGCAGTTTTAAAAAATGGTTCGAAAATATTTGAGTATCATAAGCAACTATTGCCAACTTACAATGTGTTTGACGAATTGCGGCATTTTGAGCCTGACAATAACACTGCTCTTTTTAATTTGGACGGTGTTAAATTTGCTTTTTTAATTTGTGAAGACGTTTGGTTCGAAGACAGCGATTACACCTATGAAAATGATCCTTTAAAAGAAGTAGAAGGGAAGGAGCTAGATTGTGTAATCAGTATTAATGCGTCTCCTAGTAATTTAGGAAAGCTGGAGCAACGTAGAAAAATCGGCAAAAGAGTGACCGAGCGAACAAATGCTGCTTTTATCTACGCAAACCAAATTGGTGGTAACGATGAGTTAGTGTTTGATGGCAGTAGCTTTGTTATGAATCGTGATGGAAAAGTTATCGAGCAAGCACCTGCTTTCGACGACTCTATAGTCGAAATTGATTTTGACAATATACATGAAGCTAAAGAGTTAGTAGATAACAAGCTTGGAGCCTATAGGAAAGAAGCATTTCTATTTAATCAAACTGTACTAGGTATTCGAGACTATGTTCGTAAATGTGGTTTTAACAAAGTTGTGATCGGTTCTTCTGGAGGAATTGATTCAGCGGTTACTTTAGCTATCTGTGCTGAAGCCGTTGGCAGCGAAAACGTAACGGCTATTACAATGCCTTCAGTATATTCATCTAAAGGTAGCGTTGATGACTCAGTTGAGCTTTGTGAAAACTTGGGCATTAGATTACTAACTGCACCAATAGCGGATGAGTTTGCATTAGCTGTGAAACAATTTGAACAAGTGATGGGTGATATGCCTAGCCGGTTAACCCAAGAAAATATGCAAGCTCGAATTCGTGGACGTATGCTAATGGAGTTTAGCAATCAATATGGGGCACTGGTGATTTCTACCGGCAACAAAAGTGAAATGAGTGTAGGCTATGCGACTTTATATGGTGATATGAATGGCGGCGTTAATCCACTCGGCGATCTGTATAAGATGGAGGTATATGCAATCGCTAAATGGCTGAATGAAAGCAAAGGTAAAGAAATTATTCCATTAAACATAATTGAGAAAGAGCCTAGCGCAGAATTATCTGAAGGTCAGCAAGACAGTGACAGCCTTCCAGATTATCCGCTACTTGATGCGATCTTAAAGTTGTACATTGAAGGTGATCTTCTAACAGAGATCGAACGAGAACAAAGTGAAGCAGTTTTGAAAAAGTATCGAGCAACGAATGATTTGATCACACAAATCCACTCAATGGTAGACCGCGCAGAGTTTAAACGACGACAAGCTCCGCCAATCATTCGAGTTCAAAAGCGTAGTTTTGGAATGGGAAGATGGTTGCCAGTTGCAGCAAAGTATAGATAAGGAAAATAAGTATGAAATCAGTGACTATGTATCGGCCATGCGGTAAAGACGAATTGCAGTTAGTCATAAACAGTGGTTACAAAAAATGGCCGCCTCGTTTGGTCGATCAACCGATATTTTATCCCGTTACTAACGAGCAATATGCAAAAGAAGTTAATAATTGGAATGTTAAATCGAAAGGCATTGGATATGTCACCAAATTCGAAGTGAGAAAGCAGTTTATTGATAACTATAAGATTCATACTGTAGGTGGTAGACATCACACTGAGTGGTGGATACCGGCAGAGGATCTAGATGAATTAAACGACAATATTTTTGGTCTCATTGAAGTTATTGGAGAGTACACTTCTGTTGTTTGAATAAGGGATAATTTATGAATATTATTGATGGAGATCTAATTCAATTAGCCGAACAAGGACTGTTCGACGTTATTGTGCATGGATGTAATTGCTTTTGTACGATGCAAAGTGGAATTGCGCGACAAATTAAGGATAACTATCCACAAGCTTATCAAGCTGATTTAAAAACAACCAAAGGTGATAGTGCAAAACTTGGAACTTATAGTTTTAGTGAAGCAGAGATTGGAAATTTTGTAATTGTAAATGCATACACTCAATTTAGATATGGCAGGCTCAAGCGGTATGCTGACTATGATGCAATTCAAAGGGTATTTTCGGCGATAAAAAGAGACTTTTCGGGAAAAAGGATCGGCTACCCACTAATCGGTGCAGGTCTTGCTGGCGGTGACTGGACGATTATTAGTGAAATTATCGATACCGAACTCATGAGAGAAGATCACACCTTGGTCAAATATATAGGTTAAGGTATTTTTAATGCGCTAGAAAAAATATTTATATGAAATATCGTAGCGCTCTCGACTAATATCATTGCTCCACTTCGTATAAGATAAGTGCAATGATGACCGGTGATTTATGTATTTAGACTGAGTGATCTTCATAAAGTCGACTTTATTAAACTGATCGAGATAGTTCCAAGTGTGACGATACTTGACGATAGTTTTCATGTCATATACTTCTCGAAATATAATGCCTATTTCTGGCTCACCGTAGCTATAAGTATGGTCACTAATATATCCAATTCCACCAGAAAAAAGTCCATATATATCTACGTCTTTCGAAAAGCGATACGCAAAACCAACTCCGCCGTTAACATCTACTGATATGGGTGAGTCAGGAAGTTCAAATTGCTTTTTAGCACCTATGGAAAACTTTCCTGATATACCGCCTGTAAAATAATTTCTTGGCGTAACTGATTGAATACTGTACAGCTTAAAACTATCAAAATAAGTTTTATTCGTCTCGATATCTGTTACTAAAGAAAAATCAGCCAGTCTTAAATCGTTTTCAGTAAAATATTGTCTGTTATCATCTTCTAATTTATGTGAGGCGGGTAAAAAGTTAGTTCTTATAAAATTGGTATCATTGAAACGACTTAATCCAACAGAAACCTGTGAGTCTTGCTGTGTCTTTAATGGAGTTTTGTATTTTCCAATGTCAATAAAAGTTTTTTCTCTATCGAAATTATAAATCTTAGATATCTTTTGTTTAAATTCATCGATTTTAATCTTTTTTAACTTGTTGTCATTCTCCAAGTAATCCGAATAAGCCATGCTCAACTCATAAAAATAAACTTTTTCTTTGATGTCTTTTGCAACAGGAAGACTAGACGCCTCTAGATTTTCAATACTCTTTTTTAAAGAAACGTTTTGCTCACTCGTAAGTTCGTCACTTATCAATCTAATCAACCATTTATTAGACGGAATAACTTGTGTTGAAGTTACAGAGCCATGACTATTTAATCCTTTAATAACATCAATAGGCGTAATCCATAGACCTTCTGGCTCTCTCATTTCAGGAGTCGCAATAGAGACGATAAAGTTTATTAAAGTTGAACAATTATAGGTATTAAAAAAATACTTAAGCTTGATAGATTTCATTTCATACAAATGTAAATGAATAAGCTCTTTCTGAAAATCATTTAGGTTAAGAAAATATTCCCAAATACTTCTTTGCTCGTCTTCTAAGTATCGTCTTAATTTTTCATGATAAGGAGATAGAGTATAAAATCCTTGTTTACCAATCACCATGGTTTGAAAAAGTAAGCTAGCCGGGTTTATTCCATCGGTCACAGTAAAAAATGAAATGGCATGATCGACATTCTTCCCTGATTGATTGTCGCCTTGAATTCTTAACAAAACATGTCCCATCATACTCGATGGACTGGTTAGATTTTCAGAAGCATAAACCACAGAAATCTTATCTGCCGGAGCATTATTTTTAAATAAATTGAGTTCATCGCATGATTTTAAGTCAATTTCAGGTAAGTCTAATTTCGACTTTAGCCATGTATATCGAGCGGGAAAGCGACAAACAAATCGATTGGACGAGTTTCGCTGGATATTCCTAATATTTTCTTCCAGCTCTAATTCTAACGATGGGTTGTTGTGGGACAATAAAAATGACTCGTCGTTAATTCGAAACGTACTGTTTGAAAAATGTAATAACGACTTCCAGACAGGGTCATTGTGTAATTGTAGCTCTTTTGCTAATCCGATTTGAGCATTGGCATCTTCACTTACCAACGCATAGATGTGTACGCTGAACACTGATGTCAGAAGTAAAGGAAGTAAAATGAGGGAGCGCAAAATTGATCTTCTTAAGGGAACAGAATTTAGTTTAGATGTTGCTTAGTAACTAGTGTGCAAAAGTTATTTCGTTGCGACCAAAATCGCTCTCAATCGCAACGAAGATTTTTCGATAATTACTGCTGCTTTTCTTTACAGTTGATCGTGATAGTATCGTCATACTTCCACATTTTCTCAGTACTGTAGTCAGTTGAAGAGCCAAATGCACCACCAGAAAGGATATTGATGAAGAATTTGTTATCAACAGATTTATTGGCAACTGTTTGAGTTGCGCAGTTATCAGCTTCAGTTACAAGAATTTTATCTCTATTTTGGCGTTTGATCGCAATAACACCTGGAGCTTTATAGTTCACACCATCAATAGAAACATCAACAGTTTCGCCAGTTGACGTGTTCACATTAACGTTTTGAGTGTCATCATTTAAGATTGACGCACAGCCAGTTAAATAACTCATTGAAATAACAGCAGAAATGCTTAATACAGCGCTTTTTAAGTTCATTATTTTAAACCTTATATCCTATTAAATTTAAGTGATTGAACTTTTCCAAGATTAAGTTCAACCAAGCGGCGCAAATGCTAACATATGATATTTCGAATTGCTATTTCGATATCAAGTGAATTTTCCCATAAATTTCAAACATCTATGAGTCCATTTCAATTGAGGATTTTCAAGCCATCTTGTAGACTCTCTCAAACTCTCACTAACCCAAAATTCTAAGACTCATATTAAAAATGGAATTACAGTTAATCGATATTTGCAACAATCGGAATAGCGTTAAGTTTTTAAAACGTTGCAGTCAGATGGACGCTAGATTTATCGTTATTGGCGGGGCGGCTCTTTGTTATCACGGAATTCGCGAGCCGGGTTCAATAAAAGATTTGGATATCTATATTGAACCTGAAATGGAAAACGTAAAAAAGCTAATGCATGTATTCCAATACATTGGTGTTGAACTCGTGACAGATCCAATTAAGATGTGTCAGATAGATATGAAAATATCGATCATCAATGAAGAATTTCAAATCGATATTTTATCACCGAAAGAAAATGAAGTTTTTGATGAGCTTTATGAAAGAAGCTTAACTTTTGACATGCTGTATCCAGGTATTCGCATAGCCCACACATCCGATATCATAAAAATGAAAGAAAGAGCTGTTTCGATAACAAAACAGCGCTTAGATGTTCATGCTAAGGATTTAAGAGCGCTCAAATCCGACTTTAGTTAATAGATGCTGAAGAGTTTATCAGCCTAATTAGTTCATCAAAATTTGATGCAACGTCAGAAGTTAAGGTACCTTGTCGTTCATTACCGCCGAAGTGAAAAACCTTAATTTTTGGATTATTTTTCTCTCCAGTTCTATAGTCAAAACATAATGCATCACCATCAGCTAGAGATGAGAAAAGTATTATACCTTTAGGTAAATAATTAGAAGCGCTTTGAAATGAGCGCTCCATAGTTTCACTGCTATCAATTCCTGCATCGAAAGGCAAAAACATTCCTAAATCTATATTCAACTCTTGATTAAAATAGTTATTGTAAATCTTAATTATTTTTTCATTTAGTAGAAACGCACCATTATATTCAGTAACTAAATTTTTGTAAGAATTTGGAAATTTAAAACCAACTTTTTCTTCAAATTCTTCGATTATATAGGGATCACATTTTCCATAATATGAGTCCCACTTCAAATCATCCATTATGCTATTGACCTCGACTCATGGCTTCACCGCCGATATGCCGTACAGCTTTATGATAATCTTCAGGAACTAGTTGCATTCGGCCTTGCGACTGATGGTGATGCCAAGTATAACCTGGTATTTTGCTCTTTCCTCCTCTTATTGCTCTCCACTGCTCATTGGTGAAGTTATTTCTATTAATGATTCCTTTATTAATATTTTCACGTAAGTCTCGAGTCGCCATTCTCATTTGACCGGTATAGTCTTTCGACATAAAATCGGCCATGTCCAATTCTGTATTATATTTCGCAACATCATCGAATATAGGAAAGCCGTCGTTATCGAATACAACTCTTCCTTTAACGACTTGGTCTGTACCGGGTACCTGAAGCTCAAATCTTTTTTCTTTGCCAGCTAGTCTAACATTAGGCTTATTTAATGGAGGTATAGTCATTGAAGTCACGTTTTCTTTGCCAAACATTTCTTCATAGTCCTGCCTTTTAGAGCGTCCACTGTAAATTGATTTGGAGTCGGCATCTTTTACGATGCGCTCTAGATTATCTCCTCGTTTTACAAAATCTTTTAGGTTTCCGTCGAGAAACATTTCACCGACAAACGCAGCTAGTTGGCCAGATCCAGCACCAAATCCTCCAGCACCTACTTCTAATTCATTTCCAGCAATAGAGAGAGTGACTGATAAGTCGTTTTCTTCAGCTAGCCCGGTAACAAATTTAGTAACACCTTGTTCCAAAGAGTTAACTAAATAATCGCGACCAGAATCAAATAAAGATCCCATAGCTGCTTTTGCAACACCCATCGCAACCTTTTTAACCGGTCCACCTGTTAAAACAACCTTGCCTGCGTTATAAGTAAATTCAGCAAGGTACTGATAGTCTTCTGCAATAGTTGCTATACCATCGACAACTTTTAATCCGCCAGAAAAGAGCATACTTGTTACATCTTCGGCGCCTGGTTTTCCTGTCCCTTTAGCTGTAATTAATACTTCTTTAAGCTCTCCTCCATCGATGTAAGGTTCTTGGACCTGTGAATTATCTTGCTTGTTTCCAGAGTCCTTTTTGTCAAACCTAGCGGACATCATGTTCGCGTATTCTTCAGTGAGGCTGACTATTTCTTCATCCGTTCTGTAACTAGTAGCAAAATCAAGCTCTTCAAAACCTTCTTTTATCGCTTGGACATTATAAATTTTTTCAACATCTTCTAATGTCGCCCCTTGTTTTAAGAGCTCTCTAACAAAGTCTTGCGACATTCTAGCTGTGTTTTTGTCCTCAATATCAAGCTTTGCGTAAGCTTCTTTCACTTTTCCATTTAGCTCAATTGCACCTTTAATCGAATCTGCAATCGCATTTCCAAAAGCATCAGCAGCAACCATAGTCCAATCGTATTTACCATTTTTAGCGATCACTTGTTGAGAGACAGAGTTAATTGTTCCATTAGTAAACTTTGTCGCAAAGTCTCCAACAAATGTCTTTCCAAATTTTGTCTGTCCACTAAGATTGGAGATTTCGCCAGTCAGTGGAGCTGTAATCGCGGACGTTGCGAAACTTGCCCAGTTGAATTTTGAACGATTGCCAAGCATTTGATTAAATCCATAAGTTGCTGCTTGAGAGACCATCGACTGTGTCGACGAAACTGCTGCTCGGCTCCAAAATGTCTTTTGATTAGCAATAGTTTTAAGGGCACTATTGCCTTTTGCAACTGCGTTTAATCCCGCACCCATTCCAGCCCCAAAGGCAGAAGTAAGTCCACCTAGCGCAACGTCTTTCCAACTAAACTCGTCTTGAACACCAAGTGCCATTCCTGTTAATTGACCAGCAGCTGCACCGACAGCGCCAGCGACCCCAGCGACAGCAATGGTTCCTGCAACACCTAATGCACTACCAGTTGCAGCAGCAGTACCACCCAATACAGCAAGACCTGCAGCTCCAGCAGTCGCTCCTGCAGTTGCACCTGTAGCCCCAACTGCGCCAAATAAAGCTGCTCCAGCTCCTGCGGTGTATACAGTGACTACGGCAACAACAACAATAATAAGAATGGTAGCGAGTATTTGACAGCCTTTATCAGGCGGTGGTGGGGGAGCAAATTTAGGTGATGGACTGGTATCACCAATCACATCTGCAGGATTAAAAGGTTTGAAAGTTTCACTCGTGTTATGGATATTCCCAACAACGTTCGGAACTTTTAATAATTGGCCTTCAATTAAATCGCCATCATTTTGCAAACTATTCGCATCGGCAATTTGATACCAAAGCGACGCATCTCCGTATACCGCCTGCGCAATGCTTCTTAAAGTGTCACCATTATTTACTGTGTATCCTGTTGGTGTACTGGCTGGATAAGATGACGAAACCGCTTGGAAATTATAATCGAAATCCGGATCTAGGATTTCACCAGCAGAACCAATCTGTTTTCCATTGTGATAGAAATAGTCTTGACCTTTTGCTCCGTCGATTCGGAATAAAATAGACCCCTCTCTCGAATAAATAAACTCTCGATCGATTCTACCTTCAGCGCCATTCCCTTTAACACTCATAAGGTTTCCACGAGCATCGTACTTAGAAGTAGACGTACCAGATTTATAATGTTCAGCAGTGGTATCTATTATTTCCTGAGCTAATTTGTAAGTTGCATAACCTTGATATAAATTAGTATTTGTCGTTTCATAATCGACTCGTGTTTCGTAATGAATACCTTCCGATAAACTCCAGTCCTTCACTCGCTTATTGATGGTTACCTTATAAGACTTTAAATTTCCTGCAGCGTCATACGAACCTGATAGTGAAAAATCTGTTTTAAGATTTAAAAATTCACGATTAACGCCATCTTCCGTTACTTTCTTATATTGCAACTGAACCTTTGTACGGTCGTCATCGTAGTATGTTGTTACTGTTCGCGATTTGTTCACACCATTAACATAGTCATAGGTGATATTCACTCGACCTTGGTCGTCGTAAACTTTTTCTACCTGACGTTTTAAAGCGCCAGTTTCGGAATCTTTCCAGCGATACCAGTTAACTGTAGTAGTACCACCACCATCGTCGTCGCCGTCGATGGGAATTATTTTAGCGTCAATTGATTTAGTAGCAATTCGACCACTCGATTCATCTAGCTTAACTTCTGGTGATATAGCGTCTTTACTGAGTAAAGGTTGACTGAATGATTTAGTTGAAGTTACTTGTGTTTGTAATGACCGAGAATCATTTACCGCTAATTTATCTGCAGAAAGAATTCCAACTTTCCCACCATCTAGGCCACTATCAATAGGAATGATTTCTTTTCCACCAGAGCCACCAGTACCTCCAGTTGAAACACCACCTGATCCTCCAGTATATCCTCCAGTTGAACCGCTAGAGTAAGTAGTCACTTTATAATATAGATTTTTCCAATTAGTTCTTTTATCAATCCGACGAACTTGCCCTAAGTCGTTGTAATAGTATTTTTCTTCCGTGTACTTATTACCTTTCACTTCTCTCTGACGCCATTGACCGTCGTGATTAATATTGGCATAACCATACGCAGCACTATAAGCATCATATGTTTCCGCCATAATCCTTTGACCAATTACATCATAGGTCAGTTTCGTTCCATTACCTACATTAATGGTAATGCCATTAGAACCTTTAACACCTTTACTAACAATCATTCGATCGTTAGCGTCGTAGTCATAATAATGAGTTTCTGTTCTTACAGAACCATTTGTTGTTCGTTTGTAGTATTTCGACTGTACGAACATTCGGTTGCCGTTTTGATCGTACTTGTAAGTGAGCGATTGTAACCCCGTAGTTTTCTTCGATCTTTCACCGGATGAAACACCGTCTTTCTCTATGTACTGAGTCGACTGTGGGCTTGTGACAAGAGTTAATCGATTATGTGAATCATAAGAAAAGTTGATTTCTCTTTTAAGATCTAAATTTTCTGTCTTGGTAAAGGTAAATGTACCGCCTGAACTTCCACCGTAACTTCCACCAGTACTTTCAAACTCTGCAACGGCATAAGTATTTCTTATTGTATTGTGCTTTTCTTTTGTGCGATTACCAACGATATCATACTCAAAATGTGATTCTTCTATGTACTGAACGGTATAGTCATAATAATCAGGATAGTTTGCCACAGCATCTTTAGGTGCAGTTTGAACTATGCCTTTTAGTAATCCATTTTCATAGTAAGTGTAATTGCGCCGTTCAACTTCCTTTCCATTATATCGAATAACGTCAGTAATGATTCGTCCTAAGCTGTCATAAGAATAGGTAAAAGCTCTTCCTTGAAGGTCGGTATTTTTAATTAAACGACCTGTGCGAATATTATATTCCCACGTTTTACTCTTGAAACCACTACTCGAATTTCGTGTATTACCATCCGATTCTAATATTTTGTTGCCAAGAATGTCGTATTTGTAATGAATTTCTAAACCAGCACCATTTCTTGTTTTTATTGCTTGTCCATTTTGATCGTACTTTACATATTCAAACGCAGAGCTTCCGCCATTGAAATATCGTTTCGTTATAGTTCGATTACCTGCTTGATCATAATAAAATTCTCGTAGTTTAGTTTCACTATTATTTCTAATTATGCCAGAGGATATTACTTGTCCGATCCGATCATAGTGATCGGTAGTGATAACATTTAGGGCATTTTTTGTTGCAATCTTTTCACCGTAAATATTGTAAGCATGATAGGTATTTCTATTGTAAGCGTCTTCTTCCCGAATTAAATTTCCAACTGAGTCGTAGAATTTCTCTTTCTTATTTCCTTTCGCGTCAGTTATAGAGGTTACCTGCCCCGCCAAGTTATAAGTATAAACTGTATCTGGAGAATCTTTGTTTTCAGCGTTACCAAATCGATCCATATACTCGACTTCAGGCGCAATCTTCTTAGTGACTTTGTTATCTTGGTTGTATTCGAACTTAGTAATTACAAAGTCGCTTTCGAGTCCCTCTCGTTTCTCACGAACTTCAATTGCGTTGCCCCATGCGTCGTATTTTTGGAGCACTTCGGGACGCTTTAGCGTTGTACTCGATAACTTTCCAGAGAACGTTGGCAACTGTTGCCGAATGACTCTTCCTAAAGAATCGTATTCATTAATCGTTACTTGGGAATTACCGATAGACTGTCGAGTCACCTTACCCTGTAAATCATACTTAAAGAACTTGTCGATACCACGCTCATTGGAAGAAATAACATTTCCATTCTTATCATATTCATAAGATGCCAGTTCAACTTCAGACGCAGAGTTATAGCTGATTGAAGATGTTGTCTGTTCGCCAAAAGCATTAAATGTGGATGCTTGAGTGATCTTGCGTGTGCCGCCATTCACAGTTGCATCTGTTGTTGTTGATATTTGCTGACCTAAAGCGTCATAAGAGTAGTTAATGCGCTTATTATAAGAGTAATTTCCTGCACTCCAGCCAGAAAAATATTCGCTAATACTTTGAGAAACCTGTGTGACTCTTCCAAGCTTATCATGAGTAAAGGACGTCGATTGTCCAAGCGCATCTTCGGACTTTGTCATTCGACCTTGAATATCGTAATAATATCGATTGGTACGATTCGACGCGACAGAGCTGCTTTGTGAAGAAAACTGTGTTTCTTCCAAGACATTCCCGTGCACATCCAGTCGGTAGGTTACTTTTGGCGTAACATTAACTTTATAAGCATTATTAAATGCATATGCATAGCTGTTAGAAACCTCTCGGCTCGAACCAAGTACTTGCGTAGTTCTGCCAAGTTTATCGATTGTATTGGTAGACACCTGACCATAAATATCTGTTGAAGTCAGGACATTCCCAACTTGATCGTAAGAGGTTTGAGAAACCGTTTTAATACCAAGTGACGTTGTGCTCTTTCTAACTCTTGTTTGTCTATTCAAAGCATCATAGTCAATCAAGGTCACGCGATCATGACCAATTGTCGAATTTCCTATAGAAGGAGTGAACGGAATATTTGATAAGTCCGCATTAGAGTTAAGTTTTTGCGCATATTCAGTAGTTTTTACAGTATTGCCATATGCGTCATATTCAACTTTAGTAAAATATTTTTCGCTGTTTACGGTACCAATACGACGATTATTATTGTCGTAGTAATAATGGGTATCTGCCCACTGAGCATTATTAATTTTAACTGATTGCTTAGTCACATTTCCAAACGCGTCATATTCATAACGAGTTTCCGGTGCAGTAGTATATGAACTTCCACCTGTTGTGGCGGATTTAAAATAAGAATCTTCACTCGATTGAAGAATTCGAGTTTGACGCTGGTTTTTGTCATAGTAAAACAGCAATACGCGATCTTGACTGCTCGTCGTTTGAACTTTTTGACTAACCTCGCTTGAACTAAACTCTTTAAAACCTTGGTTTGTAATATCAATCGATTTAGCATAACGGATGGTTTTCGTAACATTACCGTATGCATCATGGTAATGTCGGGTTACATATCCTAAGGCATCGATTTCAAATTCGACTTGCTTATTGCGATTATAAGTTTTGTAACTGTAATGTCCTTCAACATCTTTATTAACGACTGCCAGTCCATGTGAATTATATAAAGTTTCCGTTGTTGGTGGACTAAAAAGACTAGTCGATGGATGCTTTACTTTTATTTGCTGCCCAACTTTATCGTATTCATACTGAGTCTTACGAGCGAAATCTGTATTCGCAGCGTCGGTGATCGAAGTCACTTTTCCTTGATAGTTATAAGTAAAGACTTTTTCCAACCGAGTAGTCACAGAGGTAGTCGTGCTACTCGAACCACTTCTGTAGTAACTGGTTACTTCGGGAGTGATTTCTTTTAGCAGTTGGCCGTTTTTATCGTATTCATAATTCCAAGTGTGACCACGCTTATTGGTCATGGATATCCTGTTACCATTTGCGTCGTATGTATAAGACTCCGTGTGATTCAAGGCATCTGTTGTGCTGATTACGCGATTAAGTTTATCGTATGTAAACTTTGTAAACTGATAGTCCGGAAGAACGCCTGGCAAAATAGGGTCATTAACTAATGCTAGGTAAACATGCTTTTCATTAGAAATATTCTCAGAATATATTTTTCGGTCATAAGTTCTAATCTCTACAGTATTACCCAGTACATCCAAGATATTTTCTGTTACGATATTTTCAGGACTTATGGTGTATCTTAGTTGTCCAAGGTCATTGAAAACATTTTTAGTCGATTGATAATCATTCCCTAGTTGAACTGAATTACCATTGATAGTGGCACGTTGTTCATAACGACGTGTTTCAATCAACCGACTAGATTTATCATAAACATTCTCAGTAACAAATTTTTCTGGATCAATAATGTATTTAATGCGATTCAATGAGTCGTAAACGTATTGCGTTGCTACTCGTTCACTATAGTCTGGTCGAATGTGGTCGATATCGACCAGTGCTTGATATCGCTCAAGAGTATTTGTAGCATTATCACTTAAAGAAACTTCTCCAATTAATCCACTGCCACGCACTAAGAAGGCATTAACTTTCAATAAATCAACATTCGGCTCAAGTGCTTTGAGATCGGCTTCTAAGTCACGATTTATAGTCTGCCATTTTCCATTTGTTATGTTGCTACCTAAGTAATGATTTAGATATTGGCCACTCAAACTCGAAGAGGCTTCTCCTCGGCGATAAGTTAAATAGCGATGTCCCTCTGAAGTTTGAACACTAATAAAGACAGTGAAGTTTTCATCAAACTTCATATCCCATTTAAGGTTCGATATTTTACCCTCGCTGAAACTCTTACCAATGGTTTCATTCCACAATCGATAGCCGTTATTAGTGCCACTACCTTGAGTCTTGATGACGTAGGTACCCTTTTCTGCGTCATAAACTGATTCTACAGTCGCGCCCGCTGGATCACTATCGTATACCTGCCACGCATTGTGTTTATCGGCACTGTTAAAGTTTTTAGCTACAGTATCGGCAAGACTGAGTTCTGAACCAGAAAACCCATTATGTTGAATACTCTTTATTAAATTATCATTATCGTCATAACGATTTTCAGCTATGTTCCCGACAGCATCTTTTGTGAAAACTAATCGCCCCGCAGCGTCATAAATAAATTCTGTCGTGCTCGCATCTGGTAATTCACCACGAACTCGATATTCAGATATATTATCGACAATAAATTGTCGTCCTATATTATCTGGTCCACCATGGGTATAAACGCGGAATCGAACATCATCCCAATTGCTAGCATCAAATTCCTGAGACCACCCCTCGCTTCTGCTCTGTCCTTTTTCATACACATACAAAATAGTTTTATCAGATAGCGTTTCTGTTTCAATGACATAGATCGTATTGTTTTTAACGTCGGTTAATTTTTGGCTCTTGGTGGTCGCACCTTCACGTCGATATCCGAATAAGTCACCGTTTCTAAAATAAGCACCATGGAATCGGAAAGACGGATCACTCCACCCCTGTTGATTATCCATTGCCACCATAAGATATGTTTTATCATTAACATCGCCTGTAGTGACTTCTGTTCGATACCCAATACCCGCTTCATAGCTTTGCTTGCTAGTATAAATGCCAGGCCAGGTATTCGTATCTCTTTGACCAGTGGTAAAAAGTAAGTGTCCATTTTCTCTTGAAACTAAATCGGGATGAGAGGAGAAATGATTTTTCAATGGAACAGCATCACTTGAAAAATCTTGCATCCAACTCGATCGAAGAGCTAGGTCAAAGTCAACTTCGTTCACGACCCCACTAACATTTATCGAGCGATCGAATCGTTCTGATTTTATCATTCGATTCATGCTATCGAAGGTGTTTTTAGTAACATAGCCTTCTTCATTCGCAAAGTAGGTATTTCTACCTAATGAATCATAAGCGTAGTGTTGCTCGGTATATGGAACTGCACTTCCGTATTCAGAATAGTTATCCAACGAAATCTTAGCTGTCAGTAAAGAATGATTTAAGGACGAAAGTTTACTCGACGCTTCAAATTTCACTTGTCCAACACTTTCAGAGTCGACCTGGATTGAATGCTTTAGACTAGTTTCACGCGAAGCGTTCTTGTTATAAATATAAAGTGTTGAGGTCTCTGCATCAGACTCAATTTCAATTACATAGGTTTCTCCTTCAACCACAGGATAACCAAGTAATCGTGGACCACTCTCATCATTCGATGATATTGCCTTAATTAGAATGCCTTTTGATAAATCTTTCTGAAGGATCGTATCGTTTAACGTGTTATTCGTTAACAACGATGTCTGACCGCCAGTAGATTCCGTCAATAGTTGCTTATTCGAATACTCAGCTTTTGCCAGGTGCTCCTGCGCAATTATTTCGATACCGCCACCTGTTCCACCGCCCGTACCACCACCAGTACCGCCGCCAGTGCCTCCGGTTCCACCATCAGAATCAACAGGGCCAGAACCACCGTCGTCAGGATCCTCTACGATGGTTAATATCCTTTCAATTTCAATTCCATGAAAAAAGCTACCCGACGCGTTAGAGATCATCCCCTTAAAATAGGCAGATCCGCCTAGCTCACTGCCTGAAACTTCAAAACGAATTGTCTTATTCTCATCAAGGTAATGCCCTGTTTTTCGTTTTACAGAATAGCTTTCATCACTAGCACTATTTTTGGTAGTAAAAACAATCGAGCCATTTTCATGTGTAATGGTATTTTGAGAGTTTGCACCAAGTTGAGAATATATAAAATTCGAGTTGTTGAGAGTTGAAAAATTATCTGAAATCGCATTATTGACTGAGCCTGACAGTGCACTTGAAATTTCATTTTCGCTCCAGGATGCCTTTTGTTTTATCGATGTTTGATATTGGCGACGCTCGATGATATTGCCAGCCTCATCAAAAATGCTTTGAGAAACAAAACGCTCAGGATCAACACTGTAGGCTAGTCTATTAGCTCTATCATAAATGAAATGAGAGACATTGCCATTCCCATCTTTTGCTCTTACTAAGTTCCCAACTTCATCATAATAACTGTACGATGAAATGTTTAATCCACCTTCATCTCGTACTACTTGAGAAACTTGATTTAAATTGTCATAGAAATAGCGAGTTTTGACATTTTTCGCATCTATGGTGCGAATAAGATTATTATTCTCGTCATACTCGTACCGAGTCGTTTGATTAAGCCCACCATGGTCTTTAATTTCTTTTTTGAGCATTCCATCGTCGTAATACTCGAAAAAGGTGACAACACCTTTTGCATCGATTTTTTGTTTAACCTGACCATCAGTGTAGTAAGTCGTTTCAGAGGTGATATTCAAACCACCTTCATCTTTGATAGTTTTAGTTAGTCGATTATTTTTATCATAGATAAATCGCGTTTTAATTTCGTTGCCATCAATCGAGCGGATTACATTATTATTTTCATCGTATTGAAATTGTTTAACGATTTGCAAACCATTAGGATCACTTATTGTTTTTATTCTGCGTCCAGCATCATCATAAACGTAATCAGTTATCGTTTCGCTTGCTGTTCCATAAGCTTCTATTTTTCTAACTTGATTGCCCAACCCATCATACTCAAAGAGTGATCGGATATTTAATCCGCCATCATCTTTGATGATTTCTTTTATCTGACCCCGTTTGTCATATTGAGTACGAGTAACCGTGCCTCGTGCATCAGTAACCGTTAAAACTTGGCCTTTACCATCGTAAGAATAGGATGTTGTTAAAGATAAACCATCGGGATCGAGCGTTTGTGTAAGTATTCGACCCACTTTGTCATAGTCATAAGAGGTTTTAATATTTCGTTGGTCAGTTGACCATATTAGTCGCCCAGCTTGGTCAAATTTAAATTCTTTTGTATCACCTTCACTGTTGATTTCTTTGGTCAGATTGCCATTTCGATCGTATTGAAATTGTGTAGTATTGCCTCTGGCGTCTCGAACCGATACTGTTTCACCTAATTCATTATGCGTTGTTATAACCTGACCGCCGTCAGGAGAGGTAACGGTGAACGTTTTGTTCGAGTCATTGTATGAATAAGTAGTCGTGTGACCAAGCGAGTTAGTCTGAGATAGCTTTTGATTAAAAGCATCATAAGACATGCTAGATTCACTACCTTCATTTCCTCCGATGTAAATAAGTCGGCCTAACCGATCGTATTGATTAGTTGTTGCGTTCCCAAGACCATCAATTGTTGTGACCTTACGACCAAAGGCATCATATTGGTATGAAATGGTTTGTGTTGCAGTTGAAGATAGTTTTAATATTTTTGAATTAACATTACCATTAGCATCGTATGTAAAATTGGTTTGTCGAACTTTACCGGAAAAATTAATGTCCTCTTTTACCTGAGATAACTGACCATTAATATCATACGAATTGGTTGTTTTGATACCAGATACTTGACCCGATTGATTAAGCACTCGGTGCAGAATCTCCCGAATCTGTCCACGAGTGTTGTACTTAAATTCTGTTTTTGTATCTTTAGTAGAATCGGCAATATCAGATAGTTTATTTAATATTGTTGTATTTACAAAACCACCCGTTAACCCTGTCAAACTAGACAGCTTGTTTGCATAGGCTATGGTTTTTTCTACTTCACCAAAAGCATTAAATAAAGACTGAGTTACGCCACCCTCAGCATCAATAGTTATCGCTACATTGCCATCAGCATCGTAATAATAAATAGTCGGATTGCCGTTAGCGTCAAAGCTTTTAACCACACGACCTGTATTGTCGTACAAGAAACGGTTGCCAAATTGATTGGCTTTCGACTTTATTTGCGATTCAGTTGCGTTAGCTCCTAGTTGAGCTGAGCCTTCTTGATTAACAGAGTGAGTCAGTTGTCCTTTCACATCGAAAGCATTATATGTTCGGCGTAAAGTACTGCCTGAACCGACTTCAGTTTTTACCAGATTTCCTACTGAGTCATAGAAATATTTGGTGGTCGTTCCTTCATAATTGGTTTCTTCAGTTAATTGCGATAAAGAGTTGTAACTATAAGAACTTACTCGATCTTTACTTGAAGTTGTTGGTTTTAGGAAGTTGTCATAGGTTCCTGAGTGGCTTGTTTTATTAAAGTATTGCTTTTGAGCGATTAAATTGCCATCAAGATCGTATTCCATAGTAGTTAAATAGTTTTCGCTATTTAACTGAGCGGTCAGTTCGCCTCTATCGTTATAATAAAAATAGGTATGTTGATCTTTGGTTGGCTGAACGGTTGGTTTCAGCTGCGCAAAAGTTCCACTTTCTCTAAGTGATGAGTTCGTGAAATTTGAGTAGGCAATTGTTTCAATTAACTGACCCGCTTCATTATAAATATTTTCAGTAAGGGCACCACGCGCATCTAAAAACCCTATTTTGCGTGCTGCTTTATCGTAAAAATTACGAGAGAATCGTCCGTTAACTTCAGTTTTTACTAACTGATCTACGCCATTGTAAGTGTACTGAGTGATGCTACCAGCTGGATCGGTAACTTTGACCAATCTCGAAGCAGCATCATATTCACTATACGATATGCGATCGTTGGAGTTTGTCGCAGGGCGAATGTCGTCTACTGTATTTTTTGCGACTGTGCCACTCGAAGTATCTAGCCAGCCAGAGGTATTCAGTTCTGTTGCATACGCAATAGTTTTTACAACTTGATTCCGTCCATTGTATTCGTATTCAACTAAAGAACCTGAACCGTCAACTTCTGCAGTGATTCGACCTGCCTGATCATAAAAGAGATAACTGATCGAACCATCAGTAGCTTTAGTCGCTCTTAATTGACCTGCATTATCATAATAGAGAAATGATTTTCCAAGATTATCGGGATCGCTTGCACTAGTTGATTCACTTACGTTAATTATTCTACCAGCGGCATCAAATACGCTTGTGGTGTATTTACCATTCGCTGAAACAGAAACTACTTTTTGTTGGCTATCCAGGTATTGAGTGGTACTCGTACTACCGATTGAGTCCGTCGTACTAATAACTCGACCCAATCCATCATATTGAAATTGAGTACGATAGTCATTCGCTGTAGATGTTGCATTTCCTTTCGCCGAAACTGTTTGCAAAAGGCGTCCCATATAATCATGAACAAAAGTAGTAGTTGCACCCGATCCAATGCCATTACCATTGGTATCGGTCGACTCATAAATCGTCGAGCTTGTAAGTTGACCTCTAAAGTCATAAGTATATTGTGTTAATTGACTTTTACTTTTGTCGACAGAGGTTAGCCAACCATTCATTTGGCTTAAAGTCGGTGTTTGCGAGAGATTAAGTGACGCTGTATTGAATGTATCGCCGGTATAAGTTATTTCTTTCGCCAATAAGCCGTTAGTCTGAAATCGATATTCCGTGACTTCATCAGCTGAATTAATTACGAACCTAGCATGTCCTTCACTATCGTAAACCCATCGCGTCGTGAGTGGAGCCGCCGGTTGTTGTGAACCAGCTCCATCTGGATCAGGAATCTGATAAACCGTTTGCGTTATTAGTTGATTCTTAGAATTGTATGTTGAGGTAATCGTATTACCTAACGCATCTCGTTCAAGTAACCGGTTTCCACGACTGTCATATTCAAATGTGGTTTTTAGATTATCTGGATTGATAACAGATATAACATTCCCATCTGCATCATAGGCATATTTAGTTACCAATCGTTGCCCATTTACCGCAGGGCTTTCAACACGAGTTAACTCTCCATTATCGCTGTGGAAAAACAGCCAAGTTTGGCCTAGGGCATTCGCAACAGCAGTGTAATTACCATTTGCATTCGAGTTTCCATATGTGTAGGTAAACTTTTCACCATTCCCGTAGGTGACAGTTCTAACTTTAAACGCGCCTTCGTGTTGAGTGTAAGTAAAATTAACTTGTGTGCCATCTGACTGTGTGACAGAGGCTACCCGCGAACTGGTTCCGTCGTAAGTATAAGTGGTTTCATATTTTCGGCCATCTGCAATACTGTTGTCTTCTGGTGTAAGATCAACAATCGCTTTTGATAGTCTACCTTGGCTATCATAGGAATATCGAAGCAAGGTCGATGTAAGTGAATTTGTGTTCGAATTACCGGTAAATGTTTCCGCGCGAATCGAAGCAATTTGGTCATTATTGTAACTAAAACGCAATACTTGACCAGAGGTTGTGATGGTAGAGATAAGTCCACCGGATGTATAAGCATACTGAGTAGAATTACCATCCCGATCTCGAGAACTGATTAGCTGACCACTTGCATTAAAACGTTTCGTAACTTTTGTATCGCCATCCAACAGCCAATCAAACTGTCCATTTGCTAACTTTTTAATAACATCATGAGCACCTCCACCTTTGGTGCTTACAAAACTATTACTAGAAGCATCCCAGTTATAGAGCACTTCTGTGCCGGTTTCGGAAACAAGTGTTATAGACGAGGAATTTATATTAGTTAAACTAGCAAGGCCTATTTGCCAGTTATCACCGTTATCATCAGTCATTTGTCCTTGACTGTTATAGGTTCTCAAAGCGTTTGCATTGAGACCCAAACCAATTAATATTGCATCACTTTGAGTTAAGACCAGATTGCCATTGTGAACATTTACCTGGCTACTTAGCTTTCCCTGCCCTTGAACAGAGTTTCCGAAGTTTTTTCCCGTGCTTGTTAGTGATGAATCAAAAAGCCCTAAGCCATTTCCGACAAAAATACCGGCCATTGTTTATTCCTCAAATGGACAAATGTTTTTAAATAGTGATTTGTTTAAAATTTATTCCTTTGAACTCGTTCAGTCCTTTTCCAAACTTTACTGGCCAAGATTGTTGTACAAGCTCATGTAAGTAAGCGAGCAATTTAATATGCCCTAGCTTATTTTCACACTCTGGTGCGAATGAAAACTTTACGAAATTCTTAATTTTTTCTTAATGATGTTTGATTTTGTCCATTACATTTAGAAATCTGATTAAAATTAATACAAATTTATGCAATAAGCTCGATCAAATAATCGCATCGAAAAATATTTATCGTAAAAACAGGATACTTTACATGTTGTTTATGAATTACTAATAGCGAATAAAGCGCGTAATATTTACTCTAAACTATCGCAAAATCAGATACAGAAAGATTACCTCGGCAAATCTTTAATGTTTAATTTTTACAAATATTTAATTGGGAAGTATCAAAGATCGGTTCAGCAAATAGTGGTTGACTCTTGACCCTGAAATCAAGGTGATGCATTGTCGTTTTTATGACAATAAAAGGAAGGTGATGGGTGAATACGATCGCCACTCGAAATATTAATATATCTACTCTGAGTTAGTTTTTGATTTTAGCGGTACTTTGACGCTTGCGATTCACTTTTAATTTTAAAACATCTGGCCGTGAATAGTGTCCTGCCGGATCAAAATTCTGTCGTTCCTGACGTACTTTATCCAATTCTAAGGTTGCTATTGATATACACTCCTTGTCAACGATAGGTTCAATCACCCAATCACCATTGGGTGCTGCAATACAACTGCCACCATCCGTTATGACACTAGTACCAGTCGCAATAATTTCATCTCTTACCGGTACATCGTCAGGAATATCTTCAACTCGATACAATCCGGATACCGACATAACAAATGAACGTGATTCCTTTGCGATAAACCGGGTAATATCTTCTGTGTTACGAATGCTACCCGGCCATATCGCAACGTGCAGATTTTCTCCTTGTGCGTAAAGCGCTTGTCTCGCCATGGGAATCCAATTTTCCCAACAATTAAGTCCACCTACGGTAAATCCGTTCAATTGATGCGTTCTTAATCCATTACCATCACCAGGAGACCAAACCAGTCGTTCTTCATATGTCGGCATAAGTTTTCGATGGACTGATCTTATTTCCCCACGTTGATCGATGTACACCATTGAACAAAATAAACTTTGTCCGCGCTCTAAAGTTTTTTCGATCAGCCCTAAATAACAGGCAATTTTTTTGCTGCGACACATTTTTTGAATGTCGGTAAGTTCGCCATCACCTACTGCTATTGCTTCACGGTTATACCAGGCAAACATTTCTTTTTGCTTCTCATTATTAAAAGCAGCACCACCAGTAAGTTCTAACCAATAAGGATATCCAGGCGCTAAAGCTTCGCCAAAAGCAACCAGATGTGCACCATTGTCTGCGGCCTGCTCTATATATTGCGCAACTTTTTCTAATGTTGCCTTTTTGTGCAGCCAGACAGGGCTTATCTGAGCAATCGCGACATTAATTTTTTCCATCTCTAGCGCCCCTAAAGCAATTTGGTTACAAAGAATATCTCAAAAGTTGACCCTATTGATCAGGATCAGTAATCATTTTTTTCCAAACAAGTAATATGACATTTAAAGATTGGCGAGTCGAGGTGAAGACTGTGGAAATTTGGAAAGAACTTCTTGGCACTTATGTTGGTCTATTGAGTTTAGCAGTGATAATTGCTGTATTCTTGATGGGTATATTCTACACACGTATGTTCATTAAAAAGATTAAAGAAGCTGAAGCCGAGCAATTAGAGCTGGTGAAAGCATCTAAACATCACACGACAAATGGAAAGCTGTCTTAAGTTAAATTTAATTTTCGCCGAAAAAGCTCTCTTCTACTAAAGTAAGAGCAACAATTTTTCGGTTTTCGAGTCTTACTTCGCATAAGTATGTTGAAAGTGCAGGCGAATACTCACTCGCTGCAAAGCTAACTGAGTCTGAGTTATCTTCTCGCTTGGTTAAAACAAAACTCTCTGTAAGCTGATCCAATGTAGTCTGATCTTCACCAATTGTTAGCGATTCGCAAGCTCGATACGCCACAGTTTGATGATGGTAGTTTACAAAGGCAATCCAGCTCACTAATAAAACACATAAGATAAATATCATTAAAAATATTTTTTGTTTCGCCATAACCTAGATGTCCGTATCAAGATCTTGCAGTTGGTTTGCTTTTGGCAATGTAACCAAAGAGGAGAGTAATAATCCTGCAACCAATGAAATACCAACCAAAGTCATATCGAATGCCGTATCCAAACCGCGCACGACATCATGTTCAACTAAAGCTGTTAAACTTTTAAAGCCAACTGAGCCTGGTACCAATATGATAAAACCGGGCACCATTAAACACGCACCAGGAACACCAGTAAAACGCGACACCAAATTGGCGCAAATGCCCACGGCAATTGCACCGCAAAAAGCGGTCATTGCATTATTAAAATAAAAGGACGCGTATTTCGTAGAGGCAAATGCAATGAGTCCTCCTAAAATTACCCAGATAGCTTCTTTAGGTCGAGCCTGAAACAAAATGACTAAAGCGGATGATCCCATTAAAACACAAGCCCACATAGTCCATTCCGGTAATGCCACAACTCCATTGTGGACGATATATTCATCCAAATGGAATACTCCGGCTAAATGGTTGCCAATGACCATTCCGAACGCCATTAAAATAAAAACTGTTCCGGCACCAAATATTCGTGCAGTTCCAGACATCAAGTTCTGAGTCGCGAGTTCTGCCATTGCAATGGTCAATGTGAGGCCGGGTAATAAAATAATAAGCCCCGACACTATTGAGATATACACTTCGGTACCGGGAAAAAAATAAGCGGTTCCATAAGCCACCATCGTCGATAATAGAGCAGCAGTTGCAGGTAATAGGTGTGCCAGTATTGACACTTTTGCCGATATTAACGTGAGAACCCCAAGTGCGAGTCCAGCTGTAAGAGCGCCTATCATTTCATTTAATCCACCACCGAATAATCGTCCTACCGATGCTGAAACCAAAGCAAATGCAACTATGACTAACCACATCGGGTATGATGGCTCCGCATGATTGATATTTTGTAATTCATCCGCGCCTTGCGAAGGCGAAAGCTCTTGTTTCATTACCTTGTGTGCAACTTCACTAACGCGGCGCAATTTATCTAAATGAACTTCACCGGGAGCAACACGAATTACAAATGTTTGTGCAGAACCTTTTTCTCGCATCAGAGTCATAGTGATGCTGGTAGGTAAAGAAAGGCACTGCAATCCATATCCCAATTGTTTTGCACAAGCTGCCAATGTGGTTTCTAATTCGTACGCCGGTACACCATAAGTATGCAGCGCTTTTGCTAAACGCAATATGAATCCAACTGGTTTATGGCGCTCAGGAGCATTAGGTACTGCATCGAGTGAACGCTCATCAGCCGCAGCTTGAGGCAACTGAGCCATTTATTCTCCTTAAATTGGTTGGATAAAAAGTTATTCCAAATATATTCGAAAATTTGCCCATATGCGTATTTCTTTATCAGTGGAATACGTTAAACTAATGATAGATGATTTAACGTAACTCTTTGAATGATTTTCAATTTTCTCGGAAAAACATATCGACTTCTGAATCAAGCAACGGTTTATTGTTGCCTGATTGTTTCATTAATATTGGTTACAAATACTAATCTATACGGAAATGATACTCTTGCAAAATTAAGTTTTAATCATATAACCAGCGCCGATGGTTTGCCTCAAAATACCATAAGCACCATGTTGCAAGATAAAGATGGATTTCTCTGGCTTGGCACGCATGACGGGTTACATCGATACGATGGATACGAATTCACATCTTACAAATACGACTCTAAAGATCCCTCTACCCTTTCTAGTAACGTTATTACTGCACTATTCGAAGATCCAAACGGAGGACTATGGGTAGGAACAGGCCAAGGTGGACTCAATTACCTCAATACTGAAACCGGTAAATTTACCCGCTATCAGGCATCAGCCGATGACTTTAACAGTTTAAGTCATAATCAGATAACCGCATTACACATAGACAAGAAAGGGCGACTTTGGGTAGGGACTTTTACTGGATTAAACTTATTTCAAGCCGAGACAAACGACTTTGTTCACTTCTATCCAAATCCATTTGACAATCAGTCGATTCCTGATGGGAGCGTCAGTGAAATTGCAAGTGACGGAGGTGATCATCTTTATGTCGCAACAACTGAAACGCTCGCATGGTTCGACACTGATCAACTTACTTTTAATCGATATGACTCCGAAGACTCTCCAACCCGAATCAATACCATTTACCTAGATGAAGACAAGAGCTTATGGGTTGGTACTCAGCTTGATGGTTTATATCATTTGAGGCAAAAAGAAGGCGAGTTTACTCACTTTACTCACAAATCGAATGATGATCGAACAATCAGCTCCAACAATATTCAAGTTTTGCTGCGTGATTCTAATGGAAATCTGTGGGTCGGTACTGAACAAGGCGGTTTAAATTTGAAGCCTCGCGTCAGCAAAGAGTTTTATCGATTCCAGAAAAACCCGGCGGACAGTCACAGCATTTCGATTAATGATATTTGGTCATTACTCGAAGATCACAGTGGACAAATATGGATCGGAACCCCAGGAGGAGGAATAAATAAAGTCAACTCTTCCTTTCAGAACTTTTCCCGACTACAACACTCTCCATTTGAAAAGAATAGTTTATCCCACAACTTTATTTGGAACATGGAGCAAGATTCAAATGGTGACATTTGGTTGGCGACCCTCAATGGAATAGATAAGTTCGATCCAAAAACAGAGCAGTTTTCACATTATCGAGATTTTATTGATCAAGATGGCAAACCGGTTAGCAATCGAATAACCGCTCTTGAACTGGATAATAGTGGCGGTATTTGGTTTGGCAACCAACAAGGACAAGCTGC
This sequence comes from Gammaproteobacteria bacterium, assembly GCA_013373375.1. GTDB lineage: Bacteria > Pseudomonadota > Gammaproteobacteria > Enterobacterales > Kangiellaceae > Pleionea. The sequence continues at coordinate 269,669 of JABXHY010000025.1, forward strand.
ACGATTTGATCCTAAGCGATCAAAAACTCAAGTTTTAACCATGCGCAGACAAGAATTCGAAGATAGGCCTCTCAGCGAAAATCGTATACGGTTTATAACCAGTGATAGCACGGGTGATATTTGGATATCAGCGGATGAAGGCCTGGCCGTTTTTGATCATAAGACAGGTGAAATGATTAAAGACTTTGGAATGGCTCAATTTGGACAGGTCGGAATATCTATAATTTATACCATGTTCCAAGATGAGCAAGGCATTATGTGGTTTGGCACTTGGGACAGTGGGTTACAACGATATGATCCTGAATTTAAAGAAACTCAAACCTTTCGTAACGAAATGGGTAATCAGTTTAGTTTAAGTGACAACACGGTTCGATCAATTTATCAGGATAATCAGGGAAATCTCTGGATAGGAACCTTTAATGGCCTAAATTTGTTACGCCATCAAGATCGGATTAATGGTAATTTTAAATTTTATTCGTTCGATGAAGACGATGGACTACCTAATAATTCAATCTATGGCATCACCAGCGATGACTCTGGTTATCTTTGGTTAAGTACTAATCGAGGAATAAGTCGGTTCGATCCCAAAACATCCGAACTAAAAAATTTCACCAGTACCGATGGATTGCCTGCTGATGAATTCAATGGAAATTCGGTTTTAAAAAGTAGCAATGGTCTTCTGTACTTTGGGAGTGTTTCAGGTGTAGCTGTCATCAACCCGTACGGTTTAGCTGTCAGCCAATTCAAGCCGAAACTGGTTTTTACAGAAATTATTGTTAATGAAGAATCCGTATTAAAACCTGAAAGCTGGAAGCCCATCGAAAAATTAAAACTTGAACACAATGAAAATAATTTAAAAATTAAATTTTCAGCTCTCGATTTACAAGTTCCAAAGAGAGTAATTTATTCTTACCGACTCATACCCTATGAAGATGAGTGGCGCCAAGTACAAGGCGATAATATTGCGGTTTACGGAAATTTAACCCCGGGCGAATTTACCTTTCAACTAAAATCAACTAACAGCGATGAAGTCTGGTTCGAGGATATTGCTGAATTTAAAGTTACGATTCTACCACCATTGTGGGCTACCTGGTGGGCGTATGGCGTATACATGTTGCTTTTACTTAGCATTATAGGACTGTACATTTATCGCCATGCCAGAAAGCTTCGTGAACAACAGGAGATCAATGAACACCTTCGTCGCGTAGATAAGTTAAAAGATGAGTTTCTGGCAAATACCTCTCATGAATTGAGAACTCCATTAAATGGTATTATCGGAATCGCAGAAAGTTTACGCGAAGGAATTGCAGGCCCATTAAACAATAAAGCACAAGGTCATTTAAATTTAATTATCGATAGCGGAAAACGTCTTGCGCATCAAGTTAATGAAATTTTGGATTTTAAAAAATTGCGCCACCACGGATTACTGCTAAACAAAGGACCGGTTGATTTAAGAGTCGCAGCTAAAGTTGTCATTAACTTGCTAAAACCCCTTGCTGAAGAAAAGCAATTGCAGCTTACGAACTCATTGCCACAATTTTTACCACCAGCACTTGCTGACGAAAATCGAATTCGCCAAGTGCTTTATAATTTATTAGGTAATGCGATCAAATATACAGACAGTGGTTTTGTTGAATTAACGGCTCGAGTTATTGAACAAAATATAGAGGTCTGTATTAAAGACAGCGGGGTCGGCATACCCGAAGGTAAGCAAAAAATAATATTTAAACCTTTCGAGCAACTCGAAGATGCCGGAAGAAACTTAAAAAGTGGTACGGGACTTGGCCTTGCCGTTACCCGACAATTAGTGGAACTGCATCAGGGAAAAATATGGCTAAAATCAAAAGCAGGAAGTGGTTCTTCATTTTACTTTACGTTGCCAATTAGCGACGACGATTTTATTGCGCAAGAAGCTGTAGCAGACACAGCCTTGATAGCACCTTCAACGAGTATCAAAGCTACTTTTAGCCGAGACATATCAAAGCCTGTTACGATCAATGCCAACAGTGCACATATTTTAGTTGTAGACGACGATGCGTTGAATCGACAAGTACTTAACGACTTTTTAACCATGCATAAATATCATGTGACTGAAGCCGTTGATGGACAAGAGGCTGTCGATCTAACCAAAGAACATTCTTTTGATTTGATTATCCTTGATGTCATGATGCCACGAATGTCCGGTTTTGAAGCGACAGAATTAATTCGAAAAGATTATTCATTACTTGAATTGCCGATTCTATTGCTATCTGCGAAGAATCAACCCGACGATATTAATACTGGTTTGGCACTGGGAGCAAACGATTACATTTCGAAACCTATTGATCGCAGCATTTTAATGGCTCGCGTATCTAACTTACTTGCACTGCGTGAAGTATTTCATGCGCAAGAAGAACGTTTGCGATTGAAAACGGTACAGCAAACTTGTGACCAACTCAGCCGTTATTTTCCTCGACTGTTGGTCGAAAAAATTATGGATGGCGGCGAACTTAGAGATATTCAACCAGAGCGACGATGCATAACTGTGCTGTTCGCTGACCTCGTAGGATTTACAGAGTTTTCTGATCGCTTTGAACCAGAAACCGTGACAGATGTTTTAAATGAATTTTTAAGCAATATGAGCCAGATTGTTGCAAAACATAACGGCTTGCTTAACGAAGTGCTCGGAGACGGACTTGTAATATTGTTCGGGGCTCTAGAACAAACGGATAAAGAAGCTCAAGCTCTGCGCTCAGTAGCTCTTGCTAAAGAAATGCAAGTGTCGATAAATAAACTAACAGAAAAATGGCGAGCAACTGGTCTAGAGCAGCATTTGCAGCTGCGAATTGGAATCCATCAATCTTATGTCACACTTGGAAATTTTGGTTCAGAAGAAATGATTGTTTTTAGAGCGGTTGGCAGTGGTGTTAACTTAGCGTCAAGAATTCAATCGTTATGTGAACCGGGTGAAATCTTAGCGAGCTATCCGGTATTCGCTCAGGCTGAATCAAATTACGAATTTGAAGAGTTTGATGAGAAGAAATTTAAAGGGTTTAATCACAGTTACCGAATATTCAAGTTGATTAACTGAGTGAAGGAAGTTTAGCTGTTCGGTAATTTTTAGAACTGATCCAGTCGTTAAAAGTAGCAATCCACTGGTTGGCTTCTACCTTTTCTTCAGTGCTTAATTTTTCTTGTAAATCTTGTAACGATGTTTCCGCATTTCTTTTTACACTCTTGGCGACCGGGCTTTTATTGTCTGCTGCTAATTTAAACCACACTGACGCCATCATCTTACTTTCCGACACTCCGCTGCCTCTGTAATACATTACGCCTAAATTATATTGTGCACCTGCGTGATTTCGAATCGCTGCTTGAAAATAATAATCAACAGCTTTTTCTAAATTCTGACGGATTGAAGTGTCTTTTGGCGGCGACAAATATAAGTTACCTAGCATGAATTGTGCATTAGGATCGCCTAACTCAGCTTGATGTTTTAGATGTCCAAGCTGTGTGAAATAGATAGACGTCCCCCCTTGCCGGTAACTACTGCTACCAGCACTGGAGAAACTGCAAAGTAAGATGAGGATTAAAATCCCGTATTTAAATGCCATACTACGGCTACATCTGCCACCTTATTAAAGGTAAGTGACTAATTTAACACGAATTTGCCCAAATTAATTACTTATCTACTTGGTTAATCTATACTAATAAAAACTTTTCTGTAACAATTGGTACTATTCACACTTGCACTCTGTGCTCGCAAATAGTTTCCTATAACACTTTTCGAGAACAGAGACGCAGGAAAACATGTTTGAAGTTAGTCGCATACAAAGTAGATACTTTATGGAACTATCAGATTTTCCGGTCTTTAAAAACCTCGATTCCGCTGTCATTCGTGAGATCAGTCAACTCTTACACTATCGACAATTTCCAAAGAAAACCCAAATAGTGGTCGAAGGTGATCCTTCACACAGCATGTATTTTATCTTGGAAGGCCGAGTTAAAGTATACTTAGACGACGATTCTGGGAAAGAGATCGTAGTAAATATTCACGAAAAAGGTCAGTTTTTCGGCGAATTAGGGCTGATTGAAGGAATTCCGAGAACTGCTTCCGTAACCACGCTGGATGATTCCAAACTTGGAATATTAAACGAACAAGAATTTCGTAAATTAATGGCAGAGTACCCTGACTTCTCAATGACACTTACTCACAACATTGTCACGCGTTTAAGAGAAGCAACAGAAACCATTCGAAAGTTAGGATTGATGGACGTTTATCGTCGAATTGTTGTTACTTTTTTAAACATGGCCGAAGAATACGACGGCAAATGGATCATTCGTGAAAAACTCACGCAGCAAAATATCGCCAGTCGTGTCGGCGCATCAAGAGAAATGGTTGCAAGGATTCTGAAAGACTTAAGGACTGGCAGCTATATTTCCATGGACGATGGGTACATTGTGATTAATAAGTCGCTGCCCCACTCTTGGTAATTAACCGAATTATTTTAAAAATTTTAATGTTTTAGCACTGAAAGTGCTTCCCCAAAGGTGAACACGCCCTCGAAAAGTGGCTTGCCCATTGTGACGCCGTATAACTTATCAAAGTTTGGAGCAGACAAGCTTTCTAGATCCATCCGCGTTTGGATTCCACCATGCGCAATTATTGGTATATCAAACGCTCGCGCTAACTCTCCTGCAGACGCTAGACTATGACCATTGACCTGCCCCTGCTCTGGAATTTCTGTAAACATAAGAGCTTTAACGCCTTCATCTTTCAATGCTTCTATCCAGTCTTCGAACGCAGTATTTAAAATTGGACAGTAGCCTTGTCTCCACAACTGGGCGCGAACATCCATACTGACTATGATGTGCTCACCCAATTCTACTAAAATGAGTTCCAGCTTTTCTTGTTGACGAAGTAAGCGGCCACCAACGGTTACCCAGTCAGCGCCAGAGTCAAGCCAAATTAAAATATCATCGGAGCTGCTAACCCCAGCACTGATTTGAATTTTAACTTCTGGAAATTGTTGCTTTAATTTACTAACCAATGAGAGATGTTCAGGTTGACGATTGCGAATTGCGTCAACATCAACAATTTGTATTTGTTTGGCGCCTTGTTCAGCCAACTGAGTAAACACCTCGATTGGATTATCCATTATCACTTTTTGACGCTTTGATTCAGTATGGGTGTGAACACAGCGGCCAGACTTAACATCTACTACAGGTATCGCAAGCATGTTCAGATCACTTTTTGTTTATGTATAAGTTCAATAATAGACATTATTTCGAGTTTGTCATTCCGATAAATTTGGTCACAAAAAAGTAATTAATTTGGATTGATTCTGAAGAACAAAAATGACAATATCGCCCCAAATTAATATAAGCGGAATAAAATGAAACAGTTTCGAACTTTTCATTTAGCATTGATCATTGGTATCTGGGCAATTGCTCAGCAAGCCATGATCGATCACGTTTATAGCGATGCCCATAATAACGACACCGTATGCGAATGGTGTACCAATCATAGTAATGTTAAAGATACTGTCGTAACGAATACCGTTGAGCCAATCGTTTTCGTTACAAAATTCGACGTTCCCAGTCTGCAAGTCTCACTTGCCACACGATCCAAACAAGCATTACGTCCACCACCACGAGCCCCACCACACTCAACTTTCATTTAATCTCTGAAAAATAAAACGATATTTAAAATTTTAATCATCGCAGTGATTATTGCTGCGTATTTAGTTAGTAGGAAATTTAAAATGAAATTGAAGTACACATGCTTAAGCATGGCAGTAGCTGGAGCCCTATCCGCACAGGCTGCCGAATTTAACGGGAAAATTGTTAATCACACTAAACAGCCTATTGTTAACGCGATTATTGAAGTTGAAGGATCGGAGGTCACCGCGAAAACCGACGCTGACGGGCAATTCTCGCTGGATTTACCAAAAGGAAGTTACAAACTTGATATAAAAGGCGGTAAAGAAGGACACTTTCACCAATCCATTGAAATCACCGATAGTACCGAACTGCAGGTTCTGCATCTCGATGAAAATCACGAAGCCAAACTGGTAATACTCGCAAACCCCCTTGAACACACAAAACTTGATATGGCAGCGCCAGCGATAGTTCTGTCGGGTGATGAACTGGTTTTACGTCGCTCCAATAACTTAGGTGAAATGTTAGAGCTCGAACCTGGAATGAGTATGTCATCTTTTGGTCCATCAGTGGCGCGGCCAGTTATTCGAGGCTTATCCGGCGGTAGAGTACTCATAACTAGCAACCAGATGACCGTGCAAGATGCATCTACAACTTCAGCCGATCACGATGTTTCTATTGAGCCATTGTTAGCTAACCAAGTTGAAGTAATTAAAGGACCCGCAACTTTACTCTACGGCTCCGGTGCGATAGGTGGTGTCGTCAATGTGGTCGACTCAAAAATTAACCCCAATGGCTCAGCGGGCATGAACGGCGGAGTTGAAGCAAGACTTGGTGACAGTGCTACCGGTGAACGATCAATTGTCGGCTCATTAACTGGCGGCGATGAAAGCTTTGCCTGGCATGTGGACTTTTTCGACAATCAATTTGACGATCTAGAAATTCCTGGAATGGCAGAGTCCGAGTACTTGCACGAAGCAGAGGGGCATGAAGAAGAGGAAGGCGAGGAAGAAGGTGGAACATTAGAAAACAGTAGTTCCGACGCTCAAGGAGCCAGCCTTGGTTTAACTTGGAATGGCGACTGGGGTTATTTCGGTTTTGCTATTAACCAAACAGAATCCTTCTACGGGGTACCCGGACACGCACATCACGAAGAAGAGCCAGTGGTCGGAGAGCCGGTGGAAGAAGATGAAGAAGGCGTATTTATTGATCTAGAGCAAACTCGCTACAACATGCAAGCGTCCATAAACCGACCGTTTAATGGCATAAAGGAATGGTTCATCGGTACCACGTTTACAGACTATGAGCACGTTGAGCTGGAAGGTGAAGAAACTGGAACTTTATTCTCTAATGAAGCAAGAGAACTTCGTACTTACATGCAACACGATCAGTCCGGTGGATGGGATGGCATTTTTGGATTGCAATACACCGATCGAGACTTTTCAGCGATAGGCGACGAAGCATTTGTTCCGCCGTCACAAACAGAGTCGTCTGCATTATTTATTGTCGAAGAAAAGCGTTTTAACGGCCTAAAGCTTGAACTTGGTGCGCGAATTGAACAGCAAACTATTCGAGTTAATGGCTTCGATACAAAAGATGAGTCTATGTTTAGCTTTTCAAGCGGCATTGTTTATGACCTAAGTGGCAATAATAAAATAGCGATTAATTTTGCACACGCTGAACGAGCGCCAAATGTAGAAGAGTTATTTTCATTCGGCGAGCACGCGGCAACCCAAACTTTCGAAATGGGTACTCCTAGCCTTGATACAGAAATATCAAATAACTTCGATATCTCTTATCGTTTTGAAGCCAATGGTATAAGCGGTGAAATCAACGGTTACTGGAATCAGTTTGATGGTTTTATCTACGGTGCCAACGAATTTAATAACGGCTCAGTGGTCGATTTTGATGGTAATGTGATCTTAATCGAAGAAGACCTTCCCATAATTCGTTATTTACAAAACGACGCTAAGATCAGTGGTGTTGAAGTAGACTTAAACGTTCCACTAGTGAGTGATGCTGCTTATGGACTGAACCTTGGATTGATGGCTGATTTTATTGAAGCTGAATTAGATTCAGGCCCGTACTTGCCAAGAATTCCAGCATTAAAATACGGTTTCAATTTACAGTTTGATCGTGATGCATTTTTGGCTGACTTGAGCGTTATAAAATATGATGATCAAAAGAAAATCGATGTTAATGAGTTACCAACTGATGGATTTACTATGGTAAATCTTGAGCTTGCGTATCGAGTTACAAATAGTGAGAGTGACACATTATTATTCTTGCGCGGTAAAAACTTACTTGACGAAGAAGCTCGCGACCATACTTCTTTTATTAAAGACCTTGCGCCACGAGCTGGAAGAAACTTTGTTGCTGGAATACGATATCAATTCTAATTGGGATTGGTGACAGATGATTGAGCGGCTTGACGAATTTTTCTCAGCCGCTTAATCACCATATCAGCTAAATAAACGGAAAGCGCCAGCCAGATCAAACCAAAAGTAATCCCTTTTTCCCAATCAAAAGGCTCTTTATAGACAATCACTGCCAATAAAAAAGTCATGGTCGGTGCAATAAATTGTAAAAAACCTATCGCATACAGCGGCAAGCGACGAGCACCTATTGCAAATAAAATTAGTGGCACTGCAGTGATAATGCCACCCGCCATTAATGTAAAATCTGTTGCAGAACTGTGATTTAAGAATTGAGCTTGATTATTAATAATCAAATAAATAATTACGGTGATTGCAAAAGGAAAGGCAATCAAAGTTTCAACCAATAAACCATTCATAGAATCAACCGGCGTATGCTTTCTAACTAAACCGTATAAAGCAAACGTAAGCGCTAGCGCCAAACTTAACCAAGGTATCTGACCAACAACCCAGATTTGATTTAGTACACCCAAAGTAGCGATAGAAATGGCTATCCACTGTAACCGCGTCATAGATTCTTTTAACAATAAGACTCCCAGTAAAACTGACAACAATGGATTAATAAAGTAGCCAAGACTGGTGTCAAGCACACGATCATTAACTACTGCCCAAGTAAAGATGAACCAATTGTTCGACACTAAAATCGTACTTGCCACTAATGCCCAAAATAACTTTTTGTTTTGCCAAATGGCTTTTATTGCTATTGGTTGCTTGAGCACCCACATGAAAAGCATAACCGTTGGCACACACCAAGCTATTCGATGCATTAGTATTTCAAGAGCGCCCACATGGTTCAGCGCTTTAAAATAAATTGGAACCAGTCCCCACCAAATGTAGGCAAACATTGCGGCGATATAACCTTGCTGTTGTGGTGTCGAGTTTTTCATTTTTTTAACCTACAAGATAAGTGCCTGTGCCAACCGCAATTAAAGTGCGCTGCTCGTTATGAAGCTCCATTCTAACAACAGCAACTTTGTTACCTGTGCGCAATATTCTCGCGCTAGTCTCAAATCGAGTCCCTCTACCAGGTCTTACAAAATCAACCCTTAAGTCAATAGTCCCTAGCTTTGAAAGTTTATCGAGCAACTCTTGAGGATGTGATTCTGGATTTCGTTCCATTAAGCCAACTGCCGCCATAGCTCCACCGGCAACGTCAATTGCACTGGCAATAACACCACCATGTAAAATACCGTGTACAAAATTACCGACCAGTTCAGGTTTATGATCTATACACACTTTGCAGCACTCTCGATCTAACTCAGTAAATTCAAGTCCGATATATTTGTTGAATGGGATTTTTTCGCTAAATGTTTCAGCGAGATGCTGTAACAGTTCAGGTTTTGGCATATTCAATACTCAGAGTTAGAATAACGTTTAAATTTTTTAAGACTGGCATTATCAATGAGTCATTTTATGCCGCCATTTTGGCTTCGCAACCCTCACGTTCAATCGATACTATCGAGTTCGCCGATACGAAAGGCCAAATTAAGAAACAAAGCGAGAAGCTGGCTACAGAATAGCAAAAGTTTACTATTAAAAGGCGAAGGCGGCTCTAATTTAATCGGTTATTGGAATGTGTCCGATAAACCAAATGCTCCTTTAGCCATTCTAATACATGGTTGGGAAGGTACAGCTGAATCCGGTTACTTATTATCAATAGCGAATTCTTTAATTCAAAACGGATTTCAGATTCTTCGGCTCACCTTGCGAGATCACGATATTTCACATCATTTAAATGAAGAACTATTTCACTCGTGCCGACTCACTGAAGTAGTAAATGCTGCCCGAGATGCTATTGAGCGTATCAAACCTTCTTCTACATCGATGATTGGGTTTTCACTTGGCGGAAACTTCACTATTCGAATAACCCATGCGCTATCATCTGAAGGGCTGATCGAGCAATCAGTAGCCGTATGCCCCGTCCTCATGCCACAAGACACCATGCACCGACTCGAACATGGTCCGAGAATTTATCATCAATATTTCAAGAAGAAGTGGCTTAAATCAATTAGGAAAAAGATTTCTCTCTTCCCACATGTCTTCAAAGAATTGCCTCAGCAACATACTCGAAGCCTGGCGACATTGACCGACTACTTTGTCGAACATCACACTGACTATGCTAATTCTTCGGCCTATTTTGAAGGCTATTCCATTCGCGCTGAAAAGTTAACCAACTTGAAAACACCGATTCATATTTTAATGTCTCGCGACGATCCAATAATTGATGCAAATTTACTTCAGTCGATTAGTGAACTACCCAATATAAGCGTTACCTACACCGATTTTGGCGGTCACTGTGGCTTTATAAAAAATCGTCAGTTCGAAAGCTGGGCCGATGATTTTATAATTGAAACTCTAAAATCTGGCGAAAGATTAACTAATTGATTGCATTTTCGACGCTAACTGCTTGACAGGAAAGTATTTTTTCTCTATCTAGATAGAGTCGGGTCGGTAAAGAGTCACTATGCGAATCATCAAGCCAGGGCATAATCAGTGTAAAGATAAGACTGAAAAAGATCGGTCGAAAGAACCGCTTGACCAAAATAAAGAAGAAGAATTAAACGCTGGTGCCTCAGAGCAAGAGCAAGAGCAAGAGCAAGAGCAAGAGCAAGAGCAAGAGCAAGAGCAAGAGCAAGAGCAAGAGCA
>JABXHY010000093.1 GCA_013373375.1 Gammaproteobacteria bacterium
CCGACAACTCCGTTGTCCCAACATCTGTTTGAGTTGGGAACATCCGCAACTTATCACTTTCCATCTGTAAGAGAACTGGCTTCTGATAACGTTTCGTCTCAATCACATTACCATTTGCATCGTAAACATTTTCAGAAACGTAGTTCTCAGGGTCTATCGTATAACGCACTCGACCAAGAGAGTCGTAAACGTACTTCGTTGAGGTTGATTGAGGTTCAATACCATCTCGAATTTCAACGTTCGAGATTAGCGCCCCATTTAAATGAATGGCTGTATCGACGATATATGAGGCCGAATTATCAACCGCTTGCGTTGAAGTATAGAACGTTTCGTATTCTAAACTTGTTAATGTTTTGTACTGATATAGAGCATTGCCGTTCTCTAGAACAATTCGATACTCATTACCTGCTTGATGTGTAATCGTTGCGTCAAAATATTTGCTTCCATTTTCATAAACTTCGAGATCGGTACCTGTAATGTATATGGCATAGTCGATCTCTAAATAGTCATTACGTTCGCTAACTCCTTTTGTTAAACCAAGCATCATTCGAGTCGTCTCACTCGAGACTTTAAAGGAAACAGAGCCAGTTCCATTAGAGATCGATTGCTCACTATAAGCACTCGCATCCCAAATACCTGAAGGATGATTTTTTTGAATCGAACCTTCTTCAGTTACAACTCTAAACTCACCTTGCCATTTGACTGCTTGCGGTAGTTCATCAATAGAAGAAATTGGAGACTGATAACGCTTCGTCTCAATCACATTGCCATTAGCATCGTATACATTCTCTGAAACGTAATTAAGAGGATCTATCGTGAACCGAACCTGCCCCATATTGTTGTAAACATAGCGAGTAGTACCACCATTAGGATCGGTAACCGATAAAGTATTACCTAATCCATCGTATTGATAACTTGTGGTACGCTTTAGCCCGTCGGCGTCTTGTATTTGAGTGAGTACACGCCCTGCTTGATCGTAGGTAAATTCAGTTTTAACACCGTTTTTATTTATGCTGTTGATAACTCGACCACTGTTGTCATAAATACTCTCTTTGGTATTGCCCAGTGCATCAGTAACTTTGGTTAGTTCGCCTTTATGATTAAAGGGGAATTGCGTTTTATTATTTAATCCATCCGTTGATTGAATGGTCTCGCCATGACGATTGCTCAAGCTTTGCGAGGTTGAACCGTCAGCAAAAATAATGGTATTGGTTTTCGCAGAATCGTCGTAAACGTACGACGTTACGTTACCCAGTTTATCGGTGGTTGTTAGCGTACGATTAAATGCATCGTAAGTCGTATGCACTTCACCTTTTAATGGATCGGTTAACAGTATTTGGCGACCAAGTCGATCGTAATGGAATTCAGATACATTGCCGAGAGCATCGGTCATGGTTTTAATACGACCAAAAGCGTCGTAAGTCGATCCTGTAGTATTACCTAATGTATTGGTTGTACTGATCAACTCACCGCGCTGATTGTAATCAAACGTTGTAGTTGAATAAGCAGCTGAACTGTCACTCGCTGCTAGCATTTTTTTAACGACATCGCCCCAACCATTGTATTCAAAACTGGAGACACGACCATTGGCAGCCGTTTTGTTTTTCAGTTGACCATTTTGATCATACTGATTGATGGTAATGGCATCGCGAACTGCATTTGTTATTGCATTAATACGATTGGCCAAGGTTGTGGTCACTTGCCCACCGGTTAAACCAGATGTACTAATTTTTTCCGCAAATGCTCGCGAAGTTTCTACTTCACCAAACGCATTAAATTCGGTTTGTGAAATCTCACCATCACCATTTAGTGTGTGCGTTAAACGGCTTGCTGAGTCATAAAAATAAAACTGTTGTAAACCGTCAGCATTAATGGTTTCGATTAATCTTCCCAATTGATCATAACGCTGAACAGTGCCTTCATTGTCAATAAGTGTGTTTAATGCAGATGCCGATAATGTTTGACCTGAATCATCGGATACGCTTCCCGTTAACTCACCCATTTGGTTGTAACGATTACGCACCACTCGAGTATCACTGTTACCAAGTGCATCAACCTTGCCCTCAGCTACTGTCACTTGAGTGACTTGGTCCGCTGCGTTGTATCGATACTTCGTTTCGGTACCAAAGGCAGATGCATTGCTGGCATTACCTACATAGCTGACTTCTTTTGCGACTCGACCTAAACCATCAAAGTGAACTTCATTAACGCGCTTTTTAACATTATCAACTGATGCGGTTATCGAACTGTTGCTGGCAGTTAATGAACCAGTGTACTTCGCAGCGTATTGCGTAGTGCGAACCAGCAAACCAGTTTGCAAATATTCAGTTTTTGTAACGTACCCTTCTGGGTTTATCGACAAGACTTGACGGCCTTGACCATCGTAACGGAAATAACTGTGTTGATCGTTAGGTGTGTCGGTCGTTATTAATTGAGTCAAAGATCCTGCAGCGCGTTGACTCACTGGACTTGGAGTTGCATAACGAATCGTTTCGATGACTTGTCCACGTCCATTGAACTTTGACTCGATCACAAAACCAGCTGAATCCAAAGTTCCAATTAATAATCCGTCTTCACTGTAAAAATTGCGAGCAATGCGAGCATTGGTCGTTGAGTTTCCTTCTCGACTTTCAGTTTTGATTAGACGACTCGCAGAGTCATAATAAAAATAGGTGTTATTATTTTCACCGTCGATTGTTCTTTTTAACTGCCCTGCATTGTTGTAAAAGTTTTGGGTAATTCGATCGTTATCATTATCTGGCGTAAGCAAATAGGTAATCTGTGAATCAGCGGTCATTTGATTGGTTGAATGATTCAATAACGCAAACCAATCGCTGGTATCAATTCGATTCGCGTAATGCCGAGTTAATTCAAGTTTACCGGAATCGTCGTACTGAAAATAAACGACAGCTCCTGTGCTATCAATTTTAAAATTTACCAAACCTGCGTTGTTGTAACGAGTGTAACTAACACCGCCGAGAGCATCTTTACTCGCTACTAAACGCCCTTGTTTATCGTAATAAAATTGACTGCTGCGCGCAGCTGCAGATCCGTCAGATGTTGTTTGAGTGCTGGTAACTAATAAACCTTGCGAATTGAAAGTTTGACTCGTCGTTAAACCATTAGCCGCGGTAGTAATGACTCGATTACCAATGTAAGCAATACTTGCGCTACGACCTGCTGCATCCACTGTACTGGTTAGACGATTCAAACCGTCATACGCAAAAGTTGTACTATGAGTTAGCTGACGCGATACACCTTGGAATTCACGCTGTGATTCCAGATTACCAAAAGCATCATAAGTGAATTGCGTGAGCGTCATCGACTCATCTTCGACGCCATTGCCAGACGAATTTACTGTACCAAATTGTTTGCTTTGCCAAACTTGTCCACGAAAATCAAACTGCTTAACGACCTGGCTGCGCTTGGATTTATCGGCAAGGTTACTGCTCCAACTGTCAAGGTTAGTTACATTGGCAACACTGGATCCATTGTAAAGATCGTCGTAAGTAATAATGTGTGAAGCCGAGCGTTGAGCGTTTGAATCTTCGTATCGATATTGAGTAACCCGTTTATCAGCACTCACGGTGTAACGCAATCGATCATTGCTGTCGTAAATATAACGTGTCGTTAATTCGTTATCGTTGGTACTCGATAGCGACAAATCAACCGTGGCGTAGGTTCCAATTTTTGTTCTGTCATATGTACCCATGAACAGAGTTTCAGACAGTAATTGATTCGAAGAACTGTATGTGCGGAAGACTCGCTGCCCTTCACTGTTGATTTGCTCAACTAAGTTTCCATTACCATCATAACGATAATCGGTAATTCGATTTTCACCGTCGATACTGCGAGTTAAATTACCATTCGCATCGTAGGCGTACTCAGCCGTTTTACGCACGCCACTAGTCGCTGGCGCGTTGACATGAGTTAATTGTCCTTGAGCATCGTGCGTATAAGTCCAAGTTTGATTGCGATCATCCGACACGCTGACTTTACGACTGCCAATTTGTGAGTAATCAAAAGTAAGAGTTTGTTGAGTGCCGTCCGACCCAGAACCGGTTTTAAACGTTTTGACTCGATTGCTCGCATCGTAAGTTATGTGTACTTGATTACCGTCGGTGCTTTCAATCGATTTTAATTGCGACCCAGTGCCATGATAGCTGTATTTAAGCTCAAAAAAGTTGCCATCACTAATGCTGTGGTCGCTCGGCGTTAGGTCAGTGCGAACATGAGTTAACCGGTTATAACTATCGTAAATATAATGAGTGCTGGTTGCCGCTTTCGTTGCGGTACCATTTTTATCATCGTCAAGGTAGAGTTCGATTGACGTAAGACGGTTAGAAGCGTCATATTTAAACCAGGTGTTTTCTCCATTACTAGTATAAAGCCGACTAACACGATTCTGGGAATCGTAGTTAACGGTATATCCAACGCCACTTTTATTGCTGCTAGATGCAAGAAGCCACTGGCCATTTGGTCGCTGAGAATAGGTTTCTTTTAAGCCTGACGAGCCTTCGGTGTAGGTGTAAGTTGATCCGGTTAACTGAATAGTATCGTGTGCGCCGCTTCCATCGGTACTGCGATAAGTGTTATTGCCAATCGACGTAAACACCGTTCGACTGCCATCGCCAGCAACGCGAGTGATGCTGCCACTACCGATAATCAATTCTCTCTCGAACGAATATCGCCAGCCATCAGCGTTCATTTGCCCTTGACTGTTATAAGTTCGAATCGCATTAGCATCGACACCTTTACCGACAAGGATTTCATCCTGACGCTGAATGACTAAATTGCCATTGGTGACATTAACAAATGCCTGCCCACCAAATGATCCGATTGAAGGTTGGTTTAACTGTCCGTTAGTTCCTAATGCGTCAATAGTCGCATTAAACACCCCAAGGCCTTGGGCGCTAAAAATTCCAGTCATGATTCAATATATTCCTGATTAAAAATTAACCGCGTCAAGCTTAAATATCCATGACATCCAGCAGGCGGACGTCTCTTTGAAGATAATCTCAACAATCTATATTACTAGTCCGGGAAAAATGAGATTTGTTTAGGGTAAATTTCAAAATTCTTTCATTTTGTGCAAAATTACCGTAATTCAGACCAAAAACTGTATATTTATTGACCACACAATAAGTGCTGTTCATAGGCATTAAAGGAGAGAACAAACCGGTGAATGCAGAGCTTTCTCAAAGCTCGTGCTCTGGAGAATAAGTGGCATACGAGAAAGATATTGAGAATTATTGAAACGCTCCCAACAATTGGTTAAATTTCATCCAACACAAACACATCGTCAACTAACAAAAGCACCAAGACTAAACCCAAATAAATGCCACATAACGACATACTCAATAGATTAGATGGTAAAACAGTCGTTAAAACAAACGTATAACTGGAGGCAAGCGCGACAGATAGCGCCATAGTTTTAAACTTTGATAATTTTGAAATAGAGTATCGGTTAAGTAATACCAACATTAAAAAAATGTAAGCATAGCTAAAATGGTTTTCGTTAAAAAACTCGACGACCGCATAGGCAACTGATAAAACCGCCACTGTGGTAAAACCAACCATCCAATGGCCGTAAATTACACCGCTGGGTATTTTCATTTTATATCGATACAACAACATATACCCTCCTTAAAACACAGCTCAAAGAAGTAAAACTCGTTAGGAAAAGTAAAACTCGTTAGAAAGAAACTTCACCTCAAAAG
>JABXHY010000072.1 GCA_013373375.1 Gammaproteobacteria bacterium
ATGGCGACGATATTCTGATAGGCGGCGCGGGTAATGACTGGCTACGTGGGGAACAAGGTAACGATACCTATCGTTTTAGTGCTGGCTTTGGACAAGATAAAATTATTAACTACGATTACCAAAACAGCGTAGACAAAATTGTTTTTGATGCTTCAGTTGATATTGAGCGTCTAAATTTCAAACGAACCGACAATCATTTAATCATCGAGTTTTTAGGTACTGATGACAAGGTAGTTGTCGATAACCATTTTGGCCACAGCTACTATCGAGTCGATAGCATTGAATTCGAGTCAACCGGACAAAGTTTCGATTTCGATTCAATAAACGCTTGGATAGAAAATCCACCGGTTGGTAAAACGTTTACTGTTACTTCGCATCAGTTTAATTTTAACTTTAACGAACAAGCTCTCAACTCTGTTGGTCTCGATCAACTTGGCAGTGAAACTTATGTGTCATTTAATGGCGGGCAGGAATTCGCATACGCACTAACGAATGGCAGTGCTTCCGTTCGTTTACCAAGCATGAGCAATGGTATTCATGAGGTCTCGGTTCGATACGTTGATAAATCGAACAATACTGTTGCAATTACAACTCATAAACTTTTGTTTAATGGCGATTCAATTCGTGTTTTACAAAATACCGAAAATCGCGTCACACGAAATTTCTACGATAATGATGGATTATTAATTGCAACCTTAGATGCAGAGGGGTTGCTAACTGAAAATGTATTTAATAGTGCAGGGCAATTAATCGAAACCATCGCCCACGGCGTACGCATTCCTGAATCAACGGGCACTTTTGATAATCTTGCGTCAGTTGGAACTTTGGCGGATATTAAAAGTGAACTGGCTGGTGTTAAGCAAACCACGTCAGATAATGTTGCCGATATTTATTCTCGCCAATTTTACAATGCGGCAGGTGAGCTTGTTGGTGCGTTAAATTCAGAAAATTATCTAACCGAGTATCAATATAATTCGCTTGGTCAACGCGAAGCTGTCATTCAGTACAGCAATAAAGTAACTAATTTTTCGGGCGCAACGATCGATGAAATTCGTCCTGTAAGTACTGCGAACGATCGTACTTTTAGCTATGAGTACGATAATTTAGGCCGTTTAATCAGCGAGACTAACTGGCAGCAATCAAAAACCGAATACCAATATAATGATAACGGCGATGTTGTTAGAACAACTCGCACGGATATCACCACAGAACAAAATCCAGACTTTACACAGACATCGGCGCCGCGCGAATCGTTAGTTCGATACGATGATCTTGGTCGAGTAACTGCGGCACTGGACGCTAAAATTTTTGCCGAGTTTAAACGTAATAACCCAGACTATTCTGATGCGCAACTCGATAATTTATTTGCCACCAGGTCAACACGTTTTGAATACGATATTCGTGGTTTACGTACCGCAATGGTCGACCCAAAAGGTAATCGAACCAACTTTGCTTACGATGCGTCAGGCCGGTTATTTGCAACTTTCAATGCCGATGGCAGTGTATCGCAAACCAATTACAATGCGTTCGGTCAAGTAGCATCGGTCCGACAGTTTACGTCTCGTATTTCAGCTGAAGCGCAGCAAAATATTCAAAACGGAAGTCTTTCGTCGCTGCAAATTACTGAGCTACTCGAAACACTGCAAAGCGAGCAAGATTCGGTCGTTAATTACGCCTACGATAAGCGTGGTTTACAAACACAAATGCTCGATGCTGAAGGTTTTTCTACTACGCAAATTTATAATGCGTTTCGTGAAGTTATCGAGTCGAGGCAGCAAGTTGACAAAGCCGATCCGTCTAAAGATTACGTTCAACTCTACGCTTATGACAAGCGTGGTCAAAGTGTCGAACAGCTTTCAATTGGTAAAGAAACTTTTAGCCGAACCAGTCAATTGTATGATGCGTATGGTCGAGTGCAAATCAGTCGAGATTCATTAGGCAACGCGACAACTTACGAGTATGACAAGTTAGGTCAAACCATAGCAGTTAAAGACGCTCATAATAATCAAAGTACGATGAAGTATGATGCGTTTGGTCGAATGATTACGTCGACCGATGCACGTCAAAACGAAGTAAATTATGTTTACGAGGACTCGACTAGAAAACTAACCGTCGAATACCCCGGAGGTATTTCGACTGAATCGACCCGGAATGCTTTTGGCGAAACTGTCATTGCAGTTGATGGCGAGCAGAATTCTACTCAGTTCATGTACAACGAAAATGGTGAGCTTACGCAAACTATCGATGCATTAAACAACACCATCACCAATGAATATGACGACAATGGTTTATTGGTATTAACCACCGATCAAGAAAATCGCCGAGTTGCTTATCATTACGACAACATGAATCGATTGATGGAAGAAGTGATCGATCCAGACATCACTGATGAGCAAGGCGTCGTTTATAGCGGCCAAAAAATTCGTACTCAATATCGCTATAACGCGAAAGGTCAGTTACAAGAAACCATTAACGCAAATAACGTTGTTACACGTAACGAATACGACTTGAACGGTCGAATCAAAACGGTAATCCGTGACTATACGAGTGATCCGTCTGTCGGTTTGAACATTCGTACCGAGTATCAATACAACGGCTCAGGCCAGCAAGTAAAAGTAATCGAAGCTGCCGGATCGAATAGTGAGCGTGTCACGGCTTATGTGTACGACGATCAAGGTCGTATGCAACAAGAAATTCTTGATCCAGATGGCGAAGCAATAACGACTACTTACGTTCGTGATGACAATGGTCAGGTAATCGAAACCATTAACGCACGTGGTCATTCGAGTTTCGCGGTTTACAACGACATTGGTCAAGTTGAAATATCGATCAATGCAGAAGGTTACGTTCGACAAAATATTTATGACGAAAATGGCCAGGTGATTACGCTTAATGTTTTTGAAAAACCATTAAGTGACATTGGAATTGATCTATCTGCTGCACCAAGAGCGGAAGAAGTTGAAGGTTGGCTTGAGCAGTTATCATTACACTCTTCTACTCACACCCTTTACGATGAAAACAATCGTGTCGAATATGTAGTCAATGCGAAAGGACATGTTTCTTTTTATGAGTATGATAATAATAATGCGGTAATCGCTAGCTATCGTTATCAAGGAAAAGTCGATTTATCTAAAGTACATACAGAAGAGTTTAGAACCAGTGAGTTGGCCAAACTGTCTGATCCACAAGTCACGCGTTATCAATACGATGCGCTAGGACGTCAACAATATGTAATCGATGCGGAACATTATGTGAGTGAAACCAAATACGACGCGACCGATAATGTAATCGAACAAATTCGATATGGTGTGCGTATTGATGTGTCTCAGTTGGGTGATAAGTCAGTGGCTGAGTTGCTCAATGAAGCAATTGTTAACGCCACACCAGACGCTGGTGATGGAACTGATACCGGAACCGATACCGGTACGGACACAGGAACTGACACTGGTACGGATGATGGAACTGATACTGGTTCTGGCGATGGTACCGATACTGGAGTCGGAACTGGTGAGCCAGAAATTGATCCGGTCAGTTATTTAGAAGATTTTAATGGTAAATCAACAGACGCTTTTGTTGTTAACAACAATGATTTTAATAACATTATTGTAGAAAATGATGTTCTTAAAATTGCTCATGGTAACAGTGACACTGTCACTAACTCGCCACAAGTCAGTTTATTTGACCCGATTCGAATTACTGAAGGATTTAACAGCAGTCTCCAGATCACCAAGTTACCGACAGACGTTGCAGGCTATTTCGATAGCTATTTAGAAGTTGGATTTACCAATGGATTAACTGGTACTAATGAGCGCAGCGTTCGATTTGTTATTAACGATATGGACGCTTACTACGAAGTTGTGAACGGTGATAACGTCACTCGATTTGATTCGGAAGGCTGGTTCTTTGTTGAAATGCTTCCAGAAAATTATCAAGTCAACTTTGGTATTAGCAATGGCGAACTAACATTAGGTGAATACGCTCCAATTGCTTTTGATCAAGCGTGGGACGATATGCAAATGTATATCGGTTCACAAAATAAAGCGCCTTCAAACTCGAGTATAGAGGATGTACCTTTCAGTTTTGAATTAGATAATGTTGCACTTGATGCTGAACGGGTATTGTTACCTGGAGGTGAGGGGCCGGTTGTTGATGACGGGACTATTGATGATGGAACAGGAGCTTCAGATCCAGTTTTAGAGCCTGCGACCTTGGTTGAAGATTTCGATGGTAAATCACTCACCGATTTTGCAGTCGTTAATAATGAGCTCAACAACATTTCAGTTGAAAACAATGTCTTAAAAGTAGCGCATGGCAACAGCGATACAATTGCCAATGCACCACAGATCCGTATATTTGATCCGATTCAAATTAGCGAAGGTTTCTCTGCAAGTGTTGAGTTAACAAACTTACCAACTGACGTAGCCGGTTATTTCGACAGTTATCTTGAAGTTGGTTTCACAAATGGGTTATCCGGTTCAGAAGAACGTAGTATTCGCTTTGTAGTCGAAGATGTTGAAACTTATTACGAAATCGTTGATGACGACAATGTTACGCGCCTCGATTCTGAAGGATGGGTCTTTGTTGAGTTATTACCAGGATACTATCAAGTTAACTTTGGTATTGATAATGGTGAATTAAAACTCGGTGGTTATTCTCCTATTGCATTTGACCAACCTTGGGATGACATGCAAATGTATGTCGGCTCAAAAAATAAATCACCATCGAATTCAAGCATGGGTGATACACCTTTTGTTTTTGAATTGGATAATGTTTCGGTTGACGCGAAGCAGTGGATAACGCCTGCTTCTACAACAACCGGTGAAACAAACACCGGCACCACAACCACAGAAGTTAAACCTTCTACTCAATCTACTGTTAGTACGACAACTACAACAGATGGAGGTACAACGTCTAATAGTACACCACTGAATAATCCAGCAGTTTATCAAGAGTATATTGCTGACTTTACCGATCCGAATCTACTGGAGTTTTACTCTAGAGATTTTAATGAAATCGATAGAACAATAGCAGGCGCTAACGGTTTAACACTCAATCCGATTAATTATAGTTTTGAGTCTGCTGAAGTGAGCAGTCTAGCTCGGTTCAATTTAGTTGAAGGTGCTCGGTTTAACTTTACCATGCAACCACCTGCAACTACTGAAGCAATTAATACGATCAACTTTATGGGTGGAATTAGCTCTGGTTCCGGCGCTCAATTCGAGGGTTTCCAATTACAAATAGTCAATGGTGAATTACGTTCCGTTACCAGCATTAATAGAGAGCAAAACTTTGAAACTCTCGCTACGGTGACAGGAGAAACCATCACTTGGACCGCTCAGGTCGTGAACGGCAATATTGAAATTACGGTGCAGCAAGGTGACACAACATTTAATGTAGCACCTATTGCGGCAGACCAGTTTGCACAGCCGTTATCACTTCAATTCCGAGCGACAGAGATTGGTTACAATGATCCGGCCATCAACAATAATATTCTTATTAGTGCAGCATCAGCGACAGGGGTTGGTGTAATTGCTAACGACAATTTTGATCTATCATTAACAGAACAAGCACAAGTTCTGCTAAATGAAGATTTCAGTACTACAACGGCCGACGCCTTGGAGTATACGACTGAAAATGGTACTACCGTTGGCGTGACTGATGGCCAATTAGTGATTGACTCAAAAACTGGAAGTAGCTTTGGCGATTACGGCGCTTCAAGTAGTGGAACCATACAGCTAGAAGACGATTTTAGAATTTCTTTCGACGTCGAGTTACCTGAGAATATTAATACTCTTACTTACAGTATCGGTGGTGCTGGCGTAGGTGGTGGATTTGGTCTGGAGTCAACCGATCCGGCTAATAGCTTATTCAATAATATCAAGTTAACTACTTCTTATGGTTACCTTAACTTGACGACTAATATTGACGGTAATCCTCAAGCGATTTCAGGTAATCTTTCCTCTACTCCTTTTGTAAAATTAGTCGATGGTGTGAGAGATCTAAAAGCATCTTTTGTAGTTAAAGAAAATCAATTAGTGGTTGAAGTGCAATACAACAACCAAATTTACTATTCAACGCCACTTGATTTAAGAGGTGAGACTCCAATCGTTAAGGCAACTTTCGGTCTTAATGGTAGAGCGCCTGCCTACGCGATTCCGTTGCCCACCACAACCACCAATGATATGTGGGTCGCAATCGATAATGTAAAAATTGAAGGGCAAAGAGATAACGTAGATGTAATACCAGGTGATGAACTACCCTCGGTCGATACAATTTTCTATCAGAAAGATCAAATGTTTTACGATTCGGTGGGTCGTTTGCAGTTCACCGTGAATGCAAAAGGATATGTCACAGAGAATATCTACGATTACTTGGGTAATATAATTTCTCGTGTCGATCATGCAGTCGATAGAACATCTAACTATGAAACTACGAACGACATTATTGCCGCAATTGAAACGGCTGAGAGTTCAAACCTAAACTCTGACGCTCGAGTCAATCATTTTACTTATGATAACTTGGGACGATTAGTTCACAGTGTTAATGCCGAAAAATATGTCACAACCAATCGTTATGATGAGTTAAGTCAAACAACTCAAGTCATAGGTTATGCAAACCGATATACACCAAATCAGGAAGCATTGGATGATTCATTACCTATTACAGCAGTGTCTTTGGATGCAATCGAGAGCTATTATGCTACTAACGCTGATGCTAACAATGACCGTGTTAAAACTTCTGTTTACTCAGCTGTTGGTAATTTAATCGAAGTTTATGATGGCTTGGGAGCTGAGAATAATGGCTTAGGCAACGTAGAAAAATACACCTATGATGCAGCGGGCAATATTAAAACTTACACCAATAAACTTGGTAATGTTTGGTCATATGAATACGATAGGTCTAATAATCTCAGTAAAGAAATTTCACCTGAAGTCATTATCAATGCCGAGGGTGGTGCACCAGCGTTTAATATCAAAACAGCTTTGATAAAAGAGTATCAATACGATGCGTTTGGTAACGTTACTCAATTGCACGAGACGACTGACAAGAAATACTACCCTATAAGCTCTGGTTCTCTTGAAGGCTCATCAGAAATACAAATAAGAGAAGTGCCCATCAACGCATCTCGAACCACTAATTATGAATACGATAAGTTAGGTAATTTAACGAAAACTATTTATCCCGATGTGGGTGGTGAGCGTTACTCAACACAAGTTGAATATGATGCTTTCGGTAATGCGGTTGCCGAGACAGATATGCGCGGCAATACAAAGTACAACGTATACGACCGTCGCAATCAATTACGATTTGAAATCGATCAAGAACGATACATTACCGAATATAAGTACGATGGATTCGGTAATAATATCCATACACTGCGTTATGGGACAAAGATCGACGATTCAATTGGTGTGAATGACTTTAATACTCCGAAAAGTATGGAAGAGTTGTTTGCCGAGACAGAGAGTTTTGAACATTTCCGATCAATCACAAAAGTATTCGATCAGCTTAATCAGGAAGTTGTGGTCTTTGAACCTGAGTTTGAGCTATATGATCTTCAAACTAATACGACTTCAGATGCGACACCAACCACTAAGATTGAGTATAACGCTTTCGGCGAAGTCATTAAAAAATCAGTACTAAGCCGATTTGTGGCTGCCGATAAGAATAATGGCAGTGAAATTGTCGAGTGGGCTGATACTTATATTTATTACGATCAACTTGGTCGGAAAACTCATGAAGTCAATCAAGAAAACTTCCTCGATCAGTGGGAGTACAATGCTTTTGATCAGGTAACAACCCACTCAGCTTATGCCGTTCCAGTAAGCAATGTCTCGACGGAGGCATTACCGGCGCCTGTAGTCGAGCGACAAACTATCGAGCAAGAAAGTTTTGGTTACGATCGAGTTGTTGAGTTTACTTATGACGAAGTCGGCCAGCTAAAAGAAGAAATCCATAAAAATATTGTGCTTTTGGCTGATATAGGCAATACCGATGGACTCACTCGCCTCGGTACTGATGAAGTTAGTGGCATTTATCAAGTGACTACTGATGATTCACAAACTACTCATCAGAAGCAGTTCGGTTATTTCGCTAAAGATATCACCAAAAATAGCTACACATACGATGCAGTTGGCAATCGTGTGGTCGAGGTGGTCAATGGAGTGGAGAATCGTAAATACTACGACGCTCTAAATCGGATGACGGCGATTTTGGAAGAAGAGCGAAACGTACTAACAACCTATGACGTCGAATTAGGAATTGATTTAAGTGGTAGCCAAAAACCAATCGTAACTGGCGGTATTGTCAAAGATGGTAGCGGTGAGCTTACAGACGGTAAGGCACGTTCACCTTACACAACCATGAATTACGATGCTTTTGGTAACCTGGTTCGCTCCAATGCCTATCATGATGGGTTGAACAGTCAACAACGACAGAGCTTAATTGAAGACGGTCAACTATCAATAGCTGTCAGATATTCAGGTGATATCACTAAATTTTATCAATACGATAACCTGGATAGAAAAATTGAGGAAAGAGACAGTCAAGGTAATAAAAAGCTTTTCTTCTATGATCAAGAAGGAAATTTAGAAAAGACGTCTATCGATTATAAAGATGCTAAAGGCGAGAATCCATTTACCGCCATTGAAGAATATCAATACGATAAAATTGGTCGTCAAACTGCTTCTATTACTCATACGTCGTCAGATAACCAGTTGTACGCCACTCAGAATAATCAACGCGTTCAAGCCATGGCATACAACGCTTATGGTGAGGTGGTTGCGCGAGGTTCTCGCTTGCAGAGCGATGGTGAGTCTCGATTAGATTACGTGAGTACACTGGAAGAGTTCTACGAGTACAACAATGCAGGGCAAATGATCCGTACTAATGAAGGTGACGGTATTACCAAGCTCTTCATGTACGATTTAATGGGCAACCGAACATTTGAATACCATCCGGCTAAAGGCGCAACGCTTCATAACTATAATAAAATCAACCAAAAGTTATCGACGGTTTTGCCTGAGTATGACTTATCAATGCTTGCTGGCGCTGGTGAAGAACTGAGCAGTGAGCAACAAGCTCAACTGAACCAGGGTATTAATCCGACAACTCAAACCGAATACGATCGCTGGGGCAATGTTGTTCGTGTCACTGACGAATCAGGTTTAACCAAGCGTTATGTCTACAATCACAATAATCAATTGATTAAAGAAACCATCTTTGATGTTGAAGTAATTGATGTCGCGACGGATACCATCAATAAAGAAGCCGTTACTAAATATTTTATTTATGACGAGTTCTTTAACCTTACCGGCACAATAGATGAGCGCGGCCACTTACAAACAAACAGCTACAACAACGTTAATCAGTTAACTCGCGAAACAGATGCGGTAGGTGGTGAAACCAAACACATTTACGATGTATTCGGTCGACGTGTTGCTCAAGAAAATGCGGTCGGTTATATCACTACAACCAAATACGATGAGAATAATCGAAAAGTTGCTACAGGTGATGTAAGAGTTAACGAATCCAATATACTCGAACAAACCGATTTAATGCGTTATCAATATAATGCATTAGGCAATCAAACAATAAGCGAGCAAGCGCACGCTCGTGTTTATAATAATGTAACCCAGGGTTACCAAACGGATTGGGCGACCTCTTTCACTGACTATGACGTGTTTGGCAACGTTATTCGAACCGAGTCGGCAATGGGTGTAACCGTTCGTCACGAATACGACGAACAAGGTAATAAAATTCTTGAGCGTAACGGTTTATGGACAGATGAAGAGAATGCGCAATTAATGCCATTCGAGACTTATAACCCCAATAAACATCAAAAAACGTGGAACTATGATTACTTTGGCCGTCTTCTAACTTCTAATAATTTGGAAGGAAAAGAGTATTCTTATGAGTATAACGATAAAGGACAGCTAATTAGAAAAGTTTCTTCCGCTCAGATGGATGGTACTGCTATTACAGGATATATAGGTACCAACTTTTCTAATGGTATTGAGTATCAATATTACGACAATGGTTTGCTTAAAGCCAAGCTCGACAAAAATACTCATACCTATAGTAACTATGGTTATGATGTTGCGGGTCGACTGGTGTTTGAAGAAGTTCGAGGATCGGATCAAGAAAATAAAGTTTATCATCAAAGTACCACTACTCGTTATGATGACCTGGGTCGTATCAGTCAGGTTAAAACCTACGATCACGTACAAGAGATAGATTTACTTTATACCGAGTATGGTTACGATGAGGCGGGTAACCGAATAAAAACTCGGATGGTCACCAACACTCAAGAAGAGGAAGTTATAAAATTTGCCGATAAGCCAAAAGCAAATGAGGCTTATGTCGATCAGCCAAAGGAAATTGCTGAAGGACAAATAGATAGCTTCGAAATCGAAAATCTTTTCCAGGATCTTGGTAGTAAAACATCTTACGAACTATTTATTGAAGTTGGTGAATGGCGTCATGTTTATAATCCTCCCTACCCAACACAAACTATTGATCCTCAGTACTACGAATGGCAATACCACATTACGGGGCGAGAGCCAGCGCCAGAATGGATGGAGTTGACCGCCTTTGGTAGTACCTTAACTCTAAAAATTACAAATCCGCCAGCAGGTGCTGCTGAATGGACTGGACTGCGAACAACCGAGTATGAAAATCCTTTTACCGGCGAGATAGAAACTCTTCCGGTTTACAATCACGACGGTGTTGTCGGTGAGTACGATATTGTGATTAAAGCGATTGATGAATACGGCGCTGAAGCATCTCAAACGATAAAGCTGAATGTAACGCCAGGTGACGGTTCTGTCGCCGAGCCTGAGCCAGATGTTCCTAACTATTCTGGTATTTACTTTGGCGATTTAGATCTTTCAGATTTTAACGGAATTTCTGGTCCTATTTACGACTTAGATATTTGGTATTCCTATCCTTATGATTCAAATACGCCTGTAGAGCCAGGTCCAAACGTACAAGAAGAAGAGTATTGGTACTCATACGACTTTATGAATCGCATTAAAGTTGCAGAGGGTGTGCGTGAGTTTGATGAGGCTTCTCAGACATACACAGGTGATATTAATATAACATCTGGTGAAGACGCTAAAGGGAGTATTCTTCGTCATGATCTTGTTGGCCGACAAGTATTAAAAGTTTACTCAGAATCTTCAGAAGTTTGGTTCAAGGATAATAATATTACTGCTCAGCAGTTTATATACGATGACACTGGATTGGTTACCAGTGTCAAAAGGCTCAAAGCTTCTACAGACAACGATTCTAACTTACTCAACTTTCCGGTTATAAACTGGAGTAATACTTATGACTCTGACCTTGCTGTGGCCGATGATTCTTTATGGCAAACCATAACTAAAAAAGAATATGATATTGCTGGCCGAATAATTTTTACTGAAGATTATTATGATGCTAATGATGTAGGCGATACTGAAGCAAGTTTCAATATTTGGGCGCAATCTGGCACAGTAAGAAATCGTCAGCTCTCGTATTATGACAAGGACGGCCGGGAGACTTATCAAGAGAATTATGGAATATTTGATTCTTACTGGGCTCCGAAGTGGGAAACTGATTCAAGTGGTAATTCTGTTTTAGTTTCTTCACCGCCTCCAACCGAGAGTGATATTTCATTATTGTCGGTTGTTCGTTTCGATAACTATACAGACTCACAAGAAAAAACGCATTCTGCATACGACGCAGCAGGACGATTGCATCACTATAGTTATGAACAAAAAGCTGATCCGAACGCGATGCGTGATTCCGATCAAGCAAGAGCCTTTACCAATACCTATTTGCATTCGTATATTGGCTACGATGACTATAAGGTATCGGTCGTTAAAGGAGTAAGTAATAATTCAGAGTACAAAACGGGTATTACAACGATAACTCTGAACGCAAATGGCATCGAAGAGAAAATCGTTGAGCAATATAAAACAAAGAAAATCGATATTGAAAAACACCGATTTGTTCAATCAAATAATGACGGAAAAATTATTCGTAAAACTGCGAAAAATTACAATACTTCGACGAAGGAATATCTCGATGATGAAGACAACCCGGTAACCTCAACCAGAAGTTTCTTTTCTTCTGGTAATTTAATTGGTCAAACAAACGAGAAGGGCGAAGTACTGATTGGCCAATCATCGTCTTATCAGTTTGCTAAAAGCGATGCTATCCGCACACCGAGAGCTTATACAGTGCAATCGGGTGACACCTTGCGAAGCATTGCTCGACTATTCTACGGCTCTGAATCACTTTGGTACGTGATTGCCGATGCCAACAGCGTTATGTCGGGAGAGCAGCTTACGCCTGGTGATAAGCTTACCATTCCTCCGGCAGAAAATTCTTACAATTCAAGTGAAGACTTCAAGCCTTATAATTCGCAAGATTTGGTAGGCAGTCTTACTCCGGCGACTCCGTATGTACCTAACCCGGATTCCAAATGTGGGGCATTAACACAGATTGTTACTATCGTTGTAACGATTGTCGCTAGTATGGCCTTAGGACCGGTCGGTGGAGCGTTTGTAGGTAGCTTTGTTGGTCAAATGGTGGGCACATTTTTAGGTACTTATGAAAGATTTGATATGGAGCAAGTTGCTATCGCAACAGCGTCAGCTTATGTAGGCGGTGAAGTAGCTGGTTATGCTGGAGAAGCGTTTAATTGGGGACCATCTGCACAAGCCGCTGTCTCGGCCGCTACCAGCTATGCAGTTAATTACCAACTAAACGATTGGGCAGGTAATGAAGTTTCATTCGATCTTCGCTACATGGCCGCAAGCGCTGCAGCTTCTTATATTAGTTCTGAGTTAGGCAGAAACTCAGGTTTACTTGCCGATGTAAATACCGGACAAGGTTTTAATTGGAGTGATTTGGCTATCAATACTATTAGAGGGATTGGTAAAGAAGTCGTAAACTACTCTGCCCAGCGGACTTTCGGGAATAATGACTACTCTTGGGATAGCTCCAGTGCCTTAACCAGTGCATTTGGCGGAGCCTTGGGTGGAGAGGTTGTTAATCAGATTGAATACAATATGACCAAGCACTTAAGCAAAGATGCCAAAATCCAGTTCGTGAGAGCCAGGGAGCAAGGCATGTTGCTTTCTGATGCGCTAAAGGTTGGCGAACAGTACGCGAAGCTTGAAAGGATTATCGGTGAAGTTCAATCAAGAAATAAAAACAACCCGAAACTTGTTAAAACGTCAAATTCTGATTATCCGTTAAATGTCGATTATGAAGCTGAGTCACTACAGTATAAAGGTGCGTACTATCGCGGCGATGAATCGGATGCTTTTAGTCGGACATTAGTAGGCACGGGTGATATAGCCAGGGCGCTTGAAGGAAACTATAGCACCCTTCAAGGTGCGTTCAACGAAAATCAGATTGCGGAAATTGCAGACCTCTTCAGGGGAGGCTATAAGCCAATGCAAGTAGAGGGTGTTGATACCCGAATAGTTGTATTTAATGAGGGTACAAACCTTGAACAAATGAAACTTCGGTTAATCGAGCAAGTTGGTATATTTGCTGAAGATGCAGAAATAGCACGACTCTTCGAGAGTGTTGACAACGGTAATCTCGTCTTTGATATCACTAGGCCTCACACTCAGTCTGTTTTTGCAGTAAACCATATTTATCGAAATAGCTCGGGTGGCCAAGTTTTTGAAAAAGCTCGAATGCTTGCAGAATTCACCTCTGGAGGAAATCCTGTTGCTTCCTTTATTCAAGACTCTGTAATATCGAGCTTTGAAACGTTTTACGAAGGTGGCTTCAAGTTAGGAATGGACGGAGTTCCTTCGAGTGTTACTACAGATGCTCTTGTTGACTTAGGTGCCGAAGCTGCGCTCTTTGCTTTTGGTGGGCTGTTTGCTCGATCAGCAAAGGGTGCGGGAACTGTAGGTCGAGTTGATCAGAAGTTGCTGGATGATTATATTCAGAAAAATATCGATGCGAATTTAGCTAATACTATTTTGCATGCGAAGCCTAAAAAGGTTGACTTAAGCTCTATTACAGTTCCAAACAAAATTAACCCGCAGCATTTGGAATTAGTATCAAGTCATCCAAACGCTCATTCGTTAAGTGTTCATGGTGGAAGCGTTACTGATGGTGAATTGATTTATCGAGCTAAATCTGCGATTAAGCCGAATGGAGATACTGGACCTTCAGTTCCTCCTTTATCTTCGGCTTTTCATAGTGATGAATTACTTGTTTTCGCTGATCAGGCCGTAAGAAATGGTGGAGCCTTACAAAAAGCGATTTCACGCCAACCTAATCAGTCTGTGGTTAGAGTAACTATTGACGAAGTAGGAGATTTAGGCGCGGATTTAGGAAGAGGTTTTAAACGAGTTTACGAATCTGGTAATAAGGCAAGGAATCTAGAAACTCATGGCGCACCAGTTAGAGTCGATAATTTGAGAAGTGTAGAAGGACTCTATATGTTTAATCCAAGCAAAAGTGTTTGGGAAACAATAACGATCTTCCCAGCTCCTTTACCATAGGACTTTATAAAAATGAAATATGAAAACATCGTTCATATGTTAAAAACAGTATTTGTTGCTGACTTTAGCTTCCCCGAGGATATGGCTATTAACTTGTATACTGAGAGTTTAACAAACAGTAATAAATTTGATGAAATGAAAGAGGAGCTCAGAGAAGCCTTCAGTGATGAAACACTTTCTTGGCAAAAAATGCTTTTTAATGATGAATATGAAGTTATTGATTTTGATACTGAAGAAGAGGCTAGAGCCTATGCTAAAAGGGTGCTTTGGGATCCTATTGTGTAGCTCCAAACAAGATTGATGATGCTGTAGTACATCAAATGTGGGGTAGTGGTCAGGTCACTAGATCAATTCTTAAGTGTGTTATAATTTTTATTATTGCCGAGACCTGACTGAATAGTATATAGCTGGAAGACGCGTTAAAAATGATTTCAAAGTGTTTCTTTATATCTCTAACATTGATTTTTTGCTCATCTTGTTTCGGTCAGCAATTAAAATCACTAGCAGAAAGTGGTGACTCTAAAGCTCAATTTGATTACGCGTTGCAGATTTATAGTGAATCAATGCAAGCACCAAAGTGTGATGAGATTTTATCTTGGGTCAAAAAATCTGCTAAAAGTAATTATTCTGAAGCTCAATTTTTCTTGGGTCGTGCCTTTTATAAAGGCGAATGTGTAAGTATAGATTTTGAAAAATCATATTACTGGTACAAGAAAGCTTATAAAAACGGTAATAGTGAAGCTGGTTACAATGTCGGAAAGCAATTGTTTACCGGTAAGGGAGTTGCCAAAAATAGAGATAAAGCAGTTGAGATTCTCAAAAAGGTCGCTAAAGATGGAGAAAACCTCGCGCAATCATACCTCTCTACAATTTACATGAAAGGTTGGCACGGACCAAAAGATATAAAGTTAGGACTTTATTATCTTACCATGGCTGGCGAATCTGGTGATGTTTTTTCAATTCAAGATTTAGCAAGTAGGTATCAAAAAGGAGTTGATGTTAAAGAAGATGTAGAGAAGGCGATTTATTGGTATAAGAAACTTCTGAATACTCCTTTCAAACGCCAAGCTAAAGACGAACTATGTAAATTAGATAAAGCCTATTGTTAATGATTAGGAAATAAAAAGATGAATGGGTCAAGCCGGTTGAATATAGTATAAAGGTGTTTTAATCTTTAACTTATGCCTAGACTTCAGCGCATCCAATATGAAAATGCCTTTTACTACGTTATAAACCGAGGTAAGGCTCGCTCGACCGTATTCCATGATGAGCGCTATTATGATGCCTTTCTCAAAACCCTCGAAGAATCACATAAACGATTTGATGCAGTATCTCACGTGTATTGCTTAATGGGAAATCATTATCATTTACTGATTGAAACGCCACGTGCAAAATTTGACCACTTAACTTAAGACCTCTTAATAAACCTCTCGTTTCTTAAACCCCCAATTTTGGGATTCTTGAACATTTCATAGCGTGATAATTTGAAGTTTTCCATCCGCAATACAAAAGAGCTATGAACTACAAAGACTATGCAATTATTTTGCTCTTAATTGTGAATACTGCGATTCTCACATACCGTATGGATGAAAAAATCACTTTATCCACAGAAAATACTAAAACTTTATCAAGTGCTCAAACTGCATCTGAGTCTATTTGCAATGGAAGAGTTATTGAAGACGTCAAGGCGATTGCACTAAGAACTCTCTCTCAGTCTATGGCAATTCAAAATGAATTAGGAAAATTAAAAGAGCAGTATACAGCTTCGAATTTGGAATATGCTGAAAAGTCTAAGACAACTCTACAAAGAAACAACTCTACAGAAGATCAAATTAAAAATGAAGAATTTCTCGCTAATAACCAAATAGCAAGGTCGTATATCAGCTCTGTAATATCAACCGGTGTACTCGGTCAAAACGAAGTTAATAAAATGCGAATGCTTATGTCAAAAATGTCTACTGAAGCTCATATGCAAGAGCTCGATAGAGTACTAAAAGCGCTTAATAATGGAGATATCGACTTACCACCTAACGTCATTTTTTAATCTAGAAAAATATTGATAAGATAACCAAAGGAACACTCATGAAAAAACTAATTACTATTCTTTCCACAATTCTTTCCATAAATTTATTTGCAGGCTCTACTTTTTATTCAGAAGTCGGTATATCGGGTGATGCAGCATGGGGCTCAATGGTTGGCGCGAGAAAAAGTGATGACAACGTTCAATATATTGGTTGCAGTGTATATGGAAATAATAGTTCGCCTTATATCGTTTGCCGTGCAAGAAGTGCCGCAGGGGACAGGTTCCACTGCCGTTCAAGTGAACAGCACTTTATTGATCAAATATATGCTTTAGATAGTCAAGCTAACTTTTATATGCAACGTGAGGGTGAAATTTGTAGCTTAATATATACGGGAGTTTCTTCTACTTTTACTGAGTAAATTCTATCTACTAATTACTAACATCACGTAATGAGTCCTGGTGCTGGTGGTCGCACTGGTCGTCTCACAATATTTAAAACAAATGAGCATGAACTAATCAAAAATTCATGCTCGTCCCTACTATCCTCGAAAATCCATTTCCATCTCGATTAATAAAATATAGGTAAACAATTAACCACGCTTTAATCTAGATAATCGCTCTGCTTTCCGATTCTTGGCTTCTTGCTTTGGCCAGTCGCGCCAAAATTTTTCTATTCTATCAAGTCTACGCCGATAAGCTCTAGATTCTGTCTCAGAAGTGTTGAAACTAGGGTCGAAAGATTCTGGATCTTGGCTTAAGAAGTCAGTTGAAAATAATGTCATGGGTAAATCTCCTCATTGTTTAATGAGGTAATTACATCAAAACAATATGACTGAATAAGCGATCGATAATGTTTAAAGGAGATGGATTATGGCGAAAAAATGTCATTAGCCAATAAGTATTAAAGTGTATTTGTGGAAAAAGATAAAAATTACCTATCCCACAAATACAAAGGTTCAGCTCATACTCCAAATTTAGTTCTCTTTAGTTTGCTATTTGGCTCAGAACTGCTAATCAAATTTACTCTTGTGAATTAATCTTCGAAGAGAACACAGGTCCATCCATTAGCTATAAAATTATTAAACGAACCTTGTAAAGAACCATTTGTCTTAACCGTAATTGTGCTGTCGCCCTTTTTGCAAACAAGTTCATCGTGTAATACAGGCTCGGTAATTGATAGTCGCAATAATTTACTTGCTTCTTTTGATGACCTTAGATCGCTGGATTCAATAATGACTCCATCGGAATTGACTACATAAGGTAATGATAGAGGCTTGTCTGAATAGCCAAACAATATAGTCGCCAATGCTATTGTTTGAAAACTTATTAATGTGATTTCCATATGAATCTCCTTATCGCGAAAGGAACCTAACCCTTTAGGTTCTTCCAAATTTACTATATAACTTGCCGCGCTTTACTTAAACCCGAGAACTAGGGTGAGTGTAAATTGAACTCATCCTGGACGTATATTAATAAATATTGGCAACCGCGATTGAAGTGCAGAGTTATATTTATTGTTATAATTAAAGTTTGAGAGAGGATCTTTCGAATTTCAAAATGGTCGGTATCAAAAATAACTTTACGGTCAAACAATAGAGGCTCTTTTACGAGTGTCTTTAAATATTTCTTTAAAGTTTACTTAGAGCAATCAATTCTAATGAATTTAAGTTAAAACATGTAAAAGTTAAATGCGATATTCTGAGACAATATTATTAATGACTAGCAAGCTCAATCAGCTTTTTCGCCTTTTGTGCTGAGTATCGCTCTTTCAATAAACGTTTACTATGGGCAAGGTGTTTTTTAGTTGCATCCAACTTTCCTTTTTTTGCTGCTCGTTCCGCTAGTGCCCAATGTATCTCGCCTAACTCAATGAGTTTTTGTGTTGCTTTTGTTTGCTTAGGATCAACTTTTAATATCGCGTAATAAGCTTCTTCAGCATTTCGTCCCGAAGGTGAACTAATATGCTCTCTTTTCGTTAGCTGATCGGCTAATTCGTAGAGTTGTGGAATGGTGATCCAATCTCGAGGGTAATAAGCCATTAACCCTGAGTTTAATTGAGGTTTTATATGAGTGACTTCGTCGTGAGCAACATTAACATTTAATTCCACTGCCAAATGATCTTTGCCGAGCATTAATTTATGGCTGCCCGTTTTCAACTTTTCTATTTGATAAGGCGTTTTATTTCTTAAACGTTTGCCATCCAGCTCGATCCATGCGCCAGAAGGAATCGACTCTATTTTAAGTGCACCAATTCCGGCTTCTAATTTAAATACTTTATCAAGCAACTTATTATTCTCGACAATAATGGTGGCATTAACATCGCCGAATTCGGGGTGCGTTAAAGTTAGCTCATGTTCTCCGATAGTAATCGATTGTCCAAGATAGGGCGTTACTCCCATTTCTTTCCCATTCAGGTAAACAGTAGCGCCAACAGGTTCGGATTGTATTTGGATAACGCCTTTCGGACCATCGTCGTCTACAGTGTTTGAAGTAAAACTTGCTGCGATCGATTTAATGCTTTGATTGAATGATTCGGATAAGTAATCAAATTTCCAAAAAGCAAAAAACGTGAATGAAAAAACAAGTAATAAGGTTACCCAAAATCTTTTTCTCGGTTTATGGCTAATAGAATCAGAAATACCTGCAAAGTTTAAGACATCAGACTTGGATAAAGTTCGGTTCTCGTAAAACTCTGCTAGAGAAAAAGGTTTGTTTTGTTCAATTTGCTCAATAACCTCGAGTAATTCTTCCGCGGATGCGAATCGATCGTCTGGTGACTTGGCCATTAAAGCTTCAACGAATTCTTGATAAGCCGCGAGTTCCATTGGTAGTTGCGGAATTGGATTTCGGATATGCGCTAAAGCAATGGCGATTGTATCTTCTGCATCGAAAGGTACTTCGCCGGTAATCATTTCATAAAACACAATACCCAGACTGTAAAGGTCGCTGCGCTCATCCACTGGCTCGCCCTGAGCTTGTTCTGGACTTATATAACGCGGAGTGCCGATACTTTTACCTTCATTTGTAACGGTATTCGTTCGGTTTAAGGTAGTTGCGATACCTAGATCAGTTAATTTGGCATTGCCATTTTCATCGAACAGAATATTTTCAGGCTTTATGTCGCGATGGATAAAGCCTTTACCATGGGCGTACTGAAGTGCTTTTGCCAATTGCTTTAAATATTGCAACGATTGATGGAAGGTTAAGCCCTGTTCAATCCGTTGTTTTAAATCGCCCGACGGTAAATATTCCATGGCGTAAAAATGAATATCGTCCGCTTCGCCTACATCGTAGACGGTGACAATATTCGGATGAAATAAATTCGCTGTGGCTCGAACTTCATGAGCAAAGCGAGTCACCAGTTCTTGGTTACGAGCCATTTCGGCAGGGAGTACTTTGATAGCAACATTTCGTCCCAGTACTGTGTCTTCTGCAAGATAAACATCCGCCATACCGCCTTGGCCGATCTGGCGAAGCACATGCAGTTTTCCGAGCTGTGTACCAGGCTCTACCATGTCTTTCCTTGGTAAGCGTTATGGGTTGTTTTGATAATAAGAATAGTCGCAGAACTCCCTTGTTTATACAAGTAATCAAATGTTCTCAGGTTAAGTCTTAAAAAACCTTCGAGCAAAATGTCGATCGGAAGATTTAGCTTTGACAAGACCTTTATTTTATTTGCATAAGTATGAAGATTATCCAATGAATATTGATTAGAAAAGGAAATCAAATTTTTAAGGTGTGTGAAAATTAACCTTTTCATTAATATCTCATAACGGTATATTTAATGCTCGTTCGGCGCAATCAGAGGCTCTCGAGTTGATTGTGATCTTGTGTAGATCGGGACATTGATGTCGCACGCGGGACGCTACAAAGGAATGAGGCAGTTTTATGAAGCAGCGGAGTGCTTCCTTTAAGGATATAAAAAGGTAAGGAATACCAGAGAGGGATAAACAAGCTGTTGTGTTGCTCATGGATGAGTAACACGTTTGCGAGAGTTGAATGTCTGATTTCTTGAATTTATTATAGCGAACCTATGGTGCTGCTCAGATTCAGCATTTTATAAATAAGGAACTTACTTGCAACCTCTTGTTCGCTATCGCTCAGTCGGCAATCGGGCCAACAATGAAAAGTTAAACCTTTTAGTATCTGGGTTTGGTTATCAAAAGCTAATTGCGGTTGATGATGTTGTTGAGTCTATTTTACAGCTGCCAACGGCACACCTAGAAAAGCTACAGGTCATTAAATACGATCCTGCTAAAAATGTATCTTTTTTGCTACGTCACCAACGCGTTGGGCCTCAGCTTGGGGAATATTTACAAAATTACAGCAGCATTGTGGTGTATGCTTTTCGAACGGTAGCTGAGGGGTATCATGTATTGTTCCACGAAGTTGGGCATCATGTTTACTTTAAAGTAATGGGCAGTGTTAAGAAAAAGCAGTGGGTCACCAGTGTGTACAAGTCAGAGTCTGGAGTATCGGAGTTGGGTAAAAAAAATGCCTGTGAGGATTTCGCAGAGAGCTATGCATTTTATGTTACACAACCTGAGTACCTACAGCGCTTCCCAAAAAAATTTGAGTTTATTCGTCAATTATTCAGTTAAAAGTCTTTAAGCAATGGATTCATCGAGAATGAGTAAAGTAGGCAGTTTCCTGATATTAATTTCCGCCATAATGCTAACCGGTTGTGTATCGACGCTAAAACGAGACATTGCCAAGTTTGAACAGCAAACTTCTTGCTGTGACTCTGTCGCGACACTTGAATTTGTCGAGTTTGATGGTGAAGAAACTCTAAATTTCGGAAAAAAACAAACGTTAGTGTTCAAATTTGATGAGATTAAAAGTTACTACGGTGCTTTCGTGCTGAAACCAGAACACACCAAGCTACATATCCGATCGCACATTATGGGAAGCTGGTTACCCAAAGCACACATCACATTACCCAGAGTTCTGTTTTTAAATTCCGCAAAGATTAAGATTCAAGATGACCTCCCGTTATTTACCTGGGGGCATGATTTCTGGAGTGGTGGGCTGTTGGAGGCCGATATACAGGTACCAAAAAATGCTCAGTATATGATTGTTTATAGTGATAACCGTAGAGTAGGCGAGACCATATCCTATACCAACCATTCGACAACAGTTACACCCATAATGACAGGCGGTGCGCCTGTGTATATCGCGAATAACTCTACTTCACAATTTGATATTCCTTTCAGTCCGGCGGGTGAGATTGATTTGGTATCTAAAAAACAAAAGTGATGTTTAGGTTTATAGGCTAAAACAAGCAACGCAATGACTGATGCTGTTACGGCTGAACCTGCGTTGCTTTAAATAGATAAGAGTGTAATACGCAATTAATGCGTAGTTTCATTTGGGGCTAGTTTAACCTCTTCTGAAGAGTTGTCGGCTTCGTTAGTGATTGGTTCTACTGCGAGAGGCATGTTCCAGTTTTGGCGAATGCGTTGGGCTTGAGTTTTATCAAGGTTGAACCAGACACACTCATTAGAAGCGGCGTCAATAACCACTATAGTGTCTTTTTCAGATGCCCAGGAAGCCAATATTTTTAGCGCTTCGGAAGCGGTTTTAAATGAATTGACATACCAGAACCCATTTCCGATTCTCGTGACATTACCAAGTTTTTGGATGCTATTTAGAAATGGACGTTCGTTGGATGTAGACAGTTGATAATAAAC
The DNA here is from genome assembly GCA_013373375.1 of Gammaproteobacteria bacterium. Lineage (GTDB taxonomy): Bacteria > Pseudomonadota > Gammaproteobacteria > Enterobacterales > Kangiellaceae > Pleionea. The sequence continues at coordinate 22,230 of JABXHY010000072.1, forward strand.
AAATAGGTTAATATTCATTAGGTTACTCCTTTAAACAATTACATTAAATCAATCAAATTATCTCAGAACTTAGCTATCCTTCACATCTCAAACATCAGTGATTTTTTCACATTAACGTCGATTACCCCAGAATACCTATCTCAAGGACAAATCTGTTCCTACTAATTCTCTTTTTGTTTAGGGGTAATTTTGCCATTTGTGTAATATTACCGCTAATTTGCGATTTATATCCTTGGAAATATCGCTGAAGTCTCATAAGATGCACTCCGTTGTAAGAGCATACAACTGAGTTAATTTTTGGGGTTTTGAGTAATTAAGGAATTATCGAGTTATGGATTATTTTTCCACCGCAGAATTAATGGCATGTGGCCAATTCGAGTTTGAGCAAGAACGTTTTCCCGCTGCACTTGGCTATTTTAAAAACGCACTTAGTCGAGAAGACTGTTCAAACAAGTTGAATGCGAGTGTTGCCAGAACTTATGCAAAACTGAAGTTGTTTGATGAAGCAAAGCATCATTTTGAAGTCTTTCTAGAGCATTACCCGGACGCTTACATTGAACGCTTTCAGCTTGGATTGGTGTTTAAGGATTTAGGAAATGAGCAACTTGCTTTGGAAGTCTTTGAAACAGTCCTGGCACAACAACCAGAGTTCGTACCTGCCTCTTATTACAAAGCATTAACTCACTTAAGTCTTGAACAGACAGAGTCAGCGAAATTTTTGCTTAACGATATTTTAAGTCGCGTTGAGCCCGATAATTTATACGTCAAATTGACCAAAGAGCTTGATGAAAAGTTAGGTTTGAAGCTTGAAGGGTTGAGCGAAAACATACAATAGTCCAATGGTATTGCAATGACCGATACAGCGAATGAACAAATTTCTCGATTTGAATCTTTTCTAAATTCTGATCCTTCCAATGTTGCCCTTGGGCGAGATTTAATCGCGCTCTATTTTCAAAATGGCCTTTTTGAAAAAGCAATTGGCACGTTTCAAGAGGCTTCCAGCGAGCTGAAAAAAGATCCCATGATTGCATTCAATCTTGGTAACTGCTTCTTAGCAACCGGGCAATATTCGCAAGCCAAAGAGTGTTTCCAGATTACTTATTCAGTTCACCCTGAAGAACCAGCCGTAACCTACAACTTAGCCTATTCAGAATTTGCATTAAAAGAATTTGAAAGTGCGAGAGATCACTTAAGCACTATTCTGGAGAGCTGGACTCAAGTTCCGAACAGTTTATTAGTATTAGCTCGATGTTTGCATCACTTGGGCGACTTAGAAAACGCTCTTGAATATGTCGATCAATACCTTAGTGAATTTGATGATGCAGAAGCGAAAGGTTTAAAAGGCTTACTGCTGGTTGATCTTGGTAAAGATGAAGCAGCTATTGAATTAATAAGTGCAGACGAACAAAGTTACTTAGCCACTCTTGAGTCAGCGATTGCGTACTCAAGTGCAACCATTGCTTTGCACGATGTTGAGTCCGCAAGTAAGGCTACTGAAAAAGCTATTCAAGAATATCCAGAAGTGGGCCGTTTATGGAGTAATCAAGCGCAAATCGATATGTTGCGACTTGATTTAGACACCGCTTTAGTAAGTTTAGGTAATGCAACCAAGTATATGCCCAACCATATTGGTACTTGGCATCTATTAGGGTGGTCTTTGATCATGAAAGATCGCCATGAAGAAGCAATGGATGCGTTTTTACAAGCAAAAGAGCTTAACCGAAACTTTGCTGATACTTATGGTGGTATAGCAGTCGTTGATGTTCATCAAAATAATTTAGAAGAAGCTAAAACCAACATTAAGCGAGCTATGGGTCTAGATAAGGATTGTATTCCAGGTTTATACGCTCAGGCATTAGTAAAAGAAAGAGAAGGCAATAAAGCGGAAGCCGAAAAAATTATGCAACGCGTAACCTCTCAAGACAGTTTCAAAAACTCCCAAAACTATTTGCCTTTTGTTATGCAAAGCTTAAAAGGAGTTAAATAATGGAAGGCGATTTTCCATTATTGATCATGTCACAGATGTTGAAATCAGCAATGTGGATCGCGGCTCCTGTTTTGGCTGCTAGTTTGCTTGTGGGATTGTTTGTTTCGATCTTTCAGGTTGTCACGCAAATTCAGGAAATGACTTTAACGTTTGTACCTAAGTTAATTGCTGCAGTATTTGTTTTGATTTTGTTGGGTAATTGGATGTTATCTCAATGGCGAAGTTTTGCTGTTGATATGATTACGAGTGCAGGTCAAATGTGATGGAACTTGGGTTGTTGTCGACGAAAGTTATCGAAATATTAGCCGCGAGTTTTCGTGTCGCGCCAATATTTCTATCATCTTCGATGACCCCGTTTTCTAGATTACCAAGTGTAGCAAAAATAACTTTGGGTTTATTTATCGGCATGTTTGCCGTTTTCAATACGGACCTATCATTACAAACATCGCAACTAAACACTTCATCAGTCTTATTTATTTTATTAAATGAATTTTTACTTGGTTGGATTTTTGTTTTTGGTTTCATTGCTATTCAAAGCGCTATTATGACGTTAGGCCGAATGGTCGAAATGCAAATTGGTTTTGGCGCCGCTGGAATTATTAATCCGCAAAGTAACCAAACCGAGTCTGTTATCGGGACAGCGTTAACAATGGTCTCGGTTTTATTATTGTTTGCTGTCAGTGCTGATCATATTTTTATTCAAGCCATATGGAGTTCATTTGCCGTTGCGCCTTTGGGTTTTTCTTTGCAAGCAAATGCTCATGAATACTTGGTTCCAACTTTGGCAGCACAGTTTTACCTTGCTTTACTTTTAGTATTACCTATTTCACTTGCTTTATTGGCATTAGACATGGTGATTGGCTTTCTATCGAAAACTATGCCGCAAATGAATATTTATTTTGTATCATTACCATTGAAAATTAGCTTGGGAATAATGGTTTTTGCATTTTGCGCACCATTAATGCTGAATCACTTTAAGTTGATGTTTCAGGAACTCATTTCTTACTGGCGGATAGTGTTGGGTTAGTTATGTCAGAAGAATTTGATAAATCTGAAGAAGCCACGCCCTTTAAATTAAGAGAGGCGCGAAAGAAAGGGCAAGTTGCTAAGTCAATTGAATTGAATAACTGGTTTATGCTGTTCAGTTTTAGTGTCGGTATTATTGCGCTATGGAGCATGATAGCGAGTGGCTTTGAAAGACATCTTTTTGATTTCTTTAAAATGGCTGGCCAGATCAGTGCCGATCAAGGATCAATGGTTCGATTGTTTGAAATCAGTTCGATGGAGCTACTATCGGTATTTGGCGGCCTAATTATACTGCTGACCGTCACGGCTGTTCTTTCTAATATTTTACAAACTAAGCCACTGTTTTCGACGCACCCAATAAAGCCCGATTTTACTAAATTAAATCCTGCGAAGGGGTTTAAAAAACTGTTTAATAGAAAGGTACTATTTGAGTTATTGAAGGCGTTACTCAAAACGGTAATGTTATTTATCGTTGCGTATATGATTGTGTATGTTTTTATTGATGACTTCTACAAGGTTTCCTTCAGTCAGAAAGATACATTAACCTCCAATATTCTATTTATATTGTTGAAGATTGCTTTAGTTTTATTAGCAATGATGGTGATTACTTTGATCATGGACTGGATCTTTTCAACCAAAGATTTTGCTCGACAAATGAGAATGAGTAAGCGTGATGTCAAAGACGAACATAAGCGTCACGAAGGGCACCCGGAAGTAAAATCTAAGCGTCGTGAAATTCAAAAAGAGTTATTAAAGAAATCAGCCTCGATCAAAAATATAAAGGATTCGGATGTAATAATTACCAATCCGACAGAATTTGCTATTGCTTTAAAATATAATAAGAACTCAATGGTTGCTCCAAAAGTTATTGCTAAGGGCAAAGGAAAATTTGCTGCCAAAATTCGCAAGAAAGCGGCTGAGTTTAATAAACCGATTTTAAGACGCCCGCCGTTAGCTCGAAAGCTATTTCGCGAGTGTGACATTGATGGATTTATTCCTCCAGATTCATTTCAGGAAGTGGCAAAAGTATACCAAAGCTTGATGAAGTTGGGTTGGGGAAGGGAACATGCTTGATAAGTTGAAACAGTTTACACAGGGTAAGAACGATTTATTCCTTGTTTTTGGAATGATTGGTATTCTAGTTGTTCTATTTACACCTATTCCACCACAGCTTTTAGACTTTTTATTAATTGCTAACTTTAGTTTTGCATTATTAATTCTACTCATTACGTTTTATACAGAAAAACCGCTTCAATTTTCGACTTTCCCAAGTTTGTTATTAATAGCAACGTTATTTCGATTATCGCTGAATATTGCTGCAACACGATTAATATTGAACGATGCAGATGCAGGAGAAGTCATTGGTGCTGTTGGATCTTATGTCGTGGGCGGAAATTACGTCATCGGTTTGGTCGTCTTTCTTATTTTGATTGTGGTTCAATACGTTGTTGTGACAAACGGTGCGCAACGTGTTGCAGAGGTTGCCGCTCGTTTTACTCTCGATAGTATGCCCGGTAAGCAAATGAGTATCGACGCCGATATGAATATGGGATTGATAGATGAGCACGAAGCAAAAGAACGCCGTTCTAATATTGAAAAAGAAGCCAACTTTTATGGTGCGATGGATGGTTCCACAAAGTTTGTTAAGGGCGATGCAATAGCCGGGATTATTATCATCTTGATTGATATTATCGGTGGTCTTTCTATAGGAATCGTTCAGCATGGTATGGGTTGGGGGGAAGCGCTTCATACATTTACTCTACTTACAGTTGGTGACGGAATTGTCACTCAAATACCTTCATTAGTTATTGCTGTTGCTACCGGTATAATTATTACTCGCGCAGCTACAGACGCGAGTTTAAGTACTACATTAGTGAATCAGATTGCTTCGCATCCTAAAACATTAGCGATTATTGCCACGTTACTCTTATTAGTAATGATGCTGCCTGGGTTACCAATCTGGCCATTGCTTATTTTGTTTGTCGCATTTGCAGCTGCTGCTTATTACTCGTATAAAAAGAAGAATGAGACAGAGAGTGAAAAGCCGGAAAAAACAGAAACTAAAGATGAAGAAGACTTCACCGATCAACTTACGACTCACCCGCTTGAAGTTAAGCTTGGCGCTTCGCTTGCTGATTATGCAAAACATGATGGCATTATCTTACTTGAGCAAATTGCCGAGTTAAGAAAGCGATTTGCGAAAGATTACGGCTTTGTGATCCCTGAAATTAAAATTACTGATCATCATCTATTAGGCGATTACGAATACGAAATCTACATTCAAGACTTTTCTATTGCGAAAGGCGAAGCACGAACTGACAAAGTTCTTGCCATTGATCCGGGTAACGTTAAAGCCAAAATCGAAGGTATCGCAACTCACGAGCCTACTTACGGACTTCCAGCAGTATGGATCGAAGAAAAGGAAAACGATCAAGCAAAACGTCAAGGATACACCGTTGTTAATGCAAGTACTTTAATGGTGACTCACTTTACTGAAACCTTAAAACGCAGTGCCTATAAATTGATCGACCGCGTTGAAACCGAAGCAATGTTAGAAAGGCTTCGTCCGAAATACAGTGGTCTTATAGAAGAAGTTATTCCTAATTCTTTTTCGATCAGTGAGCTTCAAATTATTCTTCAAGCCTTACTTAAAGAAGGTGTTTCAATTAAGCGTCTCGAAGTTGTCTTGGATGCAATGAGCTTTTATTCCAAGCAAAATCTGGAGTTGCTCGATTTGGTCGAAAAAATTCGAGAGCGACTCGCGCCTTATATTGTTGTGAAATTAAAAGATAAATCGGGTGCAGTAAATGTATTAACGCTTGAAGCAAGCTTAGAGCAACGACTACTGCAACAAATTAAATCGACACAAGAGAAAAAACTATTAGTTGTTGAACCTGCTTTACTCGATAGTTTTATGAAAGGAATTTCAACCAGCTGTGAAAGAATGATGTCGAATAATATGTTGCCAGTTATTCTCTGCAGTGCGCAGCTAAGAGCTCCTCTTCGCTCATTTATCGAACGCATAGTGCCTTCAGTAACTGTTTTAGGTTTGGGTGAAATCCCAGATGGCATCAATATAAAAACATTTGGCAATATTAAGGTTTAGAGATATTAAGGTTTAGTAATATGAGTGAATCTATTAGTCAAATTGCAAATGTATTAAGAAATGATCTTAAACAAATCGAGGTTGTATCTAATAATATTGCAAATGCTCAGACCAAAGGTTACCAGGCTATAAATGCAACACAGCAGAATTTCCTAAGTACATTGAATGAGCAAACGCCTATTTTGAAACAGCAGAATATGAATATGGGGTCTGTACAACAAACAAAACAGACAACCGATTTTATCGCCGTTGGAAGTGATTATTTTATTGCTGAGGAAACCAATAATCGGCTGTACATCACCAAATACTTAAAGCTATCGGATAAAGGTGGTGACGTTGTTAATCAATTTGGCAATTCATTAAATGTCGCACAAGCAAGTGTTGAACTTAGTAAGCTTACCCTCGGGGAAAAGGGCGAATTATTAGTCAATGATAAATTCGTCGGCCAGTTAGAAACAGTAAAAGTGGATCTGACAGATGTCCGTTTTGATGAAGAGGGAAAGCCTTTTATTACAGCGGATAAAGCAGATTTTTCTGAACCAAATGTTTTACAAGGATTTGCCATGAGTTCAAACGTGGATGTGACACAACAAATGGTTCAACTGATGAAATTATCGAAACATGCTGAAGCGATTCAGAAAAGTATTTTGACACTCGATCAAATGGTCGGGTCTGGAATTAATGATATAGGAAAATAAAATGATTAACTCTTTATTTATCGCAGAGACAGGTTTAAACGCACAGAAAACATTAGTCGATGTTATTTCAAACAACATCGCCAACGTTAATACCAGTGGATTTAAGAGGTCTAGCGTTAACTTCGTGGATTTGATCTATAAAAATGATTCCACAGGAGCAACTAACTCGAGTACAACTGAGTCAAGTCGAGGTGTTCATGTTCAAAATATTAGTGAGGATTTGTCAGTTGGAAAGTTGAAATTCACACAGCACCCATTCGATGTTGCGATTGACGGTCCTGGGTTTATTCCAGTTGAAAACGGAAATAATGGTACCGCTTACACGCGATTGGGTCGATTAGCGATTGATTCAGATGGTTATTTGCAAACTCAACAAGGCCATAGACTATCTGCCAACATTTCTATTTCACCTGATCTATCAGAAGTCGTTATCGAAAATAATGGCACAGTGATTGGTCGAGTGGCTGGCAGTGCAGAAACAGTTGAGTTGGGAACAATAGAATTAGTCAGTTTTACTAATGCCAGTGGTCTTGAAAAGCAAGATTCAGGTATTTACCTTGCAACAGAAGACTCGGGCGATGTTATTTATGGTATGCCCGGTGAAGACGGTTTCGGAAATATTCGACAAGGTTACACCGAAGAAAGCAATGTTTCTTTAGTAGAGGAAATGGTGAACTTAGTAATGGCGCAACGTGGTTATCAGCTTAATGCTCGAGTAATACAAGTGTCCGATCAATTATTAGAAACAATTAATAATTTAAGACGATAGTCTCTGAGCCAAACCTGATGATGAAATACATTCCATTATTCACATTGATATTTCCGTTGGCTTCTTTTGGAGCGAACGTTCACCTGTGTGAATCGAAAAGCAGCAATTGCCAACTAATGGCAGTGAATGATGGTGATGTACTTAGTGAGAAACTCGCGAGTTATATTGTTGATAAGTTAACGCCGGACAATATAACTAGAGTTAACCTTGAGTTTTTGCAGGCAACAATGATTGATGAGACGAACTCGAACTGTCAAGTAACGCTTAAATTGCCAAAAGTTATTTTAAAAGAACGACTAAACATCGAGCGAGAAATTGAATGCAAGAATTCAAAGTCTAACAAGAATGAGTTAAATAAAGATATCTTATGGGCTAAAGCAAAATATTTTGGCAATCACACTATTGCAGCCACAATTATTCCTCAGTTTTCTAACATCGATGCGACTAATTCGAAACTGGTCGAGCTTGAAGTAAAGCAATTGAGCACTAAAGGCCGAGAGTTACTTGCTTGTTCGAAGGTTGCCTCACTTGATATTAAAGAGGGTGAAGTTATTTCAACCAGTAATAGTATGTGTGAGCAAACTGTTCAGAAAGGTGAAGACATTACAGTCCTTTTTAGTCAGGGCGTTGTCTCCTACAAGTTAGGTGCGCTAGCTCTGGCATCTGGCAAAGAAGGCGAAGTCATTAACGTAAAATTTAAACATAACGGCAGAGTAATACCTGCGAAAGTCATCGATAAAGGAATTGCGAAATATGATTAGATTAATATTTCTTTTCGCTTTGTTCATTTCTCAAAATATCTTGGCAGAAGATATATACAAAGCAAATTCGTTCAGAGCACTTACTGAAGATAATAAAGCCTATCGTATTGGCGATACGGTGACTGTTTCAATTTATGAGCGAACGTCTGCTGAAACTAGCGCAACAACGGAAAGCGAAAGAGGCTTTGCGTTATCGGCAAAAGCATTCGATAACACCCGAGAAAATGACCTTGGCGTTGGCATTGGAAAGAATTCTGAAGGTGATGCTGCGACACGTAGAAATGGGTTTGTTATCGGGACGATTACCGCGCAGGTCATAGGTGTGAGTGAGTCAGGTTTGTTAACCATCGCTGGTCAGCAACAGATACTGCTTAATGGGGAAAAGTCAGAAATCAAAATCCAAGGTCAAATTCGTCGTGATGATATAAATGCTAACAATGTAATTCTCTCGAATAGAATTACAAATGCGACGATTGAGTTTATTGGTGATGGTGTTGTTTCTGAAGCTCAGAAAAAAGGCTGGATAGCCACTATCTTCGATTGGTTAGGTATTATCTAATGAAACAAAAACTTTTTATAATAATTATTTTTTCACTCACTATTTCTGACATATTTGCGAGTGCGACAGTAAAGCTGAGTCAAATTGGTCGCTTTGAAGGTATACGTGATAACCAGATAGTTGGTTACGGTTTAGTGGTTGGATTGGCTGGTACTGGTGATAGCAGCCGAAACAAAACAACGATTCAATCTATTGCTAATACGGTTAGAAATTTTGGAATTACCTTAGATACCAATGATATTCGATCACGAAATGTGGCCGCCGTGTTAGTAACAGGAACGTTACCGGCATTTTCTGAAAAAGGTGATAAGTTAGATATAAAGGTATCGTCAATCGGGGATGCACGTAGTATTGCGGGTGGCACATTAATATTAACGCCTTTGAAAGCTGCTAATAACGAAATTTATGCCCTCGCACAAGGACCTATTTCAGTGGGTGGTTATGCTTTTGATAGTTTTGATTCCGTGGTCCAAAAAAATCATCCTACTGTTGGATTGATTTCCGGTGGAGCTCTGGTTGAACGATCGACCAAAGAAACATTTGCACAAACCAATCAAATTCGGTTTTTGCTAAACGAATCTTCCTTCGAAACAGTGGTTAAAATTGTCGATAAGATCAATGGCGTGTCATCGAAACTGCGGGCTGAACCATTGCATGCTGGAAAAATAAATATCCATTTCTCTGAGTTGTCGAACTCAGAGCGTTTCAAATTAATCTCACAAATTAACTCTTTAACATTAGAGCACAACATAGAAGCGCGTGTAGTGATAAATGAAAGAACCGGGACAATCGTTTCTGGGGGCGACGTAAGATTATCGAATGTCACTGTGTCTCATGGTGATATTCAATTAACGATTGATACTCGCTATCAAGTGTCTCAACCCTTCTTTATTGGGCGTCCTGGAAGTAGTGTTTCAACTGAAGTAGTACCGGAAACGAAAATTAATGTTACCGAAGAAAAAGCTGGTTATGCTGAAGTTCAAAACAATGCAACGGTAGCAAATCTGGTGGAATCACTAAAAGTTTTGGATGTTTCAACTCGAGACATCATTGTTATTTTGCAAAGCATAAAACGTGCTGGTGCATTACACGCTGAATTGGTTGTGGAGTAATTAAATATGGAAACGACAGAGTTGTTTTTATCTGTAAATCGTGTACTGGATTCATTGAGTGAAATGCAGAATATGACGGCGAAGAACATCGCAAATTATACCAACGGTATATCGTCGAAACATGTTTTTTCTATCAGTGACAATCTTGATAGTGCTTTTTCTGCCAAAACCACTGGAAGTAATAGTTACTCAGTTGATTTTACAACATCTCTTGATTCGGTTCAGCTCGATCAAGAAGTGCTAAATTCGAGACTTATCAGTGGTAAGTACAACACTATTATTGAGGCTTTTAATAAGCAATTGGGTTTAATGTCGATTGCATTAGGTAAAGGTCGATAATTATGAGTGAATCCACCAGTGAAATAATAAAGGTATCAATGGCGCAGCAAATGGCAACAACAGAACTTGCTGCGATGAACATTGCTAAAGCCAATATTCCTTTATCGAAGTCTGAGGCAGCAGAATACAAATCGCTTTTCCAAAGCGCCATGGTAAAAGCTGGTGCCAACCAAGAGGCCTTGCAACAGGCGAAACCGATTAAAACAGTGTTTGAACCAACTAATCCGTTAGCCGATGAAAATGGAAATGTTTTATACGCAAATATCGATGTTGCTGATGAATTTATAAAAATGACATTAGCAAAGCGTGCTTATGAAGCAAATATTAGAGTTTATAATAATTTATCAACTATGCGTTCGAAAGCGTTAGAGTTAGGGAAGTAATATGATTGAAAGTATTCAAGCGTTAGATTCTATATCGTCTATCAGCAACATAAGTAACTCAATCTCTTCGCAACAAGCGACGAGTGAAATTGATTTTGCAAGCCTTATCGAAACTATCGATAACAAACTAGAAGTTAGTGAAACTAATTTTAATGCTTTGGCTTCTGGAGAGAACATTGAAACTCATGATGTGATTATGGCGTTGGAAGAAGCAAAAATGTCATTAAGTTTAATGGTAGAGGTCCGCAATAAAATTGTTGAAGCCTACCAAGAAGTCTCGAGAATGCAGGTTTAGTAAAAATGAATAAGAATAAAATAGCTCTTGTATTATCAGTTGTCGTACTAGCAGCATTTACTGTCGGCTTCTATTTGTTTTTATATTCGGATAAGGCCGCTCCGGTTATTAATTTATCAGATTATAAAAACGCTAATCGAATAACAGAGTTTTTTGATCGAAATGGTATTCAATATACTGTGAACGAAGAAAATCAAATCTTAGTCGATGAAAAGAATATTGACAGCGTACGGCAATCTCTCGCTTTGAATGGTATTACTTCTGAGTCCGGCGTTGGCTTCGAGCTATTTTCTGAGTCAGATTATGGTATGACAGAGTTTGCACAAAACGTAAATTACCAGCGTGCTGTACAAGGCGAACTTGAAAGAACCATAATGTCGATAGAAAGCATCACTAATGCGCGTGTGCACGTAAATATACCGAAAAATAAAGGTCTATTTAAGCAGAAAGAAGCATCGACAGCGTCTATTTTATTGCACATTAGAGATGGTGAAACATTATCTAACTATCAAACTGCTGGAATCAAAGAACTGGTATCTGCTGCTATCAATAATATTGATGGAGCCAATATCAAGATAATCGACCAGAATGGCAACATTTTATCTGGCGACAATAATACTATGCACGTCAAGCCAAGAGAAAACGAACTTGAGCAAAAACTGGCTGAGTTATTAGAGATAAACTACGACCTTTCCAGCTTTAAAGTTTCAGTCAACATTTCGTTCAAAAGAAATGATAAAGAAGTAACGACTGAAATCATTGCGCCTGATAACAAGACATTTGTTGCAAGTGAAGAGACTTCTTCCTCCTCTAAAACCAATTCAAACGGAAATAAGAATACGCAATCTAAGAAGCAATATCGCTATTCTCGACGAGTTGAAACAGAGGTATTGAAAGGGGACCAAATTGACTCAATTTCAGCTTCAGTTATTTTTAATAAGCCCTTGAGTGAGCTAGACACTCAAAAAATTGAATCTCTAGTAAAAAGTGCAATTGGTTTTAAGGAAGCTCGAGGCGATACAGTTGACGTTATCGTTTTAGGAACAGCGAATAGTAATCAAAAAATCACTTCGTCAATTGAGCCAAATACTGCGGATAACGATGAAGGAACTTCGCTTAGTAATTCTATGGATGAGTTGTTAGAGCCTGGCATTGACGAGCCAAAAACTGAAGTTACTCAGTCGAAGAACGGTCAAGCATCGACCGATAATTTACTTAACAACGATGTTGTTGTGCTAGGTATGTTAGTCATCGCGATTCTATTGATCGCGATATTAGCCATGCTAATACATAACTGGAGTTCAAATCGCCGAGCATTGAGCACTTTGAAGGAAATTCGTAATGCTTAATAGTCCTGCTATTAGCGAAGATAAAAAGCAAGTAATTGATGCCTACTTGCATTACTTAGAAAACCATCAGGTATCTGAAGGTTTCATTGATCATTTCGCGAATATTAGTAATCACTTAGATAAGGTATCGATTTTATTTCGGCTATCACCTAAGCGTTTCTTGAATAAAGTCGATGATATTGTAACCGCTATCGATAGCCTGAATAAGTCTGCGCGATATTCAGAGAAAGTCATTAGAGCACTTAATAAAGGAGCAAGTGGCAATGACCTATAAGCTCCCGATACCTGAGCGTTCGATGAACAAGGCCTCTAGCTCAACAGGTTCGCCTAATATTTCGAGTTCAAATAAACCGCAAACTGATGAAGTGCCGCTAACGAAAAAGGTTAGTTTAGAAGATGAACTTAATAGCTTGCGTTTAAAGCTTTCGGATTTAGAAAGTGTGAAAGCTGAAAGAGATAAGATTTCCGAACAGCTACAGGCATCTAATGAACGTTGTGAAAATTTACAACAGAAACTTGATAAAATTGAGCAAGAACAAAATGCTGTTCAAACACTAAAAAGTCAGTTTGAAGAATCATTGATTCAAATAAATGAAATTATTTCGCGTCTTCAACATCTTGAGCAGAATCTACAAACAGAGTCGGAAAGCTTTATTGTGACTCTCTCTTTGAAGCTTATGGAGGACTTACAAGGAGCACTCTCTGAAAAGAGTCTATTGAAAAACACGCTGGCGAAGAAATTTTCAATCAACATAGACAAAATAGACAGTGCAATTAAAGTCTCAAAAGAGATTTCAGAGAGTATTACTGACATGGAACAAAGCGAAATTGCAGACTATTTAAAAGGGTTTACTATTGAAGTTAATCAAAACGAATTGGTCACGTTGGTTGACTATGATGGTTATTTTAAGCAGTTAAGAGAGCTTATAAATGGCTAATTCACTTCATTCAATCCTTGATGATCTACCCTCCATCTCATTGACTCGAGAAGTTGGGCGAGTAATCGCATTTGATGGTGCGATCATTAAGGTGACTGGTGTGAAAAGTATTGTTGGTGCTTACTGTTCGATACGGAACATTCGCTCGTCTCGCATAATTAAGGGGCAATGTATTGCCTTTAATAATGAATGCACCATATTCATGCCTTTTGAAAAAGTGATTGGTATTTCTATCAACGATGAAGTGGTTGTCGATGCTGGTGAAGGCGGTATGCCGATATATGAGTCAATGGAAGGTAAATGTTTTGATGCTTTCATGTCACCTCTGGAGCAAGAGGCCGACCAAACCGTAATCGGAACTCTTGCGTTATATCCTGAGCGACTCAGCCCATTAAGAAAAGAGAGATGCAAGCAACATTTACTAACCGGTGTAAAGACTATCGATGCTTGCTTACCGCTAGCAAAAGGACAGCGAACTGGAATCTTCTCTGGTAGTGGAGTCGGGAAAACAACACTGTTTAGAAAATTGATTGATACCGTTAATGTGGATATTAAAATTATTGTACTAATCGGCGAACGCGGCCGAGAAGTTAGTGAAATCCTCGAGCAGTGTAAAGAGACAAACGCGCCTTACATTATTATTGCTTCATCAGCGGATCAGCCGGCTGTTCATAGAGCTCAAGCTTTGTACACAGGAACAGCATTAGCAGAACATTATGCAGAGCAAGGAAAAGATGTTGCCCTGTATGTTGACTCGATTACTCGGTTTGCTCATGCACTCAGAGAAGTGAAAACCGCTGCTGGCGAGAGTGCGTCTTTAAGAGGTTATCCCAGCTCTGTTTTTACCGAGCTCGCAAGTTTGGCCGAGCGTGCTGGAAACTTTAAAGATAGCGGCAGTATTACAGGTATTTATACAGTCTTGGTCGATGGTGATGATTTGGACGAACCAATTAGTGACAATATGCGCGCTATCTTGGATGGCCACATAATTTTAAGTCGCGCTATTGCTGATCAAGGGCAATTCCCTGCAGTTGATGTTTTAAAGAGCCGCAGTCGAATTATCTTAGATGTTTTTAATGAAGCAGATGTATCGACGTCTGAGAAAATACGAAAGACTCTAGCCAGTTATGTGGATGTAAAAGACTTTGTAGATTTTGGTGGTTACAAAAAAGGAAGTAATAAGAAAATCGATTTAATAATTGAGTCTTATGAAAAGCTTATTGAAAAGTTATTCTCGAACCATGGTTATCACCAAAAAGACTTGAAGGAGCTTCTCAATGAACTTATCAAGTAAGTATAAAGAAGAAGCGCTCAAATTAAAGAAGCAAAGTTTAGTGCTAGAAAAGCGCTATTCAAATAATCAAGCTCATATTAGTACATTAAACCAAAAGCAGGATGCATTAGAGCAAGATCTAAAAGATCTGGAGAGTCGATTGATTGAACTTTCCGCTTTAATCGAAAAACTTGACCAAATAAACATGATCAGTTTGAGAGAAAGTTATATCGGTAAATTTAATCAAATTGAAAATCAAAAACAGCACTTAAAGAGTTCAATTAAAACTGTGATAGATGAAATACAAGAGCTGAAGAATGAACAGTCGCGAGTGAATAAAGTTCTTGAACTTAAAATTAGTGAACAGCGCAAGATATTAGCGAGAGGTTGTATTCAATGATACCGATCAATACCTCGAATTTATTGGGATTAGGTGATCTATTAAAAGATCAAAAGCCAACTGTTGAAGAGCCTACTGTTGACGTTGCGTTTGAAGAACTGCTTAATCAATCTAGCTTCGAATACACCAATATTCAGGATGAGAATGCTTTAAAGCCGAAAGCACAAGATATGAGTAATGACTCGATGCTTGATGCAAATAAATTACTTCTTGAGCATGAGTATAATTTTAAGCTTTTGAACAAGATCAGTGAACAAATAACGAAAGCTAAAATTGAACACTCTACTTCGATCTCTGATGCCTATAATAATGACTTAGTGTCTCAAGAGTTTATTGTTGAGTTATTGGGTCGATCGACTGGCCTAATGGCTTATCAGAGTAGCGAGAAATTATCTGCAAATATTCTGAAAAGTCTGCACATATCATTGCCAGTTAACGAAGCGGGCAATTCAAATGCTACAAGTTTATCGGATATAAATCCTAGCTCGACAAAGGCTTTTGCAGCACCCGTCATGAATAAGCAAGAGAATGTTGTTTCTAATGCTCAATTTAAAGATAAGAGTTTAACTAAACCTGAAACAATTAAATCTATGAGTAAAACATTTGGTTATGAAGTTAATCAAATGAATTATCAGCCGTTTCTTTTTACATTGGCAGCATCAGATAAAGGCTTAAATATTTATTATCGAAATTATTTTACAAAGGAAAATGAGTTAAAAAAATATATAGCTCATTTAGAACAATCTGGATTTAAGATTAACCGTGTGGTCGTCAACGGTAATCTTGTGAAGGGGAATACCGTTATGGAGAATAACGATGGAAATTGAAGCAATCGGTCGGAATATAGCGCCTGCGAGTCAAGGGTTACAAAATAATAATATTTCTCAAGAAGAGTTTATTAAATTATTTTTGGCACAGTTATCGTTTCAGGATCCTTTGGAACCGTTGGACAATTCGGAATTTTTAGCCCAGTTAGCACAGTTTTCTAGTATTGCTCAGTTAAGTAGCAACGGAGAAGCATTAGAGAACATTGCTTATATAAACTCTGCATCGCAGGGCTCAAATCTGCTTGATAAAGTTATTGAAATTCAAACCGAAAGTGGAACCACCTCGATTCGAGTGACTGGTGTGAACTTTACTCAAGAAGGATTGCGGTTAGAAGGCACTAGAACGTCCGATGGTGGGATTGTTCAAAATATTAGATTTTCGCAAATTGTAAAATTAAATAATCTTTAGGAATCAATATCATGTTTCAATCATTTTTTAGTGGCTTATCGGGGATGATCACATTCTCATCTGGCCTAGATAATATCAGTAATAATATCGCTAATATGAACACTATTGGCTATCGTGGAACTAATTCTTTTTACCAAGCACTGTCTGGGCAAAATAATGGCTATGGAGTGCGATCTGATAACACAAGTATTAACCTTCAATCGGGTGAGATTCGAGAAACAGGCCAAGCCACAGACTTAGCAATCTCAGGTTCAGGTTATTTTATACTAAGAGACGGCGGCGATTATTTTTATACACGAGCAGGACAATTTGAATTTGACGCTGATGGATTCCTGGTAGATCGAACAACGGGTTTTCGTGTTGCAGCGCTAAATGAGTTTGGTAACTTGTCCGATATTAATATCGAGAATTATCGACAATTAAATCCTGAAGCAACCACTCAAGTAAACTTTACCGGCAACTTATCAACCGGTAGCCAAGAAGGTTCAACACAAATTTCAGTGTTTAACGCTCAAGGTGAAGAAATTCAGTTAACCTTCGATTTCACTAATAATACATCGACGACAGCGGGTAGCTGGTTAGTGTCAATTAAAGACGAAAATGATATTGAAATTGGTACCGGTGAAGTAAGGTTTGCACCAGACGGAAGTCCATTAAGTGGATTTAATAATATTTCCTTTGATATTCCAGCTAGTGCCAACGGCAGTAGTGGTACAGCTCAAACCATCAATCTTTATTTCGGTGAAGAAGGTAGTTTTGCCGGAGCAACCTCTTTCCAGCAGGGCACGGTTTCTACAGTAAGCAGCAATCTTGAAGACGGTCGTGGAGTCGAAGGATTGGTGGCTATAAGCTTTAAAGAAGACGGATCTTTAAATTTGTTGTATTCAAATGGAGACACCGAAGAGCCTTATCAAATTGCATTGGCGTATTTTAATAACGAATCAAATTTGACGCTTGTTGATGGAGCTTATTACGAAGCAAACTCAAGTCAAGAGCCGCAAATAGGTGCCGCGAATCAAGGTGTGTATGGTTCAATCGTTGGTGAAAGCTTGGAAAGCTCTAACGTAGATTTGGTGAGAGAGTTTGCAGAAATGATCATCATTCAGCGTGGCTATCAAGCAAGTTCACGAGCAATGAACATTTCCAATCAGTTGGTTGAGCAGCTTTATGACAATACTCGTGGATAAACAAAGCATAGCAAATCTGTTCGCATGTAAAGCAGCGAGCAGTGACGTGACGCAATTACAGTGTGATGATTTATTAAATCAGATGCTTGATTGGGTATGCCCCGAATTTAAAGAATCGGTTAAGTCTCAATCCATTAAATTTAGTGACGTGTCATCGACCGTTACCCAGGTGTGCATGCTGGGTAACAAAGTGATTGGCTGCTTTAACGATGCTGCGATTGAGCAACTCTTTTTTGCTGGAGATAACAAAGAAAAGAGTGACAAGCGAAAAGTGACTAAAGCATTTTTTGCTGAATTAACCGGTTACCAAGCGGATGAAATAGAAATTGTTAAATTGTCAGACATTGAGCTCAACCTGAACTTTGCGCTAAGCGCTCTGATGCTAGGCTCGGATCAAATTATAGCTGTTGTTCCATTCACTATGCCGCTATCTGGTACCAAAGGTGAAGCATTGAAGCTTGATAAATTACCTCTCGGAGATTCGTTAGCCGAAGTAAATTTTTCTGTTGAATCCCGAGTATCAGCGACAGATATATTTGATATAAAGCCCGGAATGACCATAGAGCTAAAACACGATATTACCAGACCATTCAATGCACTAATGGATCAGGAAGTTATCGGTTATGCTTACCTTTGCCAAAAAGATAAGAAAGTACAAGCGACTTTTGTTAAGGAAAAATGATGGACAAATTAGAATTTACAGATGTTAGTGAACAGGAATTTGAAAAAGAATTGGAAAGTGCGGTAAGCATTAAAGACGATATTTTAAAGTCACTGGATGTTTCTATTGAAGTTAGAGTTGCTAAGAAGAAGGTGCCGCTTTCTCAACTTTCTAATCTTAAATGCGGTGAACTTCTTGCGTTGGATACACCAGTCGACACGCCAGTCGAAATTTTCTGTCAAGGAAAGTTAATCGCATTAGGTGAGTTAGTGACAGATGGAAAAACTTTGTCAGTAAAAATATTAGAGACTAAGGATGAACACTAATCCTCCTACTGTAGAGATCGGTGCAACTTGGTACATCGTTGTCGGTGTGCTCGTTTGCTTATATCTGTTGATTTACTTCAGGCATAAAATTCAGCTTAAACTGAATGGTGCTTCGCCAACAGAGACAAAAGTCGAAAGGCTATACCAAGATTTAGACAGTAAAGTAATCAAAATTACTCATTTTGAAAATGAGTATCTGGTGCTTAAGGATAAAACAGGGATGCTATTACTCGATAAAACTATCAAAGAAAAAGGGAATGACGATGTTTGAAGCAGGAATGGATCCATTGAAGGTTGTTATTACATTAACAACGCTATCATTTATTCCTTTGCTACTTGTTGCGTGTACCACATTCACGCGCTTTGTCATTGTGTTTTCGATGCTGCGTTTTGCTTTAGGGTTACAACAAACCCCTCCTAATATTGTGATTATTTCGCTTTCGGTTTTTCTATCCTTATTTGTGATGAAAGAACCATTAACAGAAGTGTACGATCAATCAGTTACTCCTTATTTAAGCGATACAATTACCGCAGAAGAAGCCTTTGATAAAGGTAAAATTGTTTTTACAAGATTTATGTCTTCTTATACAAATCCTGACGACCTAGCACTTTTTGTAACCTATGATAAGAAAGAGATGCCCGAGTCCGTTGAGGAAGTCGATTTTTTTCATTTGGTACCGGCATTTTTATTAAGTGAATTGAAAACTGCATTTAAAATCGGATTTATGATTTTTATTCCTTTTCTACTCGTCGATTTAATTGTATCCAGTGTTTTAATGTCATTGGGTATGATAATGCTTCCTCCAATTACAGTTTCGCTACCAATTAAGATTATGCTATTTGTTATTATTGATGGTTGGAATCTTGTGGTTCAAACGTTATTAATGAGTGCAAGTTAGCTTTAGTATAATGATAAACTCTAACGCGCTTTGGGATAACTACAAATCTGCTCCTACTGATTACAGTAAAAAGCAAATATTTGACCATTATCATGATTGGGCCATTTTGGAAGGAATGAGAACAATCAAGTCAATTGGCGTAAAAGATATTGATGATGAAGATATAAAACAAATTGCTTTGCTATCGATGTATGAGGCTATTGAACGATTTGACCAGTCCTATGGTGTGAACTTTAAATCATTTGCCCGTATAAGAATAAAAGGCGAAATATTAAATAGAATTCCGAGCTATACCGAAGATCAAGCTATTTTTAAGGCAATCAAATATGTAGAAGCAATAAGCAGTAATGATGATGCTGAGTCAGAATTATTTAAATTAATTTATTCCAAGATTGTGTTACATACGAAAGTTGTTTTGCTTCATGATTATTTCCATGACCAGTTTAATTACTTTCCCAGTATATCCAGCTCTGTCGAAGAAGCGCAGATCAAAGTGTATATAGATAAGTCACTTAAAAAGCTCAGTGATCAAGAAAGACGAGTTATTGAGTTAATGTTTCTCTACTCACAATCCAACCGGGAAGTCTCAGAAGCGCTCAATATTTCCAAGGGTAGAGTTTCTCAATTGTATGCGTCTGCAATGGAAAAGTTAGAGAATTATTTTAGCTATAATAAAATAATGCTGTAGGCATCAATGTCTCACTTTCAGTAGCTCTAAATTGACATTAATTCATGTCTCATCCATAGTCTTAATGTCTGACTTTTTCAAGAGTATTAAAAATGGAGTTTCTCTTTGTCATATTGCTTGGCTTAAGCATTACGCTACTTATCGGTTCAATACTCGGGATTGTTGCCTTTTTCAAAATAAACACACTAACCGCTGAAATAAGTAAGTTAAAACTCAAGCTTGCCCAGTTAATATCACAGCTACCGACTAACAACCTGGATAAGCCGGTTAGTGAGCAACCTGATAAAGTTGAAAGCCAACAGACGAAAGCTCCTTTTGAACAGCAAGCAGAGTCTTCAATAGCCGAATCTACTTCATCAATACAAGAAGATGAAGAACGTCATCCTGTAAGCAATAAGTACAGTCATTTGAATGTCACCGCGACTACTCAAGGTATTAATGAAACCTCCACAGTAGAAGCGAAAGAAAAATTTAATAATCAAAGATTAGAAAATGCTGCAAGTACACCTGAATTCAGTCCTCAGCCTTCAGTATTTATTACCAGTTTAAAAGAAAACTGGATGGCATGGCTGGGCGGCTTTTGCATTGCATTGGCAGGAATATTCTTTGGTAAATATTCAATTGAACAAGGTCTGTTGGGACCAGGTATGCGAATCTTTTTAGGATGCGCGACTGGCCTGGCGCTTCACGCAGTTGCGATTTGGTTGTTAAGAAAGAAAGGTGGCCATATTGCACTGGCAGCAATGGCAGGTGGAGGCAGTATAACCTTATTCGCAACTTTATTATCGGCGCTTCATTTTTACCAGATGTTCAGTCCACTGATGGTCTTTGTATTACTTGCCTTAGTTGCATTGGCAACTATGTGGTTAGCAATACTTCATGGACCTGCTTTAGCAATCATCGGAATGTTAGGTGCGTATACTGTACCGATAATGGTTTCTACTGGAAGTGGCAATCTTATCGGTGCGATGATTTATGCGCTTATTATCACGGTATCAGTCTTACTTTTAGTGCGGGCAGTTAAAATTAATTGGCTTTGGTGGGGAGCGTTAATTGGCGGATTATTTTGGTGGTTGATTTCAATGACCAGTGAGCAACCCGATGGATTCAGGGGCATTTACCTCGGTGTTCTGGCGTACTTAATTTTATCAGTTATCAGTGGTAATTATCGTCTTAATAAAGTATTTCCATATAACGGAGTTTGGCCATTCAATAAGAAAGCTGAGAGCTCCTCCGTCAGTCAACAGGAGTCATTTATTCCTCTGTCATTGACAATGATTTTGATCGCGCAATTATCTTCGATTTTATTGGTTGGTTGGTTTGAAAATTGGGCCAGCTTTTTAATTTTGCCTTTGATTATTTTGTACGCCTCTCGTTACCAACCTCACTTAGCTTCCATAGTCTGGGGCAATTTTATTGGAACGATTATTTGTATTTTATTGCCACTGCTTTTCAATCCGACTATCAACCTGCCAGTCGATAAGTCTTCTCTAGTTTCAATTCCAGAGCTTTTATCATCACTGCTAAGCTTGGGACTTATTCACTTGGTATTTGGTGTCTTGAACTACCGAGGCAGTGACAACAAAAGTTGGAACAGCGCATTAATAGCGCTAGCGCCTTCTCTATTAATGCTGACTACTTTTTTATTATCCGATAAATTGATGAGTCAGCTCAGTTGGTCGCTTTTATTTGTGATTATGGGGGCGTTGTCGATATTCATTGCATTGCATTTTATACGGCGCAATTCTGATCGCTGGGTATCGATATGGCATTTATTATCCGGGAATTTAAGTTATTCTGTTGCTGTCTACATAGTATTTGAGAACACCACGTTAACATTAGCACTTTCAGCCCAGGTATTTACTATTGCTTGGATAATTAAAAGATTTAATGTTGCCGAGATCAGTTGGCTATTAAAAACAGTAGTGTCCATAGTGGTTGTTCGTCTCACGCTTAATCCGTGGATTGTCGATTATCCTCCAACAGGGCATTGGCCACTATGGACATATGGGGGCGCAACCTTAATCTGCTTTCTAAGCAGTTTGCAGTTAAAGGATTTTCAAAAACTAAAGCTTTGGACCCAAGTTGCATCTCTTCACCTCTTTGTTTTAACTTTTTGGACTGAAACTCGATATGTATTGCACGATGGTGATGTTTTCAAAGCTGTGTACAGTTTTAACGATATGGTGCTTAATGGCCTTTTATTCGGTGCGCTAAGTTTAGTTTACTTCTTTAAATCAAAGGTTAGTGAAACCGTTAAAAAATGGTACCTGGGCTATTCCTATGTGCTACTGATACTAAGCGGTCTAAATTATTTGTTTATTATTTCTGGCTTGATGAAAAGTGAAAAGTGGATAGTGAGTGCCATTGGTACACAACCCATATTTAATATTCTTATCTTCGCTCTTGGCATTCCCATTGTGTTAGCTTACCTGATATCAAAGTATTACGATCAAAGACTTAAAAGCTTGGCGAATATTGTTATGGGAATTTTGAGTTTTATATTTATTTCTTTTGAAATTCGCCATCTTTGGCAACAAACGGTTTCCCTCAAAACACCAACGTCCGATGGAGAATTGTATACTTATTCGGTGGTTTGGCTGTTAAGCGCTGTTGCGATTATGTTTTACAGTGGATGGAAGCAAAGCATTCATGTTTATCGAAGTGGCTTGATTGTATTATCGGTGGTTATTTTTAAAATCTTTTTAATCGACCTGGCAGGACTCGATGGTTTACTAAGAATCGCGTCTTTTATGGGACTGGGTTTGGCTCTGGTTGGAATATCACTTTTACATCAGAAAATTAAACCTCAAATTGAAAGTAAAGAAGTGTGATTTCGAGGTTCTGCTTTATTCGCACTTGTGTCATCTTCGAATAAAGTTTAAATCACACCTTTTTAGGGTTGCTTTTGTTTCAAGCTGCGATATCGCAGCTTAACGGCAATTTTACCAACTGATTGCTTTTCATTCTCCTTCTATTTAATGTTTAAAAAATGTTCAGCACATTTATGATACTGAACTGAAAACGATAAGAATAATAAAGGAGCGAAGCATGAAACAGATCTTTGTAGTGGTATTTTTATTATGTGGATGTTTATTCTATAATCCTTCCCACGCAGAATCCCCGCCAGAATTAGTTGATGGTGTGCCTATCACTTTAGACGGCGCACGTGATGACTATCAACTTTTCCCCTATTATCCTAGTGATTACGTTTCTGAGTTTGACGTTGCAATTTATGGTGGATCGGGTGATGCGGATTTATATGTAAAAGCTGGGTCTCCACCAACAAAGTCGGATTACGATTGTAGACCCTATCGAAACGGTAATAGTGAAAGCTGTTTTATCAATCGCACCAGCGATGTTTATTATGTTGCCGTGATTGGTTATCGAGATTTTGCCAACGTAACTTTAATCCTCGATGAATTGCAGTGTGGCGACTGTCCTCCTCCGGGCAGTGTATTATATAACGGTGTTCCCAAACCAAACCTAATTGGAGATAGTGGGGAGAAACTGTATTTTTCAACGATAATACCTGGCAATGCGACCAATATTAATTTCTCAATTAGCGGTGGTTCAGGTGATGCTGATTTATATGTGAAATCGGGTGACTGGCAAAACTGGCCAACGGAAGCTGATTATGATTGTCGACCTTATTTGAATGGCAATAACGAAAACTGTTATTTCGATAACTCAACCGGGAAAGAGTATTTCGTTATGGTAAAAGGTTATCGAACCTTTTCGGGTGTAACATTAGTTGTTAATTATGACGAATAATGGATTAATTATAAATTATTCAAGGCTCACTTAGTAATAGGTGAGCCTTTGAGTTTAAAAATCATAGAATACTCGTTTAGATTATCCGTCTTGTTGTAAGTTAGATGCAAAAGTAATTGTTCCCTCAACTGCTGGGCGAAAACGAATCTTACTGCCAATTTTTATTTGTAAGTTTGCTGATTCACAATCGGCAGGGAAAAACATTATGCCGGCCTTTTCAAATGCCGGGTCATCTACTTTAAGCCAACCAACACGCTCCGGATTATAATGTGTTACGGTACCTGTGTATTGATAATCTGCAGACGATCCTTCCAATACCATTGGGCCTGTTTCACTCACATTCTCTAACGCTTTAGCAAGCTCTTGTTGTTTGCTACTCGACTTTTTAATTGCGATGTACAGCATGTGCTTTGCGCGTGTACAGGCAACATAAAGTAAGCTCATCATAATTGGATTATCCAACGGCATTTTATGTTCGCTAATGTTAGTAACAATCGCGATGGGTGTTTCCATTCCTTTAAAACTTTCTATCGTCGAAACTGCGATTTGACCTTTTTGCGGAGCTAATTTTTTTCTTTTGCCGGTGCGTTGTTTTAACTTCCCCATATCAAACAGCCCATAACTTCCAATCGACTTTATTTCATTTAAAGTGGAGCCTTCTGAAAAAGGCGCTCTTGCTGATAGTATGGTCATTTCATTAGTACGAATGCCTTCTTCTTCAATGAGCTTTCGGCATAAAACTTTCATCTGTCGATTAAAGTCAGCTTGGTCTTCGTATTCAATAATTTCTGGTTTATAGCCAAATCGTCCACTGTGACTTTGTAAAATTTGTTTGCCAGTTCGAAAGCTTCTGGAGAAACTACTGATCTCTCTGGTGGTTCGATAGTTATGCACTAACGGAAACCAGGGCGGATCGATGGGTAAAACATTTTCAGGTACAAAGTGGGTTTCTTTACCTCCGGATCCAAATACTCCCTGACTTCGGTCAAAGAAAATATAGAAGCGACTTGGATCAAGTGGATCAGTTTGCTTCTCTAGTAGAGTCTCAATGGCTTCCCACCAAAACGGCTGAACATCTTGTGATTCATCGCAGAGCAATACATCGTATCGCTTGTTTGAGTTATTAATGGCTTCGTTAAGTCGCTCCGGAACACCAAATTGAATCCACTCTTCATGAGTACCGGTAAAGTCTTGAGGTGCTTTGTGCAGTCGAACATTAAACTTTGCCGCCATCTGACCATAGGTTTTAACGTCAACACCCTGACCAATTTGCTCCAACAAGTAATCATTCATTAAACGATTACTGGATAACATAAGTACACGCTTACCCAGGTTACGAAAATATTTTGCCAGCATAATTGCGAGCATGGTTTTTCCAGTACCTGCTTCACCTTCTATACCGAGTCGTGGTGAACTCGCTATGGGCGTTATGAGAGTTTCTGAAATGGTTTCAATATCTTTCAGTCGTAGTTCATGGTTATCAAGGTAATCTCTTATGTGCAGTCGAGTGGAAAAGTGTGAGCCTCGTAAAATAGAGTGAACGCGATCAGCAACATCATTGAAGTTTAAGAAACGTTCTTCGTGAGAATTTTTTGCGATGGTTTCTAATGTTTCAACCAAGTTTTCCATTCGGTTGATTCCGATAACCAGTTTGGGTTCTATGGCAGCATTTTCTGGAATATCAGTTTCTAAAACATTGGGAAAGCAAACCGCATGGCATACAGGTACTCGAACAGACTGTTGGCGTAAGTATCGTAAAAAACGACTTTTCCATAAGAGAACCTGTTTGAAAGGGTCTTTAATTTTAAAGGCTTCGTCATAACGATTAATGGAATAAAAGTTGCCTTTATCGGGATCAAATTTAAGTCGACCTCCTTTGACTTCGACGACTATCAATCCAAAGTTTGGATGGTACAAGGCAAAATCAATTTCGTTATCTTTCATGCCTCGATTTTGTTCGATCATCGAAAGAGTACACGAACTATAAACGGCCCAATTGTCATCCAGTTGACGCTTGCACTCATTATAAAATTTTTCTTCTGCGCCGCTCGCGAATATGACACGAGTTTGGTCCACATCGGGGTACATCTTTGCCATGCTAAACATCCATTTGTTTTAAAGGGTTAATTGTAAACTATCGAGATATTTTGCCTG
The DNA here is from genome assembly GCA_013373375.1 of Gammaproteobacteria bacterium. Lineage (GTDB taxonomy): Bacteria > Pseudomonadota > Gammaproteobacteria > Enterobacterales > Kangiellaceae > Pleionea. The sequence continues at coordinate 48,150 of JABXHY010000072.1, forward strand.
TGATTAAAGTCTCGAATCACAGTAACAGGGCTGTTTATCACGAAGGGTTGATATGAGTTTCAAACTAAAAAGTGTAGTTTCTTAAGTGTGAATTTTCACACTTTTTTCATTTTCGAATCTGTTTGAGATTCTATTATGAGTGTCGGTAAGCAAAGTAGTTCACAGTTTGATGATTTATCAGAGAGTAGTTCACATATTGAATAACAATGTCATGACTTAATCTGGAGGAGTGGATAATTTTATTGTAAAGGAAAACGATTATTGGGGAATGAAATTGAAATTGAAAAAGAAAAATCATTTTATCGTTCGGATTTTTTTTCCGATTTTAATAGCTGTGCTTTTAAATGCTTGCAGCACGGAAGATGAAGAAGATAACAGTTCGGGTGGTACCGATTGGTCGAAAACGACAATAGACGCGGTATTTCTTGCACAAACACATGTGTTAGCGCCTGATGATCCATTGTTCAAATTAGTCGGTAATCGTCCAGCGTTACTTAAAGTTCAAGTGACTGATCCGGATCAAGTTTTGGCCCCTCAAGTTACTGTTGAGCTTCAACTTGGTAGCGACCTCTCAACACTCACATTACAAGGACCTGAAAACTTACCTGCGGTATTCAACGGCGCATTAGGCCAAGTTGATCATAATTTTGAAGACAGTTTTACTGTATTAATTCCTGCGCAATGGATTCAGCCTGGTCTTTCAATCGAAGTGAAGGCTGCCGATTACAGTTCAATCTACGACATCAACGTTGGTGCGCCAACAGCCGTGAACATGAAAATGTTCGATGTACATTATTTTGGTCAGGGAAGTGGCGATTATCCGGCGGGAACTTTTGATGAACTCGCTTCTAAATGGCCTGTGTCCAGGTTATCGGTCGAGCGTATTCGAGGTTTGAACTTTAATACCATGATCATTCCTGCACGTCCTGACGTTGGAGCTCCAAATGTTAAAGTGACATCAACCCAAGATTATCTCGATCAAACAGGATTAAGGTTCGATGGTGAGCAAGCGGCTGCTTTACAGTGGGTTCATGCGCTGTCTGCTGCTGGAGGCAATCAAGATACCGCAATGTGTTACATCAATATCATTGGGGTACCTGCCGGTGGGCAAGCAGGTGGTTTTGATGGTGTTGGCGCGCCAGGTGTTGGCATATTAAATCACGAGTTAGGTCATGCCTTATCATTACCTCATTGGGGCAATAACGCTAACTACCCTTATCGCGGTGAGATGCATGGCATCCCGGCGCCAGAACAAGAAACACATGTTGGTCCTACATGGGCATTTGATATTCCCACGATGACATTTATTCCGCCAACGGTTCAAGCGAATAGTGATCGTGGTGTTGAGGGCACATACAAAGCTAGCCCAATGCAGGGCGGTGGTACCGGTGATCAAGAAGAGCCATTTTTAATGCGTCACTTTTCTGATTACGGCGTTAATCAAATGCAAAATTATCTTGAATCGAAAGTGGCTATTTCGAGAGATGGCGGATGGTTTAAATGGAATGATTCGAATAAAAGTTATAGCTCACCAATCACTAACGGAATTGGCGTACGTTATCCCATCGAACAAGATGTTCAAGTGATCAGCGTTATGGCTGCAACGTCATTGGCAGATATGAATTTAAATATGTTGTACCCACCTATTGGACCGTATCAAGGAAACCTGATTCTTACTTTCGATCCAAACAATGAAGACGATCGCAATGCGGCTGCCAATAATTATTGTCCGGCAGCGGGTTGTGATTTTAGTTTACGAATCACTCAAGGAGGGGTGACTAAAACTTATATGCTAGCGGCCAGTGGCGATCCTGATGGTGATCGTTTTAATCAAAATAGTCTGAAAACGGTTGCTATCAATTTACGCGCATCCGATGGTGAAGTTACCCAAGTGCAATTATTGTTAACACCAGACGCACAGGAGTCAGGCTTACCCGCTAATCCGCAAGTATTGGACAGTTATCAATCTTCGGGTGGTAATGATGGAGAGTTCGCCTGGAAAGATGACAATATTGAAACCTGTACTAATCGCACCGACGGTCCGATAAAAGTTTTCTTTTTAGCCGGACAATCGAATATGGTTGGTCACGGAACGGTGATCGCCAACCAGTCACAAATTGACAGAAACGGTGGTAAAGGAACCCTCGAGCATTTAATTCAGCAAAGTTCAGAGTTCGATCATTTGCACGATGGCGCTGGTAACTGGATTCAGCGTGATGATGTCTGGATCGCGACTCTCGACAGCGTAGGAAAATTATCGGTTGGTTGGGGAACTAACTCGACGCACATAGGACCTGAATTACAGTTTGGACATACCATGGGCGAGTATTTTCAAAATCAGGTGCTGCTAATAAAAACATCCTGGGGTGGAACCAGTTTAGCGGTTGATTGGCGACCGCCGAGCTCAGAGGGTGACACCGGGCAAAAATACAATGACATGTTAGAGCGAGCGCGCACAGTTTTGAGTGATTTGGAAAATCAGTTACCGGGTTACCAGGGGCAAGGATTTGAACTTGCAGGATTTGCGTGGCATCAAGGATGGAATGATAGAGTAAATCAGGAGTTTAACGATCAATATCAAACGAATTTAGTTAACTTAATTAATGACCTTCGCACAGAATTTACCATTCCACGATTACCATTCGTTTTAGCTACTACCGGAATGAGCGGATGGGATGAAACTCATCCTCGGGCATTGTCTTTAATGGAAGCACAGTTAGCCGCTCCTAGCGACGATCGACTCTCTCAAGGTAATGTTAGCGCAGTCGAAACTCGAGATTTTTGGCGAGGCTATAATGATTCACCAGCGGACCAAGGTTATCATTGGAATCGAAACGCCGAAACTTATTATCGAATTGGCGAAGGACTTGCCGACTCAATGATACCACTACTGTGTCAGTAAGCTTTTCTGTTAATCTTCAATTCTTTTATTGAATTGAAACACTGAAATATAAATTCAAAAGTCACTCTTTTTAATTCTTAAACGGAGTGACTTTTTACTATCACTTTTTTCTTATCCTATACGCCTGCATTTCGATTGAGGTCTAAATTTTCTATTTTTTAATAAAGTAATGAGATTTGAAAATTCTACAAAATACAATGTAAAAAATAGACTTTCATTGTTTATAAGCCCCAATTTATTTATTTCAATGCCTACGACAAAACCTTTGCACTTTGTCTCTATCCATTTCTATCAAAGCTCTTCAGCCAATTTATAAAAGATTGGCACAGCTTTTGCGTTTACAAATTTTGAAAATGTAGACAATTCAAATAATTAATTGGAGAACATTCATGAATCGGTTTCATTTGACAAAGAATATTGCGCAATCAGCATCTACTAAATTTGGAAAAGCAGTTCGCTTAGCGGCGATATGTGTGCCATTTGCTTTAGCAAATAATGCAATAGCTCGGTCACCAAGTGATGCAGGTCCTTATTTTGGCTTCGGTTACAGTCAAATCAAAGTGAAAGACGCCGAAGAATTTAATGATGATAACGATGCATACAATGTAATTTTGGGAACACAGCTTAATTCTGTATTTGCTTTAGAGGGTGGCTATATAAATTTCGGTTCTTACGGAAGTGACTTAGCCAGTGCGGAAACGACCGGTATTACTTTAGGGATTAAGGGTGGAATTCCAATAGGCGATGTGTTGGATATTTATGCTCAAGCAGGAATGCTCTGGTGGGAGACTGATTATGACGTCATAGGAAGTTCGGGCTCGATTGACGGTCAAGAACCCTTTTACGGTGTCGGTGTATCATTTGGTTTAACCGATACATTGCACTTGAGAGCGGAATACAATCGGTATCAGGTTGAATTTGATGAAGATGATAGCGGTCCACTTCTTGGGTCGGCTCGAGACGCAGATCTCGATCAAGCGTTGGTGGGCATTTCGTTTTACTTCTAACTAGAAATGCTATTAAAGTTTTTTAAATTAAATCAGGAGACAATATTATGTTGAGATGGTCATTAATTTTTCTAGCAATTGCTTTTTTATCAGCGCTGTTTGGATTTGGTGGAATAGCTGGCGTTGCGGTTAGTTTAGCGAAAATATCATTCTTTATATTCCTGGTATTATTTGTTATCACATTAATCGCGCATCTATTTAGTGGTCGCAAGGTCTCAAGGTGAAAATAGACCTTTTGCAATATCGAACTAATAGAATATAAGGCATAATTTATTTTGAGAAATAACTGAATTTAAGAAGTAAATAAATTCAAGAATAACCAGAGAGGAAAAACTTATGAAATACTTACTAATCATAGCAATGACTTTTCAATTAGCTTTACTGTCAGGTTGTGACCAAGATGATGGCCCGATAGAAGAAGCGGGTGAAAAAGCAGATGAAGTTATCACCGATGCAAAAAATAAAGTCGAAGATACTTGTGAAGAACTCAAAGAAAAAGCTGATGCAAAAGACACTGATTGCTAGGAGCTTCCTTTAAAAATAAAAAAGCAGCGTACTCCCTGGCGCTGCTTTTTTATTTCAATATTATTTTCAAAACAAAGGACTGCGATTAATAACAGCGACTATAAATATCGACTAGTTTAAATAAGCGCTACTCTGAATAACGATCAAGCTTGTTGTACAAAGTTTTAGTGCTTACTCCCAACTCTTTCGCTGTCGTTGCCTTGTTGCCGTCATTCTTTTCAAGAGTTTTTAGAATCGCTCGCTTTTCAATCTCTTCCAGCGAAATACCAGCCGGAACTGTCTGGTGAGCGGGAGCTTCATCTGTACTCGGAGCACTGGCATTGTCATTTAAAATTATATGTTCCGGTGTGATGGTGTTATTAGCCAAAATATAAGCTCGTTCAATTACATGCTTTAGCTCTCTAACATTTCCCGGCCAGGAATGGTTAGCAATGAGATCCAGTGAGTCTAGACTGATCTCTTTTTGTTCTGTTTCACTAGCATTGCGATACGCAAGAAAATGCTTGGCTAAACCGACAATATCCGTTCCTCGTTCTCTTAATGGCGGAACATCAATTGGGAAGTGGGATAATCTAAAAAATAAATCCTCACGAAAGATCTCGTCTTGAATTGCTTGTTGGGGTACTCGATTAGTCGCAGAAATAACTCTTACGTTTGTTGTTTTAACCTGATTACTACCGACGGGTCTGTATTCACCAGACTCTAGTACTCTTAAGAGTTTGACTTGCTGGTCGAGTGGCATTTCTGTCACTTCATCTAGAAACAATACGCCATCTTCTGCTTGTTCAAATACTCCCGTGCGGCTGCTTTGAGCACCTGTAAAGGCTCCTTTAACATGGCCGAATAGTTCACTCTCCACTAACTCTGGACTTAGCGCGCCGCAGTTTACTGCGATAAAAGGTTTTTCTGAACGCTCGCTTAGTAAATGAACGGTTCGAGCGACCAATTCTTTTCCGGCGCCGCTTTCGCCAGTGATAAAAATATTAAGTTCTGACTCTGCAGCTTTTTTTATCATTCGATAGGTCTTTCTCATTACCGTGGAAGAACCTACAAGAAGACCAAACTGATCAAGTTCACTCATACTAACTGCGGTAGATTGTTCGTCAGTGCTTTTGGATTGAGCATAACTGTCTTTTAGTATGTCTTCCATAAAGGCGATATCAATAGGCAATTTCAAATTAAACGGAATGCCCAATTGCATCGCTTTATCGATATTTGGATTAGGCTCACCGTTACTGATAAAAATAACTTCTGCTCGAGAGCTGATGTTGCTGTCACTTAGTTCAGCTAAATCCGCTTCTGTGAATTTGGAAAGCTGGATGATAACGACATCAGCTTTGGAAACTTGAAAAAAATCCAACCAGCTTTCGTCTTGTTCGAGTTTTATCGTTTTAAAACCGATGGACTCTGCAAGACCCTCTAGCTGATTTTGCAGCGCCGTATCTATTACGCTTAATAATAAAGTTGGTTTTGCCATGTTGAGATCCTTATCTCGGCCTGGAAAGTTGATTGAAACTATCCACTTGTAGGTAACTTTTACATTCGGACGACTAATTTTTACATTGTTTGGCTAAACCAACGAATAATCACCGAGGCTATAGGCGCATTATACCGGATATTAGAGAATTGGCACAGTGATTGAATAGTCATAGTCGGAAAACAAACTAATGAGGAAAGTAAAAATGAAAAACTTTATAAATTCGATTGTTTTAATGTCTTTTGTTATCGCTTTAAGCACTGTGCACGCTGGCACCTCAGAAACAGAGCAAAAAATTAACGATGCCTGGTTAGATGGTAAGCTTGATACCGCAATTCTATTTACTGAACATCTTAATGCTTTAAAAATAGATACCGAGGTAAAGAATGGCGTAGCTTTCTTATCAGGCGAAGTGAATTCTGACGTGTCGAAAGATTTAGCAACCGAAGTTGCGATTAGTGTCGAAGGTATCAAAGATGTGAAAAATAATCTCAAAGTTAATGCGCCAAAACAAAAAGGAAAAGAAAAGGACTCTGTAACAGACAATCTAACTGATGCTTCGATTTCAACTGCAATCACAACCAAGCTTATGTTGAACAGCAATATTGACAGCTGGGATATTGATGTAGACACCAGTAATCGTATGGTAACCCTTAATGGTTCAGTACCTTCTGGTGAACAAAAAACCTTAGTTGAGAAAATTGCTGAGAACACATCAGACGTGAAAAAAGTTAACAATAAACTTGAAGTAAGATAGTCATTCAACACTCAAGAGGTTGCAATGTTTGATACAAACCTACCGAGTCATTCTGAGCACAATGGTGCTCAGAATGACTTCAACATACTGTTCAATATACAAGAAATATCCAGTATGGGAGAAATCTTTTACCGGAAAATGATAAGTAATTCGAATCAACGTAATCATCTAAATACATTCGAAAAGATGCTCTCTTTAAAAAGTCGCTTGATCGCAAAGACGAAATATTTTTTACAGCTTTATAACGTATGGCTTATTAATCAAGAGCAATGGGATTTAATTGCAGACGTTCAGAAAAGCTATGATGATCTGATGTCGAAGAGTTTGAGTCAACAAGATTTCTCTTTAAATAATCTTTTAGTTATAGAGCGAAAAGTACTAATAGCCTTGAAAAATGCCAGTTCAACATTTAGAGAAAAAGACATTGCTCGAAAACTTTCTGCTCAGCTGGCATCTTTTCAAGTTGCCATTGATAATGTGGCATTAACAATCTGTGAGAAAAGTATTGTTGAGTCGAACCAGAAATCAGAAACAGCTGAGTAAAGTCAAGCGGTTGAGTTTTCTAAATACCTATCCATTTTTATTATTAAAAATAAAGCTGATAATTACTTATTGGATTGAGAAATTTATCGCACTACTGAGTTTATATATTCATTAGTCCTATCTCCTAAATAAAGTTGTGAACCAATTCAATATATTGAATCGCAATTCAAAATTGTTCTCGAAATAAATCTTAAATTCCAAAGCGACTGTTTAATAAGCTGCTACTTTCATTGTTTGACAGCTAATTTAGTCGCGTCACATAAGTTTCATTGATGCAACATTTATCTGCCATGTTTTAGTAATAAAACCTGAATACTCTAAGTGGTTTAAGTAATAACAACTCATAAAGGATATCCTCCATGTCTAAAGTTGTTTCTCTCATTTTTTGGTTTGTCTTTTCTTTAGGTCTTTCGACTCAATCCGTTGAGGCGAAATCAAAATTCAGTCATTTAAAGACTTCTTTGTTATCTTCAGCGGCGCTTAATACAGCGGTAATAGAACGTCAAATTTCAAGAGGTATTGATGATGTTGAAGAGCGAACGGATGGTTCAATTTATACCAATAGTTCTGATATCGAGCTGGTGACCGATGGTGGCACTCAAACAATCGGATTGCGCTTTTCAAACATAACAATCCCACAAGGTGCAGACATTACCAATGCTTATATCCAGTTTACAACGGACGAAACTTCCACAGGCTATACCTACATTAATATCTATGCAGAAAGTAGCAATAACGCTGCAAGTTTTGATACTTCGTTTGAAAACGTTTCGAATAGGAGCAGAACAAATTCAAGTGTCTCTTGGGAGCCGGCGGCATGGAGAAGTATTGGTGAATCCGGAAGTGTTCAACGAACACCTGATCTCTCAAGCGTTATTCAAGAAGTGATCAGCCGAAACGGTTGGCAATCGGGTAATAGTGTAGCATTTATTTTGACCGGCAGTGGTCGGCGAACGGCTGAATCTAGAAATGGTTCAAGCTCAGGTGCTCCTTTGTTAAGAATCGAATATTCTTTCGAAGATGATGGCGGTGGTGAGCCTCCTACCGGTGAAGTGAAAGTTGAAACGCGAAGAATTTCTAACGGACAAGATGATGTAGAAGAGCGTTCAGACGGCTCCATGTATATGAACAGTTCAGACTTGGAACTGGTGAATGATGGCGGCGATCAATCGATTGGACTTCGATTTACTAATCTCAATATTCCCAATAAAGCAACCATCACCAAAGCCTATGTACAATTTACGGTTGACGAAACATCTTCTGGTTCTACATCACTAAGAATTAAAGGTCAGCGAACTGACAGTGCTGGGGGATTTACGACTTCAAGTCGTAATGTTTCAAGTCGGACGACAACTAATGCATCGGTCGCATGGCAACCTCAAGCCTGGAATTCTGTTGGCGAAGCGGGTAGTGCGCAGCGAACTCCTGATCTCACTCAAGTTATTCAAGAAATTGTTAGCCGAAGCGGTTGGCGTGCAGGAAATAATATTGCTCTCATAGTTACTGGTACGGGCAAGCGTACAGCGGAATCGAGTAACGGGTCTAGTTCAAGGGCGCCGTTATTGCATATCGAATACATTGCTGATGACGACGATGGTGGTGGTGAACCTCCTACGGGTGAAGTAAAAACCGAAATGCGTCGAGTGTCGAATGGTCTGGATGATGTTGAAGAACGCTCGAATGGCTCTATGTATTTGGACAGCTCCGATTTGGAATTGGTTAATGATGGTGGTGATCAAACAATCGGTATTCGTTTCACCGGTTTGAACATTCCAAACAAAGCAGAAATTAAAAATGCCTATGTACAGTTTACGGTTGATGAAACATCTTCTGAATTTACTTCGCTAACAATCAATGGTGAAGATACGAATAACGCCAGTGGCTTCTCGACTTCTGATCGAAACGTTTCCAATCGTTCTAAAACCAGTGCATCTGTAAATTGGCAGCCCGCTGCCTGGAATTCAGTTGGTGAAGCCGGAAGCGCACAACGAACACCAAATTTATCCAGTATCGTTCAGGAAATTGTTAACCGTGATGGTTGGACTTCTGGTAACAGTTTGGCGCTCATTATCTCTGGTACAGGCAAACGCACAGCAGAATCGGCAAACGGTTCAAGCTCAAGTGCGCCGCTACTGGTTGTCGAGTACATTGGTGAAGATGACGACGGCGGTGGTACGGATAACGGTGTAAAGATCGCGTTTATCGGTGATACAGGAACAGGAAGTAATTTTCAGCAAGTGTTGAATTTAATTCAACAAGAGCGAGCAGAGTTAACCGTTGTTGCTGGTGATACGTCTTACGACAGTCGGCGAGATGATAACTGGGACTCTATGGTTCGAAGTACTTTAGGATCTTCAGACCCAGCGTTAATTGCGGCGGGCAATCACGATTATGACGACAGTAATTTTAGTGATGTTCGTAATTTTGGTACTGCACGATTAAATCGAACTAACAAGGTTTCTTGTTCGGGTTCTTACGCTGAGCGAATGACTTGTCGAATAGATAATGTCTACATTGTTTTATCCGCAATTGGCTCGAGTGGCAGTCGATCAACCCACGAAGACTTTATTCGCAATAGCCTACAAAACGCACCCGCAAATGCATGGAGAATATGTGCATGGCATAAAAATCAACGCAACATGCAAGTGGGTGGTAAAGGTGATGAAGTTGGTTGGACTGCCTATGAAACTTGTCGACAAAACGGTGCCTTGATAGCGACTGGACATGAACACTCCTATTCAAGAACACATTTACTCAGTGACATGAGTTCACAAACTGTAGCTAGCCGCTCCTCAACTATGACATTGACTGAAGGCCGCACGGTTGCATTTGTTTCTGGTCTTGGCGGTATTGGTATTCGAGATCAAGAACGCGGTGGTGATTGGTGGGCGAGCATTTACACGTCGACTCAAGGTGCACGATACGGCGTTTTATTCGGAACCTTTTATGAGGATCGCGCGGAATTTTACTTTAAGAATATCAATGGTCAGATTATTGATCGATTCACCTTAGTTAAGGGGTATTAAAAATGAGAACTTTATTGATCATTACTTTTTTAATCGCTGCTTATCAAAATAATGTGATGGCAAATTGTGAAGCATTAATAATCAAAGGTAATCATACTGCGATAAGCAAGAAAGAAGCGATAATAGGTGCACTAGAAGATGCCAAAGAGCTTTGCTATCCAGGCAAAGCTTTCGAGGAAAAAATTTCTTGTAAGCAAACGGTTTTAAAAACCGGAGATATAGAATCGGGCAAGTTGAGTACTACTTTTATCTGCACACAAGAAGTGGTTTGTAACTTATGCGGCGATGCATTGCTTAGAAAGTTAGAAGCAATGCAAGACTCAAAAGATGACCCTGCTGAACAGTAATAGCGTCGATTAGCCTTTAGGAGACTTTGAAATGATCAAAGTAATCATAAGTATTGTATCGGTATGCTCAATCGCTTTAGTCATGTTGTCATGCTCTAGCATAAGCCATGATAAGCACGACCTTTATCAAGACGACCATCTTTCCGACTATAAAGAGCATGTGAAAGAGGAGCACGATGCTATTTTTCAACATTTAGCATCCAGTCAGCATATCGAAGTATACGCCTGTGAACTTCAAGAGTTTTCGCAGCAGTGCCGGGAGTATCCAGTGCCAGAAGATGTACTGTTTAAAACTGAGGATCTGGCAAAGGGATGTGAATCAATGCCACAAGGGAAGTTCATTAAAGGCCATTGTCCAGCAGAAAATCGAGTTGCTCGATGTGTTGACATCATTCGAAATAATCACGATGAAAAATCACTGGTTTATCAAAATCATTATTACCAGTCGAAAGATGGAAAATGGAACATGTCGGAAGTAAAACGTGTTTGCCACGACTTAGAGGGCAAGCTATCAATCAAATAAATAAAGAATAAAAAGCTAGAGTGCTAGTGAATTACAAAGAACGATATTTACAAAAATGATAGTTGCAAAGCAAGATAGTTACAGTACAAGAAAGTTACAGGACAAGAAAGTTACAGGACAAGAAAGTTACAGGACAAGAAAGAGGGTTGCTTAAAGCAACTTTCTTTCTTCAGCAACTATTTGAAACACCAGTCTTACCAGTCTCGATAGTTTTATAAGCTCCAGAAAATTCACCCATTTTCTGGATAGCCTGTTCAGGTTATGCAATTTCCAAACTGACAATCGTACCAACAACTAAAAGAGGATTCTCTCAATGTATAAAGTTGTTTTATCTATGACGGTTCTTATTACTCTATTTTCATCTGCGAGTGTTAATGCAGACTCCATTGTCAACAATAAAAGCAATGAGGTGACGCAGCTGCAGACTCGAACACTTGAACGAGCTATTGCAAGTGGCCTGGATGATGTGGAAGAACGATAGGATGGGTCGATTTATACCAATAGCTCTGATATTGAGTTAGTAACCGACGGCGGAATTCAAACTGTGGGCTTACGTTTTACGAATATCAATATTTCAAAAAGCGCTCAAATTACCCGTGCGTTTATTCAGTTTACAACCGATGAAGTAACGACTGGCAATTCCTATATTGAAATTTACGCAGAGAACTCTGCTAATCCATCACGATTTGATTCGGTTCGAAACAATATATCCAATCGAAAGAAAACCGATGAAAGTATTTTATGGACACCGTCTGGTTGGGAATCGATTGGTGAATCCGGAACTCAACAACGCACGCCAGATTTGTCTGACATTGTGCAAAGCATTGTCAATCGAAATGACTGGCAGCCGGGCAATAATATGGTATTTATTTTTACTGGAAACGGTCGTCGAACAGCCGAATCTTACGATGGCTCAAGTTCGCGAGCTGCTCGCTTAGTGGTTGAGTATTTAGAGGAAGATGACGGTAATACGGGAGAACCCAATTCTCGTGTAAAAACGATGGGTTCCTCTTCCGGTTATAGCGGTAATGATAAATTGACGCTTAGTACTCCAGCACAAGCCAAGAAGGGTGATTTGTTGATGTTGTTTTTAAGTCGAACAGACGACCTGTTGCCCATTCGTTTAAATGGTTGGAACACCTCTGCTGCGTGTTTTAAAACATCCAATGGACAAAGCAGTTGCCACGAAATTCCAGATTGTGTCAATCGAGATGGCGATTATTGTTTACGATTTAATGGAGGCAATGGACGTGATTTGGCAACCGTCGTGTTTACAAAATCGGTTTCCAATAGCGAACCTAATAATTATTCCTTTAACCTGAGAGGCAGTAAACCCACTTGGAGCATTATGACCGCATTGCGTGGTGTTGATTTAAATAAGCCAATAATTGATGTTGCAACGGAATCTAACGATGGATCATCCGACAGTTTATTTCCATCTGTGTATGGCGAGAAAAATGGTTTACTCCTTTTATCGATGGCATTTGATGATACTGCTCAAAGAGATGACTTTGGTGCGCCCAACGGAATGAGTTTAGTCGACTGGACACGAGGTTCGGATGAGGCAGGATTTCTTTATTCACAAAGCATTTCTTCTAATGGTGAAACAGGGTCTCGAAAAACTCGTGGGCCTGGTGGACCTAATGCAAAAGATGCTTTGATTTCTTTAACTGTCAGAGCATCAACATCCGACGACGGAGATGACGATGATGATAATGGAAATAATAACGGCGGTGACACACCAACTCGTACTAACAGTTTGCAACCTGATCAAACTATGAATTTTGGTGATCGCTTAACATCAACGAATGGAAACTATCGGTTATATTTTCAAGGCGATGGTAATTTAGTTTTACGCGATACAGGTGGAAATGCTATTTGGGCATCGGGCACGCATAATCGCGGTGGTGATCGATTCGTCTTTCAAGACGATGGTAATCTTGTTATTTACGCAAACGGTAATCCGCTATGGGCGAGTGATACGGACAATCAAAATCCAGACAGATTAGTTCTTAATGACAATGGTTCACTTGTTTTATATCGTGGAACCGATGCACTATGGTGGGTTGGTAATCCCCCGCCTATCCAATAACAATTAATGCGCGTTAAAAGGCCACTCGTTTTGTAGTGGCCTTTTTTATTGGTAGAAAATTAGAGACAGTTTTTATCTTATAGCGCTCATAAACTTCCCTTCAACTTTGAATAGGCCAGGTTATCGAAGCGCTTTAACTTTAAGACTCCTTTGATCGAATTGCAGACTGTACTATCAATAGTGCTTTTGAATTGCTAAGCAAAACGCATCCAGTGAACTCAAAATAAAAAACTACTCATAAAAGTATGTTTTTTGCCGATTTCCTTTCCGCTGATACAGCAAGCCAAATGTTATCTTATTGTTTTAATTGAAGAAAAAAGGAAGCACTTTGCGTACTATGCAGCCTATGTGCACATAGTACGCAATTGGGAAACGCAATAATACTCACTACTGATTGAATAGAATAGAAAACTCAGCTGTAATTAGATTTTTAAAATGTCCATGAGCATGCAACGTGGACATAGCAAGTTGTTATACGTAAAATAAATCATGGATATTACGCAGTACTATAAAAAAGCGAAATTGATTAGCGATTGTGAGGGAAATGAAATTCCTAAGTTAATTGATGCTCTTAATTATGGTGAAGAAGATGATCACCCTTCGTCTTGGGTACCAAAGGTACAGTCTGCATTATTAGAGCATTTTAAATTAGACCCAAATAGTAAATTATCTGACGAAATTTTAGCTCTTTATATTCAAGGAGCAATAATGGAAAAGAGAGCTGAAAGCAACTTACTCGTTAAAGTTGGATTTGGCTGTTTGGTAGCTGGATTATTTCTCGGTTGGTTATTGTGGGAATGAAAATGTATAACTAATTGCTGAACCCGAAAAATTAATCGCTAACTCGCTCGCAATATTTCGTGTTAGCGAAGCGTTAAGCATAAATCGAGTACAGACCATGAGTGAACTAAAAGAACAAGTAATGGAAAAAGCAGCTTTAGCTGTAGAGCAATTTCAAGAAAGATCGGTAAGCGCTCTTGATTATTCAGAAGCGAGCTTGACTGCAATCGAAGATATGCTTGATGAAGCATCTGACTTTATTGACGAGCTGCCAGAAGAACAAATTAATGCACTAACAAATTTGGCTGGTTCTTACGTGTTAGCAGTAGCAGCAAATGAATTTGAAGGTCAGTTTTACTGGCATGAACAACAAGATCAACCGGTTTTTGTTGTTGGGGAGCCCGAATTTAACGTTGCCATAATAACTTTCAATAAAGTAAGAGGCCGCTTGAACGGAGATACTGCTGATAACCTACCTTTCTTTTATAAAGGCTTTGCTGAACGTGCTCGGCAGGCCAAAAGCGGTGACTCAGCGCTATATGTGTAAAATGCTTAACAATGCTAGCCAACACCAGCAGCGCAAAAAGCACGCGCTGCCTCGATTCGCTACACCTTGTTTCGCTCGCGGTTGCTTGCGGCGTTAGTAGTATAAATATGGATTGGCAAAGGTTTCGAAATATTACAGAATCTAAATGGAGTAGCCTTGAACTCTATCAGGGAGTATGGGGTTATCAAATACAGCCTGGAACCAAATGGAATTGTGGATTAGATATTTCGAAAGTGAACGCACTACAAAATCAAATGGGATTTTCATTTCCCATAACGTATAGGGAGTTCTTATCAGAGTTAAATGGTTTCGACCGAGACTGTGTTGACTTTCACGCAGAAGAAGAGCCAGAAACATTCGGACGTACTTGCTATCAATATCCCAATGACCTAGAAAGAATTAAGTGGCTTGTCGATGAAATTGAAGAATACAGAAGGCACGTAAACCAAGCGCTGAAGAATGAAGGTTTTCGTTATGAAAATATTGAAGGCTTCGTTCCTCTATACGGGCATCGAGCTTTAGTTGTCTTTACTGATAAGAGTTTATCACCAGTAATCTCTATTGTAGGTGATGATGTAATTGTATATGGAAAAACGCTTGAAGAATATTGGAGAAGGGAGTTTGAAATTGAGTAGTACTACTAACCAGACGCGCAGCAGAAAAGGAACTGCTGAGCTAGACGTTAGCTACTCAAAGGAACCTATGATCATTCTGAGAAGATTGTACCTAGTAATAATCATCGGAGTTATAAATATTAGTGTATTCGCACAGAACGACAAAATGGAAATTGAAATGAAACAGGAAAAATACATTCCTCCTGTAATGCCTGACTATCCGACTTCTTATGAAGAGGTTATAAAATTATTAGTGCCTTATTATCATGAGCAAAGGCCTTTAGATTATTTCTTCGAGTTATTCGTTATTGATACATTGGAAGAATTGCCCTCCGAAACATCAGAGGCTCTTATTGAATTTTCTGAAAAGCATCCAACATTTTTTGAGTCATCAAATGGAAATTGGAAGCTCTATGTCAAAACACAATTGCACTTATCAGAAACAATTGAGATCGCTATTTGGGACTTATGGATAACAAATTCAAAAAAAGCAACTGATGAAGGTTGGATATACCATCCATGGCACTATGCTCAGAACTTTCGCGATAACTATTCGGTGGAGGGAAGTAGAGTAGATGTCTGGGAAGGAAATTCGCTAAACCTAGCTAAAGAGCGTATCAGAAAATTTCGAAACAATCGGTAGTTAACAATATATTGGCGTAGACGAAAAATCGTTCGTCTCAATTAAAAATTAGAGAGTAGAAAAACTTGTTTTTTCTAGATCGCGAACCAAATTAGTGGTAATGAGAATAAGGCTTGATAGTCGAAATTGAATGTTAAGCTTTTTCTATGATTAAATTAGATAGTGGAACTTAAGGTGTGCCTTCTAAAATTTAGTAATGTGTCAAAAAAGGACACCGAAAATAATTATGTAATCTAAAAGGAAAATTTATGTTTTCTAATCCTCTTGGTTTAATGTTGCTATTTTTATTTCTGTGGATATTTATTGCTCCGGCAATACTGAAGTGGTTATGGAATATGACCATACCTGATATCTTTAAGATAAGAGAAATTAGGTATTGGGAGTCCTTTAGACTTATAATCATTTGTGCACTTTTATTCGGTAGTTCCTTTGCTAATTTTAATATGAATTAATGTGCTAATAACACAGCAAAGTCATTAAGTTAGCTATTGTTAAAGCTCAGTACACCAAGGGTTTAGTTGTATTAATAAGCATAACGAAAAGATGAAATTATTAATATTGATACTTTTACTGGCATGCATGAATACTTTCGCTTGCTATAACTTTCAGTTTGAGCAACCCCTTGAGTCCCAGAGAATTTACTTTCTGATGCCAGATGAAGCTTCGGAGTTGACGGGGCTTTGTGAGCGTGAGCCTTTCGATTATAAAGAGATATGGAATGTCACTCCGGAGCAGGCTGAAATAGTCTCTAAGTGGACAGAAAGCTATCTCAAAAAAAATGAGCTTGACTTACCTTTTTTATCTTCAGGCCAAGTGAGTGTTCAGTATATTGGCTTTACAACAGATGATGATAAGTTTATTTATGGGAATGTTTTTCCTAACACACATCTGAATAACCAAACACATATTCCGATTACGACTTGCATGCGCTCAAAGTCATTCTGGGCTTTTAAATACAGTGTTAAAAGTATGAAGTTCATATCTTTAGAATTAAATAATTAGATAGCCAGTATGAAAGTACCGTCAATCAAATATTCAATACCAAAAGACTCCCAAGAGAATCCTTTTGATCGTTTGGGTGAATCTAAGTTTTTTCTATATGCAAATGGTCTGACGTATTCGACGTCAAACTTAGACTTATTCGCTCGTATTCGTTCTAACCAGATGATCATTGATGCTATTCCGATGGGATATAAATCTATTCTGGTTCTGGAAAAAAGAATGTTACTCTCTCAACAACATACACAAAAAGAGTTTTCGTTGTTAAAAGGAGCTGAGCTCAAACAGCACTTTAAAACTACAGAAAATACATTCACCATTCACTCTTATAATCCTGATGAAAATTTACTGGAACACCTTGTTTGTCCAACATCTCAGTATACGCCTCCTTACTATAAAGCTTATCAGTGGTTGTCGGAGCTTGAGTGTTTAACATACGCGAAACGCTTAGCGGCATCACATCCGAATTTTAATATTTGTGTTTCGCGGCTACTGGCCGTTGAAAATTGGCATTAGTTTAAATTTCGAACTGCAAAAGCTATTAGCTGATTGTCCTTATCGACATCAAATAAGAATCCTATAGAAAATCGGGGGTGACTGGGTTCCGCTGCTGCTTCCTCTGAGATATGATAAATTAGTTCTTAATTTTTAATCAGCAGGCCGACTTTTTATGAACCAAGAAGTTTCTGAGCTAATGAAAGACTTTGTCGAGTCTGAGCCCGAAGCGATTGCCGAAAAAGTAGACGAAATGGTAACCGGTAATGAAGCCGAAGACATTGCTCTGTTTCTTGAGTCATTGCCGCTGGAACAGCGACAGGAATTTTGGGGCAATATAAGTCCAGAGGATCGGTTAGACATTCTATTGGTTATGCGTGGCGACCCGCGGGAAGCCTTAATCGATAGTATGGATTTAGACCAGCTGGATGCGATATTTAAAGATCTTAATTCCGAAAAGCTTGTTGAGCTGGCCGACTCTATGCCACCTCGATTGGTCGAGCGAGCGTTCAATGCTCTTGACCAGCAACAACAGAAATACTTCGAAGGCGCGCAACAGTACGATACAAAAGCAGCCGGTCACTGGGTTGACCATAATGTGTTGTTGTTACCACCTAATGCGAAAGTTCGAGATGCGCTTCGATTGTTGCGTCGAAATACACCTGACTATTCGGACTTGATTTATCTGGTCAGTCGCTCTGGGCATTTAACTGGCGCGGTTGAAGTTAAAGAAGTCATGAGAGCGCTTGATCACAGTTACGTTGCCGATTTAGTGGATAAAGAAATTGAACCAATATTGGGAACCGACGATGCTATTAAAGCGGCACAAAAAGTACAGGTATCTCGATTAGCAGCATTGCCCGTAGTTAATGAAAGTAATTTATTTCTTGGTCGTATGAACATTTATTCTGCGTGTGAAATTGTGAATGAAGACTACGAAGCAAAACTGATGGCCAGAGCAGGTTTAGACGAAGATGTCGACTTATTTGCGCCAATATTAAAAAGTACCAAAAGTCGAATGATATGGCTCGGCATTAATTTATTAACCGCATTTTTGGCTTCCTGGTTTATCGGACTATTCGAAGCAACGTTACAAGAAGTCGTTGCTTTGGCGGTTTTAATGCCTGTCGTCGCCAGCATGGGCGGTATCGCTGGCTCGCAAACTCTAACGCTGATAATTCGCGGCTTAGCACTGGGCCAGGTAACGAAAGCTAACTTTTGGGCATTACTTAAGAAAGAGTTAGGCGTCGGTGCACTTAACGGAATTGTGTGGGCGATTGTAATCGGTATTACCGCTTATTTTTGGTTTGACAGTTATATGATTGGCGGTGTGATTTGTTGTGCCATTTTAATTAACATTTCTGCTGCCGCTTTATCGGGAGTGTTTGTGCCGGTTGTTCTGGATAAAATGAAACTTGATCCTGCTTTATCGGGTTCGGTTATTTTGACAACAGTAACTGATATCGTTGGCTTTGTTGCTTTCTTAGGGTTGGGAACAATCTTTTTGTTGTAGTGAATTTTTAAAGGAAAGGCTGAAAAAAAAGTTCGGAATTGATATGTATTCTTAAATCTTAAGAATACATATCTTTAGTTTCATCAATCATTGATTTATCAAAATCACTTTTTTCGGTTCGATTAATATAATTCTGTTTTTATATAAATTACCGAGCGCATTTTTGTATTGTTTTTTACTGACGCCAAAAATCTTTTTAATTACTTCGGGCGAGCTTTTGTCGGTAATAAATAATTCGCCATTATTGTCTTTTAATTTTTCAATGATTTTTTGGCCAAGAGAATCAATTCCGCTGACTCCCGGTGGAGTTAGTTGTATGTCCAATTTATTGTCATGGCGGATTGTTTTGATAAAGCCTGTTATGTTTTGGCCTTTGGTAAGCTTTTGATGCAAATCATCGTTATGGATAAGTCCGCTGAATTTATGATCCACTATGACTTTCATACCGAGATCGGAAGGATCAAGAGCAAGCAGTTCAACTTTGTCGCCTTTTTTATAATTATGCTCGGATCGATCCAAGTGTTTATCCACACGAGTTGAAGCGACCAAACGGCTATCTGCGCGATTATGATAAACATACACAACCACTCGTTGACCGACTTTGAGAGGTCTTATTTGCTCTCCAAATGGAATCAACAGCTCTTTCGCAATTCCCCAGTCAACAAAGGCTCCAATTTGATTTACATCGGTTACTTCCAGCTTTGCGAATTGGTTGACCTGGCAAAGTGGTTTTTCCAACGTTGCCTGAAGCTTCTGTTGACCATCGCGATACACGAAGACATTAACTTTATCGCCAATATCTTTGCCTTCTAAGCTTTGATTAGCTGCATCAAGTTTGGACTCAGGATGATGAACAAACAACAATTGTTGCTCGCCAGCGTTTAGATACATCCCTTTTTCGGTAATGTCTACGATGGTAAGTGAATGTAAAGCTTCGGGTTGTAGCATAATGAGTGTCTATTTCAACGCTTGAACAAAATAATGGTGATAGTGTAAGGCTTGAGTTGGGTTAACGCCAGTTTAGTTAATCAATGTTTTGAGAATCTGTTGCGTAGTCGCCAATCGACTGGACAAATCGCCAGCTAACGAGCTGAGTAATTACTAACAGTGACACTGTCCCAGCAACAATATAACCAAATGGTGCAGCTGTACCATCGTGAAATACTGACAATAGTAAACCGGCGCAGGCGCCAGAACCGAACTTTAAGGTGCCAATAATCGCCGTTGCGGTTCCCGATTGGTTAGGGAACGTCATTAATACCATGGCGTCGGAATTGGTGGAAATGATCATTAAATGCAACATCAAAAACAGCAATGCTGTGACGGCCCATTCGATAGGACTTGTTGTGACCAATATAAAACACAATAGAAAAGCAAAAACAGCAGCACCGATTAAACAAAAACGTAACATTCGTAAGGGGCCAATCCGAGAGACCAGTTTGGCGTTGATTAAATTTCCCAGCATTAAAGCCGCGACGTTTGCGCCAAACAGAAAGCCAAATACCGTTTCTGATATTCCATACACCGAAATATAAACAAAAGAAACGGAAGTAATGTATGTAAAAAACGTAAAGGTGGTTAACATGGTGGTTAACAAAAATGGATAACACTTCACTTGGCTAAAGACAATTTTATAGCTAGTCGCGAGACTTTTGAATAATTTTGGATGTGCTCGAGTTTTTGGCGGTAGAAATGGAAATTTCTTTGCTGTAACTAATAAAATAAAAAGAGCATATATACTAAGAATAACAAATATTGATTGCCACTCTGCGACAGTCAAAATAAGACTGCCTAATGTCGGTGCAAGCATGGGGGCGATCATCATTGCCATGGATACATAAGCAATCCCCTTGGCCGTTTCTTTGCCAAATAAATCTCGGATGGTTCCTGGAACAGTAACGGTCGCAGCACCACCGCATAGTGCTTGAACAAACCGCAAGGCATTAAATAGATCGATATCGGTAACTTGCGATTGCGCGAAGCTGGTAATGACAAATCCAACTAACCCACTAATTAAAAATCGTTTACGGCCGTAATGATCAGCAAGTGGACCAAAACACAACATACCCAGCGCATATCCAGCAAGAAAAAGGCTCAGTGAAAGTTGCACTACGGTTATTTTTGTGTCGAAAAAATTCGCCATAGCAGGCATGGCTGGCAGATACATATCAACGGCCAGAGGAGTAATAGCAAAAATTGCCGCGAACAAAGGTAAATATCGCAGCGGAGATACAGTTTGCATTAAAAAGCGACTACTTAATTTTTAAATATTGGTGTTAACCGCAAAGACTATTCAGTTAGGAATACAGTCCAGTTAGAAATACAGTCCAGTTAGAAATACAGTCGTAAAACCGTTTCTGCGACGCAAGCAAGGCGTTTACTGTTTTCAACTTCTATGCTGACTTCGCTGATGACTTCAATACTACGCTTCATTGGCGTTAAACCAATCAAAGTTGTTCGAGCTCTAACACGTGACCCCGATTTAACCGGGAATGGAAAGCGCACCTGGTTTAAACCATAGTTAACGACCATTTTAGCATCTGGGTAAGGATTACTATCACTACTCACGGTATCGGTTAGTTTTGGTATTAGCGATAAGGTTAGAAAACCATGCGCGATTGTTGTCTTGAAAGGTGATTCTTTTTTCGCACGCTCCGCATTGGTATGAATCCATTGTTGATCGCCGGTTACATCGGCAAATTGATTAATACACTCTTGTGATACGGTAAACCACTCACCCACAAAGGTTTCTTCGCCTAATTGTTGTTGCAAGTCTTGATACACTTTTGCTGCTTCTGGAACGAGTACCAGAGGCCTAGGTTCGTCTTCTCCTTCCTCAGAAGATTTAAAAAAGGATATCCAAGGGTTGTTTAGCGTATTGGCTAAAGTTTGCGTGACTTTGTCTGAGAGGTTTTTTACCTGAGGCTCTAGCTTAGCCATGAACTCAGCATTGCTTTTTTGCAATTTTTCACTCTTTTCGCGAATAAACTCTAAAACGCGCATTGTCATCCCAACTTTAGTTTTTACTTCGTCGCACACCTGTGCGCCGAAATTGATTCATATAGAATAAAATTTTACACTAAATTAGTATTAAAAGGTGTAGGTGAGTCGGTTTATTTAAGCAATAATGGCTCGCCTGACATTGTATTTAAACTAACGTTTATTTATATCGATTATTGTATCGTTCATTCGTATCAAGGATTTAGGTGTTATGACAACCTTCGACTTTACAGCGCAGCAACTTCGAGTATTGGGTGCTTTAATAGAAAAGGAGCAAACCACTCCTGATTATTACCCGATGACGGTTAACGGGATTACCGCCGCTTGTAATCAAAAAAGTAATCGTGAGCCAGTCATGCAATTAACCGAACAAGAGGTTCAATCGACCTTAAGTCAATTAATGAAAGGAAACTGGGTGGATACTGCTGCCGAGCGTTCTAGCCGCAGTGTGAAATATAAGCACCGATTCTGTAACAGCGAGTTTGGTCAGCTAAAGTTGAACTCGGGTGAATTGGCAATAGTTTGTTGCTTAATGTTGCGAGGAGCGCAAACACCAGGGGAATTACGCAGTAGAACTCAACGGATGCATGAATTTGATTCGGTAGTTGACGTTGAGCAGGCATTAATTGAGTTGTCCGATCGCAGTCCTGCAATGGTTCAACAACTTGCGCGCGAGCCGGGAAAACGAGAAAGTCGTTGGCAGCACTTGTTAGGCGATGCCACAATTGAATCAAGTAACATGCCAAACTCAGTGACAGAAAGTGCATCGTCGTTACCAGAAGATAATGATCTCAATGAGCGAGTTGCAGCATTGGAAGATCAAGTTTCAATGTTAATCGAACAACTTAATCAAATTAAGCAACAATAATAATTACTGTTTTAAGTTGTGCATGACACTCATATAAAATTATTTACACCATTAAAAAACTAATAATCTGGAGTTAATTTATGAAAGCTTACGGACTGATATTATTTTTAGCGCTTGCTTTGCTTACTGGATGTGAAAAAAGTGACCCGTCCATTACCAATATCGATAATTTTATTGCTCAGCAAAAAATTGATAAAAGCCAAACAGGTTGGAAGCAAAAACTGACCAAACCAACTGCTGTAAAATTTGATGATAGCAAGCAATATATTTGGCAGCTGGATACCAACAAAGGAATGATTGAATTAAAGCTGATGCCGCAAGTAGCCCCGATGCATGTGACCAGCACCATTTACCTTACGCGGTTAGGATTTTATGATGGCATTACATTTCATCGGGTGATTCCTCAGTTTATGGCGCAAGGTGGTGACCCTGCAGGCAATGGAAGTGGTGGTCCAGGTTACTTCTATGACGGAGAATTCGATGACAAAGTTAAACACGACCGTCCTGGACTGTTAAGCATGGCGAACCGGGGACCAGGAACCGACGGCAGTCAATTTTTTATTACTTTTGTACCTACCCCTCACCTTGACGGAAGACACACCATTTTTGGTGAAGTCACAACCGGAATGGAAATATTAAAAGAGATTGAGAAGGCTGGATCTCGAAGCGGACGAACCAAAGAAGACATTAAAATTAATAAAGCGACGATTTTAGTTCGCTAATACCTTGATTCGTTAATACCTGTATTAAGTTAACAAAGAAAAACGCTGGATTGTTCCAGCGTTTTTGTTTTCAGCTTTTAAAAGCCGATGTCATCTTTTTCTTACGGCCATGGTTAAGCGAGATATACAGACTAAATCTCCAGCTTTGGTGGTTATCTTAATTTCCCATACGTGCGATGTTCGACCAAGATGAAGCGGGGTGGCTTTGCCATAAACGGTACCGCTTCTGACCGCTTTCACATGATTAGCATTAATTTCCATTCCGACACAAAAGTGGTTTGCGTCAACAGCGATATTGGCAGCAATGCTGCCGACAGTTTCTGCGAGAGCAACAGATGCGCCGCCGTGCAATAACCCCATAGGTTGATGAGTACGTTCATCAACGGGCATGCTGACAATTAAATAGTCATCTCCAAGCTCAGTAACCTCCATGCCCACGTGTTCGCCAAGAGTATTTGCATTACGCTTATTGAGCGCTTCAACAGAGGTGTTTTTTTGCCAAATAGGGCCGGACATGAGCTATTTCCATCTTTGATTAAAGCTAGAAGATTAACAAAAATAATTTATCGTTAACACCAATATAATTCGTTAGAAAATGAATGCGGTCGACCTTATATTTATTTTGAAGGTGCTTTAACTAGAGAGGTTTTATCATGCAATCTTCTGGTCGTGTAAGTCGTTCAAAAAGCTCCAAGCCACATTGGGACGATGAAGACTTTTCAACCAAGAAATCCAATAAGAAACATCGTACTGCTTACGAAGTTAAACGTGATTTGGCGGATTATTTTGAACGCAAACAAATACGAGAGCAGACGGAGGATAGCTGGCTACAATAAGTAAACCACCTAAAAGCATCAAGACGCGGAACTTGTTTCCGCGTCTTTTCACTTCGAATGTTTAATCCCTAAAAAATATTTAAATCCCATACCACTGTAAACAACCAAAAAGCGATTGCCGCCAGATTGCAGAGGTTGAATCCAATTAAGGTGCTGGTTGGCATCGCAAAATTGCGATGAACTTGCCAGGTTCGCCATATCCCAAGTATTCCAAAAATAACCGCAACCCAAGTAAAGACCACCGCCCATTTTGCAAGGGGTACTAAGCCAAAAAGCATGAGAAAGGCGGTATGTTGATAGGTGGCAAAACCCGCCACAAAATAAATCACTAATCCCGCAAAGCCTGCCGTTGCTGTTAGAAAAGTCAGGAGACGAGCACCATCGGTTTGAAATGCTTCCCGACTGTCGAGCCTTCGAGTAATTGCCTGACTGAAAAACACCAATACCGAGATGGCCATTACCAGACTACTAATCAATAGCCAGGCGCCGGGCAGAATCAATTGCTTTTTGTCGTTAAAAAAGCGAGATCCTAATTGCGCGACAATAGACGATTTGAATAGCGGAGCTACAAAGTCGGGGGCTTTCATCGTCTTGGTACACGAAAGATCGGGTGTTTTGTCTGGATTATCGTAAAACAGATTTAACATATCACCGGCGCATTTTACGGAACGTGATGGTCCGTGTCCGGCATAAGGAAACTCGACATAAGTAGCATTAGTGAATCCCGGTAAAATAACCTCTGCCAAGGGTGGTGGTGTAATTGGATCCATATCACCTTCGATGATCAAAGCAGGAACGTCGGTTTGTGCGAGTTGGTACTGCTCTGATGGGCGAGGGGTCATACCGAGTTCGCGACACTGTTGAGCAAAGGTTTCTGCTATGGTTGTGGATCCTCGGGCCTTTGCAAGCACTGGAAATTCGTCGTGATCAGTTTTCAACGAAGCCGCTATCGAGTCAAATCCACCATCATTACATAAAATCGCATCACGCATGCCTCGACTGCTGGAGAAAAAGCTGTTGTTAGTGCTGAATAACAATGCTAGTAAGTCAGTATTTTTGGTTTCGAGAGCTCGACTCCAATGCTCAATCAGAGCAGGTAGCGCAGCATAATTTGATTGCTCGTAAAACAGGCTGAAAGGTGCCATGCCTGCCAAGTCCGGATGTAAGTAAGCTTTTCCTTCGGGAAACTTTGCCGACACAGGAACCGTTAACTCA
This sequence comes from Gammaproteobacteria bacterium, assembly GCA_013373375.1. Lineage (GTDB taxonomy): Bacteria > Pseudomonadota > Gammaproteobacteria > Enterobacterales > Kangiellaceae > Pleionea. The sequence continues at coordinate 73,581 of JABXHY010000072.1, forward strand.
AGTCCCTGATCATCGACACTCATAACCGCCGCACGTACTCGATCGGCTAAGTTGGGGTAGTTAGAGCCACACTCGGCATGCTCCTGACAGGCTTCGTCTAACAGAGTTAAAACGCGGTGATACCATTTAGTGACGCGCCAATGAAGGGCATTGTCTCTCGCATTGATAGGCATAATGGCATCAATAGCAATGGCTTCGATGGCTGCTTCGTCTTGTTTGACATACGCCTGACCGAGTATTGAACCGTAACTGATCCCCCATACGTTCCAACTGTTTAGGCCAAGAGCAAGCCTAAGAGCTTGAACATCCCGAGCATTTTCGATGGTGTTGTAGCCGGTTAAATCAACGCCGGCGCGTTGAGCATTTTCGGCGCAGTATTTGGCTCTTTGATTATTGGCTTGTTGTTGTTCGATAAAATTTTCTTTGTTGTCGATATGTGGGTAGCGTAAGGCATATTCGGGACAAAAATCGTCGGAAAAGCCAATACCGCGTTGCTCGATAATGTAAAGATCACGATGTTTCAGTAAACCGTGGTCTTTGAATCGTTTTACATAGGTTGTTACTTTTGCTCCAGGACCTCCAGTCAGATACACGACAGGATCATCTCGTTTTCCGGGTTCTGGTTGAGTAACTTGAGCACTGTTTGAAGCATCTGACGCTGTACTTGACGCTTTCTCTTCTTCTTTGCTGACGTCGTCTACTTTTGCATTTAGTTTTACGATATGCAGTTCGATATACCTTGAATCAGGCTTTTCTCGGTTTTCTGGCACTTCCAGTAAAAAGCATTCGATATCTTGCTTTTCGAACTTAATTTCATTTTTAAAAGGACAACTGATGGGCGCTAAATTAAAACTGTCGCGTGCAAAAATGGGATCATCAGTTTTTGTATTTTGACTAAAAACAGAAGCTGCAGTAGTAATGAAAATCAAAGGAAGTAGAGGTCGTATGACGGTCTCAGCGAAAGCACGAAAAAACATAGCGATGTCCTTTTATTCTTTTTTCTCACTATACCAAAGATTATGTTTTAGCCAACAGCGAAAAAGTGATTGAGAGTCAGGTTTTTGATTGAACGCCTAGAACTTGGCTAGAACACTTGCCACTCAGACTGCGCACTTTGATTTATAGTTGTGCGCTCGGGAAAATTTGCTAAGTTTAATAGTGACATACACAAACGCGATTTTCCGAAGCAAAGCTTTGCTAAACGATAATAAAGAGGATGTACTATGGATACACGTCAGGTAAGTGCTGGATTATATTCAGCAAAAGGCTGGATGAAATTAGTAGGGGTGATGATGATCATTTATGGGGCGTTCACCGCTATTACCATCATTGGAATTGTTGTTGCCTGGTTACCGATTTGGATGGGTGTGTTGCTTTTTCAATCCGCTAGTGCAGTCGATCGGGCTTATAATGCAGACGATGCAGCAGCACTCGCAGAATCACTAAATAAAATAAAAACTTACTTTACGATTATGGGTGTGTTGACATTAATTGGTCTTATATTGATGGGGCTGGTAATTTTTCTTGGTGGTATTGCTGCCATTACTGGCGGAATGAGTTCAATGTAAAAAAATTGATGTGAGATTTCTGTATTTCACGATTTTTTGCTTGGGATTTTCTGAAACATCCATCGTTTCTACTTTGATTTTTTTTGAAGAAACGATGCGATGTTTGAGTAACACTCTAGTCGGGTAAAGTTAGCTCGATTAAGTTAATTCGTTTAAGTTAATCACTTGCTGTTTACCCTTCTTGCTCTTCCAACTTTTCCTGCAATTGTGCTTGCCATAGTCGAGCGTAGTGTCCTTGTTTCTCCAATAACTCTTGATGATTGCCTTGTTCGACAACCTTCCCTTGATCCAGCACAAATATTTTATCAACATCAACTATCGTTGATAATCGATGAGCAATGATTAATGTTGTGTGGTTTCTAGCCACTTGATGAATAGCTTGCATAATAAAGCGCTCAGAATGACTATCAAGTGAAGAGGTTGCTTCGTCAAAAATTAAAATGGGCGATCCTTTTAATATGGTACGAGCGATAGCGACCCGCTGTTTTTCGCCGCCTGATAGTTTTAAACCTCGCTCACCCACCATGGTATCGTAGCCATTAGGCAACGCCGCAATAAAATCTCTTAGAAACGCATGCTCAACAGCTTGTTCAACGTCTACATCAGACACTTCAGTATTTCCGTAACGAATATTTTCGCCGATGGTTGTATTGAACAAAACAGTATCTTGAGGAACGATACCAATTTTTTGTCGTAAACTGAATTGAGTAACTCGCTTAATGTCTTGTCCATCTACCTTGATGCTGCCGGATGTAGGATCATAAAAACGATACAGTAATTTCATTATGGTGGACTTGCCTGCACCACTTGGTCCGACAAAGGCTACTTTGCTTCCAGCTTTTATTGTTAAATTTAAATCGTTTAGGATGGAGCGCTCTGGTGTGTAATGAAATCCTACAGAGTCAAATTCAATTTCGCCTTGTTGGAATTCAAGCTGTTTTGCATCTTCAGCGTCATGAATGGATGGTTGCTCTTTCAGAAGATTAAACATTTTCTCGATATTAGCCATCGAACCTTTCATCTCTCGATAAACAAATCCAAAAAAGTTTAACGGCATGAAAATTTGCATGATGTAGCCATTGATCATAGTGAATTGACCCAGACTTAACTCTCCATTCGCGACATTAAATCCGGCAAGTAACAGCATTCCGACCATTGCGACAGCAACGATCATTGCTTGGCCACTGTTTAATGCAAACAGACTTAAGCGATTTTTACGTCGAGCGGTTTCCCACTCGGCGAGTTCCAGGTCGTAGCGATCGGCTTCGTAGTGTTCATTATTAAAATATTTTACTGTTTCATAATTCAGCAAGCTATCGACCGCTGTGGTATTCGACTTTGAATCAGCTTCATTTGCTTGACGAATAAATTGAGTGCGCCATTCGGTTGCTTTGGCTGTCCAGGCAATATAACTGACGATGCAAGTTAAAATAATAAGAACAAAGTAAATTGAAAATTGCATGAAAAAAATGACGGTAACAAAAAGAACTTCAAGAAGAACAGGTACTATATTGAACACCATGAAACGAAGTAAAAAACTGACTCCAGAAACACCTCGCTCGATGTCGCGAGCGACTCCTCCGGTTCGTCGACTGAGATGAAAATTTATATCGAGAGCGTGTAAGTGTTTAAACACCGACAGACCTATGCGTCGCATTGCTCGCTCGGTTACTCTTCCGAATAGCAAATCTCTAATTTCACCAAATAAAACATTCGACAGTCGAAGCACTCCATACATACTAATAAGTGCAATCGGAACAATTATTAAATCTGTACTGTCGCTTTCATTCAATGCATCAACGGCTAAACCAAATACGTACGGAATACTGACACTGGCGACTTTTGCCACAATTAAGAATAACAAGGCAAAAGTGACTCGGTATTTATATTCAAATAAAAATGGGAGGAGTTGCTTGAGAGTTTGCCAACTGATTTCGTCATTAGTGTCGCTAGGAAAATGTCCGGAGCGCATAGTCTTATTCCAGGAGTAAAGTTGATGTTTTCACATTAATCGGATTTTCGAAGGACTCGTCTATTTTGAATAACGAGTTTCGAGGTATTTGGCATATTCTTGAGACGGTATGAGTGACAGCACAACGGGACCTCTTAGCTCACCTGCCGTCCATTCTCCAATCAGTATGCCTTTTTCAAACTTAACTTCGTAATTAACACTATGATCTCGACCACCTGAGCCATCATAAGTTTTAATAAAGTTAAAGACATTATTTTTGAAGACGCCACTGATAGTTGATCTCGCGACCGTTGGTGTTTTTTCAAACATTACTAGCTCAATGATTTCGCCACTTACCGTTTTACCATCGTGCACCATTGCAAGAGAAAAGCTGCCACCCACTGAAGCAGGTTGATTATAGTAGCCGAAGTAGCCGGACCATATACCAGAGAAGTTTGACTGATTTGACTCTTCTGACTTAACGTCATTGATTGTCAACATAAAGCAAACAGTAAATAAACATCTAACAAATAAGTGAAACTGCATCGGTTCGTGACCTTATTGTGTGGCAGGGAGTCAGTCGTTAGACTATAACGTTAAACACGACAAAGTTTGACACATCAACTTTATAGCTGCAAACCGTGGCTTCTGAGTTGAAGCGAATATTTAAATGGCCTGTCATTCAAGGTGCGAATTTTAAGCAAAGGCTTACTTTAAAGAAAATTTAAATGGGTACATTATGTGCGGTCGCTATCTTTTACGTAATCAGCCTGAGTTTACAACTCATAATCCCTGGCGAGAATTCTGGGATGACATTAGTCAAATCATACCTCGATTTAATATCGCGCCTTCGCAAAAGTGCCCTCTTATTGTCGCATCACCTAATGGTCCTCAACTGGCGTGGATGACTTGGGGGTTTAGACCAACCTGGGCAAAATCGTCTTTCACTAAAATTAATGCGCGAAGCGAATCTGTCGCCGACAGTAAAATGTTTGGTGCTTCGTTCAAAACTCAGCGTTGTTTAGTTCCCGCTGATGGCTTTTTTGAACCTGAGGGAGAAGCCCATCAAAAAAATCGTCCATGGCATTTGTTTGAATATAGCGATCAGCGAGCTTTTATGATGGCAGGAATTTGGACCACTTTTGACGATGGTAAGGTCAATCAAGATAACTTTTGTATTCTGACCACAGAGGCGAACGAGTTAGTAGGCGCTGTTCATCATCGCATGCCATTAATTTTGGATGAAAGCAGTTGGAAAGACTGGCTGAATACTTCAGAGTCGCAGACTCTTGCACCTTTGATGCAATCTAAATCGTATGTTGGCATGCAAGAATATGCGGTGACCGATACTGCGAAAAACCCTTCACTGGATAACAAGCAGTGTATCGAGCCTGCTGGCACACCTAAGCCTGGCGACAACTTAAGTTTGTTTTAATAAAAAATAATGACGTAAATTTACTGCGAATTTGACAGTGATTTGGGCTTGCGGCTTGACCAGATAACCGATACGGCAATCACACAACCGCCAAGAATCAGCGTTGGCCAATAAAGGTTGTGACTCCAAAAAAGAAAGTTAACTAACAGTCCGAGCGGAATTAGGGCATTGTTCATAGTCGCAAGTTGCCCTGTATTAACCTGTTTGGCACCGTAATTCCACAAAAAATAACCCAGCCCAGAAGCCGCCACTCCAAGCCACAAAATCACACCGTATTGAAGCGTATTGTCTGGTATCTTTGCCCAGTCAGCAAATATTATTGCCGTCGTACCGGTTAGTATTAGCGCTCCTAGAAAAAAGAAGACAAAGTGTTGTCGTTGCGACTGCAAATTGGTGTCGGCGAGACGCCGATAAGCAACTTGACCAAAGGCAAAACAGATGTTGGCAGCTTGAACCAACAAGAGTCCAAACCAAAAGTTCTGGCTCGGGGATTGATAACGAATGATAGCAGCACCAATCACAGATAATACTGCAGGCCAAAACCAGTGCCAACGGAATTGCCTGACAAAAATAAGGTCATCGAGTAGTGATACATAAACCGGGGTGAAAATGGTAAAGAGTAATACTTCTGGTACCGATAAAAATAAAAAGCTGTGATATAAAAATAAATACATCAGGCCAATTTGAACAGCACCAATCATCATGAGTTTCAGAGCCATAAAGGGCTGAATTTTATTGAAACGGATAAAAGGGATAAACACGAGTATCGCCAGTACCATTCGACTGAACACCGCTATGTATCCATCTACTTCGCCTGCTAGAAATTCGCCAATCAGAGAAAAGCTAAAAGCCCAGAGAAGGGTAACCAAAACTAACCAGCGCATAAATTATTATCGTTCGATGTAAGCTTTAAGTCGAGCCAAGTTCTCGTCTGCAAACTGGTAAATTTTTTCACTCGGAATATGATTTTTTTCCAGCGTTTCGAGGTGAAACTCAATGCTGCAAAGAATATCGGCCAATAATTCAAGTGCTTGCATGGTAGCGGGTTGTTTCAAGAAATACTGGTGAGATAATTCAATCAACTCATCAATAAGAGTTATGATGTTGTTCGCGTTTAAGTCTGTCAGTTTTTGCGCAGCGCGTTCAAGTGATGCGGGCATCGAATGCAGCAATTCAGGATCGTGTTCCTGTTTGCTGTAGTTTTCGATCTGCGTAATTACCTGATGAATTTGTTTGCGACCGTAATTAACCGCTTCAGACTGCTCCACCGTTAATGATTTACGATTTAGATTGGTTTGAGACTTAGGACCGCTGTGTTTGCGCTCGTTCAAGAAGCTTTCAATTTTCGCCAATACATCACTGGTAAATCGCCGATCGGTGTCGTTTAACTTAACATTTTTATTCATGGTTAATTCGATTCGTTCGACTGCTTCTTTCAACTGGATTTCTAATGACTGATATTCCAGTACCGAGAATAAGCTGTGCAATTGTTTTACCTGATGGTACAACTGGCTCAACTCTTCAGAGTTTGCATCATAATCTTCGGCGATAAGATCGGTTTGAACTTTTAAGATGTCTTCGAGAATCGTGTCAAACAACGAGGCGTAATCGTCTTCTTTTAAACCTTTTAATAACAAGAACTCTTGCGCAAGGTTACGCTCGGTGAGACCAGTATTTTGCAAATCAAAATGAATCCGGAGCTCTTCGGTTAATGGCTCGCTGGAGTCTGATAAACTGACTAAATAAAGTAATTCGAAAGCCAGCTGTTCTGCTTTTTCACGATTTTTGTAATTAATATTATGATCAACTCTGCCGAGCTCACGGATTTGTAAATCGAGTCGTGACATCAGCTTAATTCGATCGGGCCGGACAATTAATCCACCGTTCTGAAAGCCTTCAATTGCGCCTGCTGCAATCCACCACAGGTTAGGCGCGCTCGGACAACCGCATTGCTTGTCGAGTTTGAGCAGTGCTCGAGACATCATGCCAAGTCCACCGGAAACATTGGTTTTTCGAATTATCTCAATCAATCCCATCTGGAACATCTGCCTGAGGCGACGAGAGGTTTTCACTTTTTCATAGTCGTCCAGACGATTTCTTGACTCAAGGTCTTCTCTGACTTTGCGATGGTTGGCTTCAAAGAAGCTGGACTCGGCAAACAGCGGTTGGTTACTGGTTGCTCGTAAGTCGTTGATAATGGTGAACAGCAATTGTGGTAAGTCGAATGGCTTGGTACAAATAAAATCGATGTAGCGTTCCATAATTGTCAGACTGTAGATGACAGCTTCGAGGCGCTCGTCGTCCTCTTCGCTATACGGATCGCTAAACTGTTTTAGAATATTACATATATCGCGAGTGAGCAGGGCGGCAGACTGCAGTTCGATAAAAGTGAAAACTCGATTGAGCTGGTAAACACTGGACCAGGCGGCTTTCCTCGCTTCTGCGCCATTTTCACCATTGTGATATCGCTCTAACGAGCTAATAGCGTCGTTCACCGAACTACGAATGATATCGGCAATCATCGAAACTGATGTTATCTGATCCTGGTATGGCATAGTTGCCCTGGGTTCCTAAACGCTAAAATTGAGATACTACTGTAATCAGTCGAAAATTCAATGGTGAATTCACCAAAGTGGTGGTGAAGTTGTGGTTTATTTTCAATTGCTTACGAGTATTATCACCGTTTAATCAATAATCTTCATTTTCGTCGTTATTTTGCTCGACCAAACTTAAGTGGCTTGGGCGGCGACGACAATAGTAGTGTCAACTAACTATAGTTCGGGAAACTGCTTTATGCGAAGGCAATTGAGCACTAAATCTCGATAGTTTTCAAATTGTTATGTAAACCTCGTTAAAAAATTATAAAGTTTAGTAAAATGCTTTGTGACCGTTATTGTCAACCAAATATAGCGATAGAACCGAGTTAATTTAAAGCTAAGGTTCCGCTTGCAGAGTAATGGCTGAGATCGACGACTCAAATGCCTAACCACTTTAAGTTGTCATTACTATAATGAGCAAGTGAGCGCTGTATCGCGGAGGAGCAAAGTTTATTCCTTCACTTTAAAGTGTTAGGGTACGCGCCCAGCACACATTGTTACCGGGTAAGCACTGTTACCGAATAAGCACTGTAACCGAGTACTCTCAGCAACCGAGTAAGCTCTGCAATCGACTGTTGCTAATAAGAATTGGAATTTGATAGTTACCATGACATTAAGCGAACTTTTTGAACAACTTCAATCACTCATAAGCGAATATAAGCTATGGAGCTCATTGCTGCTTATTCTCGTTGTGGTGGCTATCCGTGAGTGGGTGATTAACTACGTTCGTAAACGTGCTAAGCGAAAGGGTAAAGATCGTCGGTCAACGATTAGCAGTATTCGTAACTTCACTAATTTTCTAGGGTTCATTCTGATCTTTATTCTTTGGTCAGATGACATTAAAGATTTTGCGTTGTCGATTGCCGCGTTTACCGTTGCTATCATTTTAGCCACCCGAGAGTACATTCAATGTTTATTGGGCTTTGTTTATCTATCGAGTGTACGTGCTTTTTCTGTTGGCGATTGGATAGAGATTGACGGCCAATACGGAGAGGTTGCGAGTCGAGATTGGTTAAAGGTGACATTACTTGAAGTGGATAATAAAGCTTACAGTTACACTGGAAAAACAGCTTCTATCCCCAATAACCGATTTGTTACTCAAGCTGTCAAAAATCTAAATTATTTGCGCCGTTACGCAACGCATACTTTTCATATTACCGTAGAGCCGGTTAAAAATATATTTCAGTTAAAAAGTCCGCTATTAGAAAAGGCGAAAGAATATTGTGAGCCTTTCCATGACGTGGCAACTCGATACAGCCTTTTGATTGAAAAACGACTTGATGTTCCAATTGCCGGTCCCGAACCCGATATTCAGATTCATACTAATGAACTAGCGCATTTGGTTATGGAGATTACCGTATTTTGCCCAACAGAATTGGCTGTGGAAATTGAGCAAAAGCTGACACAAGATTTCTTCCATCTCTATTACAACAATGCCATCGGAGAGCTTGTTGAGTCCGAGTCACACCAGAAGATTGTGCAAGATGTCGATCAGGAATCGCATTTGAACGCTAATCAAGCATAACTTAAAGCTTTCGCTAATTTGAATTTAATCTGGTTGTTAATTGTTTCGATAGTAACCAAACACTTGTCGAATTAAAGCGCTCGCCTGACCCCATGGATCTTGTCGGATACTCTTTTCAACATCGGCGACTTTGGTGAATAACGCATCAGTTGCTTTTTGAGTGACGTATTGGTCAAGATCGGCATTGCTCGGCATGTTGATGCCAGCCGCTGTCGCGTAGAAAGATACTTTGCTGGCGAAATCTTTGTACTCTTTGGTTACGCCGACTGCGTCGGTAGAGCGAGCAACAATGGGTAAAAATCGTTGAGTCAAGGTTGGACGCATTGTGCGCTCAAAATATTGTGTTGCGGCATTATCACTGCCACGCATTATGCTAACGACATCGTTTAGCGTCATTTGCTGAATGCTAGCTTTAAAAGCATCTTTCGCGATTGGAACCGCTTTCTCTGCAGCACGGTTCATCGACATTTCAAAATCATCAACGTATCGGCCTAATCCTAAATCCCTGGCTTGTTGACCTAGCTTTTGTAAGTCCCCAGGTAAAGGAATTCTAAATGCGCCCGAGCTGAAGCCTCCATTGGTTCCTAATTGTTGAATACTTTTATCGATTCCCTGACTGAGCGCTTGTTTAATTGCCGTTTGAGTATCGACTTGAGAAGGAGTGGTTTGCTGTGACTGTTGAGCGATTTGTCCTGCTGTATCCAGTATCGGTTGTAACTCTTTACATCCAGAAATACTGAGTAAAGACGCTAACACTATCAAACTGGATTTTTTCAAATTTATATGTCTCATACCCACTCCATATTTTGTAATGTCGAATGTTTATTTTGCTAGATGAATCGCCAGCATAATAATTAACACTAAATTACTGATTAAGGCAATCATATAGAAATAACTGCGCGGACTTGGATTTTTTTCAGTTGCAATGACATAGTAAAGCACCATATGGATGATTCGTGCTATTGCATAGGTCCAAATCAATATAGTTAACCATTTGATATCCATACCACTGGCAAAAGCCGCCGCCACAGGAATGAAAAACATCACTACGTTTTCGAGCGAATTTAAAAACGTACGGTGACTGCGAAATACGAAGGAGCTGTGACTTAAATTACTGTCGACTATTCCTGGTACGTAATGACTTTGGCGTCGATGTGCGATTGAAGCAACAACAGCTTGAATAAAAATAGTGGTTCCGATGACCCATATTCCCCAGTAGGCAAGTTGGTAAGATTCAAACATATATTTTTCCTTTTATTGTGATGTTATTTATTGGACGAATTTATGAGCGCTGTGCGGGCTATTTAAAGTAGGCTACCTAAAAGAGACTATCTTAAGTAGGCTATACAAGTCAGCACAAAACAAACGTTATAAAACAAAGGTTATGTTGAGCAACGCATTTTTATTTATTCGCTTGATACTACCGAAAATATTCGGCAATTACGATTACGGAATGGGATTCTTTTTAACTATTATGAGAATTATTGAATGGGCTCATGCTTGTGAGATTTTCACTATAGATTGGTGTAGGCTCATGAGGTTCAAAGGGCTAGGAAGATAATTGTTTTGGTAGGATGTCCGGCAGTTAGGCAGCGTTCGTTAGTTAACTCTTTGACAAGTTAACCAACGGCGACTCGATTTCTTCCTTGTTCTTTGGCTTGGTAAAGAGCGGTATCCGCCTTTTTAATCAATGAGTCTAAAGTGTCTTCTTCAAACTTCGTCAATCCAATACTTATGGTTAAAGGATTACTTAAGCCAAGTTCTTGCCAATTAAAATTTTCAACATTCACCCTTATTCTATTGGCCATGTCAGTGGCGTTCTTTAATTTAATTTCTGGCAATACAATACAGAACTCTTCGCCTCCAACGCGTCCCACTGTATCCACCGCTCGAATATCATTTTTGAGTATTTGAGCTAGCTGACGCAGAACTTTATCACCAACAGGATGCCCGTAAGTGTCATTAATCTGTTTAAAGTGATCGATGTCGAGCATCATAAAGCTCAGAGCTGTTTGATATCGAGAGGCTTTTTCAAGGGCATGGGTTGCTATTTGGTAAGTGTGGTGTCGATTGTTTATGCCGGTGAGGCTATCAATGGTTGCCTCGTGATAAAGTTGCTTTTCGCGTTGTTTACGCTCCGATGCATCTCGTTCGATAAAAAGAAAGTGAGTGACGCAATAGTCGACATCAAACAAAGGCACCATTTTCAGGTCTATCCAATGCTTTTGTCCTTTCTTATCGTAGTTAACAATTTCGGTATGAACTGAATGTCCGGTTTTTAAGGCATGGCGAATTTTTTCCCGGCTTTCGTCACTGGTGCCGTCACCTTGCAAAATTCTTGGTGAGCGACCAATAATTTCTTCCCGGGTGTATAGAAACAGTTCGCAGAAGGCATCGTTGACGTAAACAATTTTGTTGTTACCCGGATCGGCGAGTTCTACTTCCGTTATCATTATAATATCGAGCGCATTGTCTACTGCTTGTCGAAATAAGTGATCGGGAAGATGCATATCAGTACTTCGCTAACTATAGGGTTCGTATCGTTATTGTTATTCCGGTGCTGTTGTGACTCGTTCGGTTGCACAGAAATGTGTAACTTCACCTTTGTTATTGTGGAGTGGCACCATATTTATGTCGAGCCAGATGGGCTCTCCATTTTTAGTATAGTTTAAAATTTTTGAATGAATGGGCTTTTGCTGCTTGAGCGAAACCCTTATTTCCATTCGAGTCATTTTGTCGGTACTTTCGCCTTGAAACATACGTGGACTATTACCCAACATCTCATCAATGCTATAACCCAGAGTTGACGCTACTGCATCGTTAGCATAAATGATTTTAGAGTTACCAACATCGTTATAGTCTGCTTCAAGTATTAGGATCAGATCGAGCGCTTTATCGAATGCTTGTTTAAGCAAATCGTAATTAATATCTGACATGAAACACTCCTGTGGCGGGCTATTGTTATAATTGTTACTGGTTTTTAAATATAGTCAACGCTTATGCGTCTAGAATGCTTGTTAATTCGCGTTTTTTGACCAAAATTTCACATCTCGATTCTAATGTTGTGCCGTATTAACTTGTATGAATTATACGTGTCTCAAATCAAAATATATCAGTTATCCGCAAGCGAATGGAAACTTAGGCATAAATGACGCAAACGCATTAGCAGGTCTAGCCAAAAAAGTCGGATTTTGACTCTCAAGTAAAGAGTTTATCAAATGTTGGAGTCTGCCATGACTATCTGGATCAACATGATGTGTAAAATGCTGAAACTCTTGGTTGAATGTGTCTTCAAATGTTCAATGTGCTGTTATTTAAATAGGTATGTTCGATAATACAAATCACCGAGAATAGAAGCGTTTCAGAATCCTAGGGTTTCAGAATCCAAGGATTACAGAGCATTGAGGTTTAAGAGCTTTAAGGTTTAAGAGCTTTAAGGTTTAAGAGCTTAAAGGTTTAGAAGTTCTAAGGTTTGAGAAATCTAAGCTTATAAAAACAGCCTGTCGATTATTAGCCTTTGGTTCGACCGCGCGACTCTTACCTAATTTTTATCAGATTCTCTCAACTTTTATTCAATAAAGTAATCTGAATAATATTACTTAGAATTTTCTCGTCTTTGAAAATAAAGCTTTGGCAGCAAATGTTTTTCTGTATTAAGGTTGAATGATTGCATCATGAGATTTAAATGCTTTGAAACAAACTATTTTGCTTCTAATGCTGGCATTCGTCGGACACTTGTTTGCTGCCAATTCTGATCGTGTCATAAGAATTGGTGGTTCTCCTATGCCCCCACTTGTTTACCTTGATACTAATGATCAGGTTGCAGGTATTATTCCTCAATTGGTTGATCAAATTGCAAAAGAATCGAATTGGAAAGTTCTTTGGAGCGTGGACAGCTGGGCCAAGCAACTAGAGCGCTTGGAGTCTGGCGAAATTGATATCATGAGTGGCATCGGCTACTCAGTAGAACGTGCTATCAAATTTGATTTTTCGGAGCAAAGTGTCTTGAGCGTTTGGGGGCAACTGTATACTAAACCAGGCTATCAGGTTGCTAACTTTCTTGAAGTTGATAATAAATCCATTGGCATTTTAAACAATGGAATAAGTGGATTGCGTTTCATCGAATTATGCAAAAAGTTTGGCGTTGATTGTCATATTAAGAACTATGATTCGTTTCGAGATGTTTTTAAAGCTATCCATTCTGGTGAAGTCGACGCAGGGGTAGTTAACAGTCACTATGGGTTTGTAGTTGAGAACGAGTTTAACGTCATTCGTTCCGATGTTATGTTTAATCCTTTTCCGGTTTTGTTTGCAACCAAAAAAGACCGTAATAAACATTTGTTAGATAAATTGGATTCGACATTAGGCAAATGGAAAAATACGGAAGACTCTTATTACTATATAGTAACCGATAGTTGGTTAACACAACGAAAAAGCTCGCCCATTGCGAAATGGTTGAGGTACTTACTAACCATCTTTATCATTGCCACGATTATAACGGCCATTATTGTATTTATTTTGAGAGGAGAAGTTCGTAGGCGAACATTCGAGTTAAACAGAAGCGAAGAGCAGTTGAAGCAAATTATCGACCTGGTGCCTCACGCCATTTTTGCTTCAGACCAGAAAGGCCATATTATTCTGGCTAACAAAGAAACCGTTAAACTTTTTGAAAAGACATTAGAAGAACTTAAACATTTAACTATTGAACAACTTATAGAAATTCATCCCTATTATAGCAAGTTATTAAATGACGAAAGAGTTCGATATCACCAAAAGTCGGAATTGCGACAGGAAATATCGGTTTGCCCAATCAATAAAGAAATGAAATTTTATGATGTCGCAAAGGTTCCATTTGTAAAGAAAGATGACTGTGAAGAAGGGGTGGTATCGGTTGCCGTGGATATTACCGAGCAAAAACTATCGCAAGATAAAATTGCTCATATGGCAAAGCATGATGATCTTACCGGATTGCCTAATCGAAGCTTTTTAATGGACCGGCTGGAGCAATCTTTGTTACTCGCGAAACGTCACAAACGTTTTGGAGCTGTTATGTTTATTGATATGGATTTATTTAAAAACATAAACGATACCATGGGACATTCTGTTGGCGACGAATTGTTGAAAATTACAGCAAAACGGATCGACCTTCACTGCAGGACTTCCGATACGGTTTCACGGTTTGGTGGAGATGAGTTTGTAGTTTTATTAAATGAACTTGGATACGAATATGATGCAGCCAAACAGAATGCAAAGAGCATTGCAAAGAAGATTCAAGCAGAAGTTATAAAAGAAGTTGAAATTGGCGGTAATAATATTTCCATTTCGATCAGTCAAGGCTTAGTATTCTTTCCGTTTGATGCAACTAATACAGAGCAGATAATAAAAAGAGCTGATCTTGCGATGTACCATGCTAAACTACTGGGTCGGAATAAAGTAGTCACTTTTCATCCGCAAATGGAACAGCGAATTAACCGCCAGGAAAGATTAAAAACCGAACTGAAATCGTCTATTAAAGAACAGCAACTGGAAGTACTGTATCAACCTCAATATAATATAAAAACAAATCAAATCGAAGGTGCTGAAGCTCTGCTTCGATGGTATCATCCTTTTGAAGATTTTATTTCGCCAATGGAATTTATTCCATTGGCAGAAGAGAGCGATACTATTCTTGCATTGGGTGAATTTGTGCTGTCTGAGTCATTCTCTCAATTATTGAATTGGCAAAAATCTTTTGGTCAGCAATTCTACATAACAGTTAACTTATCGGCGCGACAAATAGCGTCGGATTTATTAATACCGTTCATAGACAATCTGATTAAACATGCCGATCTGTCATATCATTCTTTAGAACTTGAAGTAACAGAGAGTTTATTAATGATGGACATGGAGCGCGCCGTTGATGTTTTATCTCAGCTTAAAAAAAGAGGGATAAAAATTTCATTGGATGATTTTGGTACAGGCTATTCGTCTTTATCTTACTTGAAAAAATTGCCTCTCGATAAGTTGAAAATAGATAAATCGTTTGTAAATGATATTCCTGGTGACCACGATAGCGAAGCAATTGCTCGAACTATTATCAGCATGGCGTCTGAACTTGGTCTTGAAGTAGTGGCAGAAGGAATTGAGAGTGAGGCGCAGGTTGAGTTTTTTAGAGAGCAGGGATGTTATTTGTTTCAGGGATTTTATTTTTCACAACCTTGCACTGTCGCTGAACTGAATCGAGCTTTGATAAAGCAAAAAAATCAAGCTTAATTGATGACTTAACTCAACCGAGAGAAAAATTGCTTTTACATACTCTCCAATGGTGTAATGTAAATCACTTTCCTAATTAGTACACTGAGTTAAATGAGTAGTTTTCCTGAACGTATAATTTGCATGACAGAAGAGACCACCGAGGCACTTTATTTAATGGGGGAGCAGGATCGTATAGTAGGTATATCCGGCTATACTGTTAGACCTCCTCATGCAAGAAAAGAAAAGCCTAAAATTTCTGCTTTTACTAGCGCAAAAATTGACAAAATACTGGATTTGAAACCTGATTTGATTCTTGGCTTTTCTGATATGCAGGCTGATATAGCTGCAGAGCTAGTTCGAGCGGGTGTAGAGGTCCATATATTTAATCAGCGTTCTATCGAAGAAATCTTAAAGATGCTGCTCACCCTTGGAGCGTTGATTGGAAAAGCAGACAAGGCGGAACAATTAATTTGCCAGTTTCAAAGCCATATTGATGCTATTTCGCAACAAGCAAAGGATCTTTCATATCGTCCAAGAGTGTACTTTGAAGAATGGTACGATCCCTTGATTTGTGGAATTCGCTGGGTATCCGAATTAATTGAAATAGCTGGTGGTGATGATATTTTTTCCGAAAAATCGAAGCAGAGTTTAGGGAAAAATAGAATAATTGCTAATCCTTCTGAAGTTTTAGAAAAGAACCCAGACATCATTATTGGATCTTGGTGTGGTCGAAAATTTAAAGCAGAAAAAGTAATGTCTCGTCCCGGTTGGCAAGAAGTTAAAGCGGTGAAGAATAATCAGCTATTCGAAATTAAGTCAGCGGATATTTTACAACCTGGGCCAGCTTGTCTTACTGATGGTTTAAACCAACTACACTCGATTATTTGCGATCATGTGCGACACTCCTCTCATTAAAAATTAGTAAATCCATCTTACGAATGTATTGAACGTGTTCGAATAAAGATAAGGCTCCCGAAGGAGCCTTGAGTTGGGAGAGAAACAACTTTGAAGTTGTACTCTAATTACACTCTCTTGCGCAATCTGTAACAAGAAAGCAGTAATAACGTGACGAAGAATATTGCACCGCCTTCGTCTTCAGGTTGTTTGACTTGCACATCAACCGTATCACTGGCAACTGATTCATTACCAGAAGAGTCTCGAGCTGTGATGTAATAGCTGTAAGTCTCATCTAGAACTACAGCATTATCGATATAAGTTGTGTCTGAAGTTGTCGCAATTAATGCATTGTCTCGATAAATTAAATATTCAAGTTGATCAACATCATTGACGGCTGTCCAATTTAACGTAACTTCGGACTCTGTCGCACTCACTGACGGTCTGTTTGGTGCAGACGGCGCGGTCGTATCTTGAACAATTCGGTAGGTCGCTTGACCAGAGAGAGTTGGTGCAAACTCAGCATTTGGATCAGTCAAAATGAACTGAAACTGGTAGTCACCATTTGCAGCGTTCAGTTCCGATGTAGCCTCAAGTACTATTGAAGTAACGCCATCGGCTTCAGCTGATACGGACATATTGTTGCTGGTAACACTTAATCCCGCGTCACTTGTAAGCCCTAGGTTGAACTGTCGAGCACTGCATCCTGAGCTGTCATTGTTGGTAATGTTAACTTGAGTTTCCAAGCTTGTGCCTGAGTGATCGGTTTCAATTAATGACTCGGTAATGGCAACAGAAGGCTTTCGGGCGATACAACTGTCTTGATTGTTTACAATAATGCGAACTTCAGCGGTATCTCCTCCGGTGGCTAACGCTTCAACTTTGACACCTCTATCGGTATCTTCAAAAGTCTCGCCTTGTCCAATGTGCGAAATAAATACTGATTTGAGGCCTTCTAATCGATGAATTGAAATCCGCTCGTCAAAGTTGCTGGCCATTCCAAATACACCTTCGTTTTTTCGATAGGAAATATAAAGATGGTCACTAAGTGAAGTTGGAATTTTTAGTGCTTGAAAATCGGTGATGTTTGGATCGCGAAGATCTTTTTCCATGGTAGTGATAGTAACGTCCGAACTTCTCGTCAGTCCGAGAAGAAACTCTGGAAAATCATTATAGTAACCAAGTAAATCTCGATGCGCTGCGTTCATTGGCCGATAGCCTGAACCCATGTAATCGGTTTTATCGCCATATTCGTTTAATGTTCCATCAGCGTTTAGAGTTGCGGCATGGCTTGAGCCCAAGTTATGCCCGAGTTCATGCGCGAGAACAAAGGGCATAGAACCTATACCTGTTTGAATCCAGGCTCGACAGGTTGTGCCACAGCCAACATGTGCGAGTCCCGCCCAACCACAACCAACGTTCTTCGGGTAGACATACACTCTATGTCGGTATTGAGAAAGATTAACGCCACTGTCGCTTAACGCTTGATCGGCATCGGGTGTCCAGGTTGTTCTGTCACAAGAACTGTTCGCAGCGTAGGGAAGTTGAATCGGACCAAAAACGTCTGGAGAGCCATTATTATCAACATCGTTATTAAATCGTGCTTGAAAAAATGAGCTGTGTTCAGTCGCAAGGTTTGCTGATTTATCGCTGGTCACCTCAGAGTACATTGCTTTCTCGATCTGAGCTCTTGTGAAGTAACTGGAAGTTTGTTCATCAGTAAAATCAACGAGTACTATCATAGCTGCACGAACATCTGTCGGTCGGCTTCCTGACTTATTTTTTTGTGTGGGATTTGAAACGATAGATAACCGGTCGACATTAAATGAATTGAGAGTCTCAGTTGACTTCTTGTTTTTATTAACTTGCGGCTCGGAGTGCCAATATCCGGTGACCGATACCTTTTGACCTGTTAAAAGTTTATTAGCCTCACTCTCGGCAATATTAAGAGGGTAAACTTTATTGGAGTTATTATCGATGAGATTGTAATGCAGTCGAGTTTGTTTAGTTTCGAAGTTGTCTTCAATTAAGACTTCCAACTCCCCTTCTAATGTTTTCAAATTGTTATCTTCGGCTTTTAGACAACAGGTGATAAGCATCAACGATACTAATAAAAGTCGATTCATACCTTAACGTCCTTAACTAATAATCAATGTTTACCATTCAACCAGAAATGCTAAGACAATGTTTGCTCTGCTTCTCATAATCATTTACGTGTCAAAGCGCTATTGCAGAACTGTGAAACAGGTATGCTTCATACTGTGAGGGCCGTCTGATTATTCAATGAATGATTATTAGACCTACTGTGGTCATAAAGACGTTTACTCTATGTGCAAGTTAAAGATCATCACCAAAGTGCTAAATGCCGAGCAAACTAAATGTTGTAAGTTTTTACAGACTTGACTGACTATACAAGTTAGATGCTCTTTGGTGAGTTAAGCTGTGAATAGTAACGGTTTTTTGTGAACTACTTCTCATTTATAATCGCGCCAAATCAGAGCGTTAAGAAGGGTTCATGGAGTCATTATCAGTAATGGAATACCTGATTTAACGGAAACCAATATTTTGGAAAGGATAAGGAAAATACGATGAATTTTGAAATCTTACCTGGAAAGTTTTTAATCTATAACCAAGCCAGAGCTTGGTACATTAAGATAGAACAAGGACTCATGTTCGGTCCCTACCGCAGTTATGCTGAATCAATTAAAAAAGCCAAAAGTATTTTGGTTAATGCAGACGAAGCTTTCTAGCGACAGATTAAGACAATGAGTTTTCTAACAAGTATAGTAGCGATTTTTTTCGCTTTATGGGGAATATTGTTTGTGTGTCTCGCAGTAAATTCGCGACGTTTTCGAGATCGCTCGGTTTACCTAGTGTCAACGTCCTGTTTTTGCTTCGCGAGCCTTTTTTGGTGGTTGGTTTAAAGCAATAGAGTCGTCACTGGTAATGCACCTTTTGCAAAGGCAGACTTAGAAGTAAAATCTTGATCAATACAAAAATCCAATGAAGTCGGATTACTTAAGACTCAGGCGTACTCTCGGTTTGTTCATTGCTTTTTGGCGTGATCAAACCTTGAAACTCTGTAAGTAACCGGTTTGCTTCGCCTTGCTTACAAAGCTCAGCTCCCGCTTCGGTGTCATTGCAAATAACTTCTAACACAATATAAGTTTTTTTATTGCTGGGCAGGCGGGCAAAGGAAATGCTCAATTCACTGTCATTCTTAGGGGCTGAAGTGAGCAGAACGGATTCAGATATAATTTCAAGCGTTCCGCTGGCTTTATTTTTTGCGAATTCCTGCGCCTTTTGCCAGATATCGTTGCAACGAGACTCATCAAAGCAAGTTAGAAATATTCTGTTTTGGTTGAGCTCGGCATTGTCAGTTTTATCATCTTGGTGTTGCATTACCATTCGTCGAGTTTGCAGCTCCTTAAAACGTATTAGATCTCGATCGTAATCGGCAACGACCTTGGCTCGCTCTGTGGCGGTGACTTTTTCTCTGCGTTCTCGATCGGCGATCTGCTTTTGAGTTTCGCTAATGTTGTCTTTAAGATATTGAGGAACAGGCTTTCCACTTCGTTCGAAGTCTGCAGCACGCTTTTGAAGATCTTCAATGGAAGACTTAAGTAAACTTCTCTGGTTTTTGCTTAATTCAATGCGTTGGTCAATTCCAGAAACGGCAGTGTCGCGTGCTCTTAAAATCTCTATCTCAGATCTGAATAATTTTAATAGCTCTGCATCACGCCTGAGCTGCTGTTGTCGCGCAAACTCTTTACGCTTGGCTTCTTTTATTTCTTCTTTTTCATCTTCTATTTCACCCAGCGTCTTTCCAGGCGCAACTCTCTCAATTAACTGGCCTTTGTCATTAATAACATCGTAACCAGCCGCAATAGCTTCAGGTGAAAGTTGTTCGACCAGCTCGAACTGTCCTTTGCTATTTTTGTAACGATAATAATTTTTTGCATTGGCAACAGAGCAAAATAAAAAGAGTGTGCACAAAGAAATGGCACTGAAACGTAAAAGATTTGTCGGATAAAAGGTCATGAACTTAATTTAGCAAACTTTTTTAGCGAATACCGTATTGTTGTCGATATTGCTCGATTTTTCCGCTAAAAGTCGAGAGTTGGTGGTCACTTTTTATAAAATTCGCCAAATCAGTCAAATTTACAATCGAAAAAACCGGGATGTTGTATTCTTTTTCGACTTCTTGAATCGCTGACAGTTCACCTTTTCCACGTTCCTGTCGATCGAGTGCGACCAAAACGCCAGCGGGAGTTGCGCCTGTTTGTTGAATTATTTCAATCGACTCTCGAATAGCCGTGCCAGCGGTGATAACGTCGTCGACAATCATGACATTACCTTTGAGTTCGGCACCAACGAGTGAGCCTCCTTCGCCATGAGTTTTGGCTTCTTTACGATTGTAACTTACAGGAATGTCTAAATTATGATTTGCATAAAGCGAAGCTGCGGTAACCGTTGCCAGTGGAATTCCTTTGTAAGCTGGCCCAAACAACATATCAAACTTGGCACCTTGGTCGACAAGAGTCGAGGCGTAGCACTGGCCAAGTTGATGCAAATCACGACCACTGGAAAATAATCCAGCATTAAAAAAATAAGGGCTGATTCGGCCAGACTTCAATGTAAACTCACCAAACTTAAGTGCTTGGCGCTCGATAGCCAGTTCAAGAAACTTGTTTTTAAGGTTTGACATAAGCAACTTTGATTTTTTATTTAATTAAACATAGCATGTCGGTAATGCATCAACAAAATAATGCTCCAACAGAATAATGCACCAATAAAATAGTGTGGCAAATTATAACGCGTATCTATTTTTTTACTTGGTATAACGTATTTTATTTTCGAGTCTCATTTTGACCGACCCATTGAGCTATCGCAATAAACTGTTCGGGCGATAAAGTTTCAGCTCTAGCTTGCGGATCAATGTCCAAAGAAGCAAAGTCATCGGACGTCAAAATACTTTTAAGACTATTTCTCAAGGTCTTTCTGCGAAGACTGAAAGCTGTCGTGACGATTTTATTTAATAATTTTAAATCCACATTTGGCCGTTCACTCTTCGCTTTCGGGGTTAATTTTACTATCGCTGAGTCAACTTTGGGGGGCGGATTAAACGCGCCTGGTTTGACAATAAACATCAGTTCTGCTCGAGTGAAGTATTGAGCCATTATCGATAGTCTGCCGTATTCCTTTGTTCCTGTACTCGCTGTTAAGCGCATGACAACTTCTTTTTGCAACATAAAGTGCATGTCTTTAATCAGGTCTATTGAATCAAACAAATGGAACATTAAAGGCGTCGAGATGTTATAGGGAAGATTGCCAATGACTCTCAAGCTATTAGGGGATTGTGCAAACTGACTGAAATCGACTTTAAGTGCATCAGACTCTATAACGTCAAGTTCACCATCGCCTAAACAAAACATTTTAAGTTTTGGAATGACTTCTCGGTCCAACTCAACCACTTTCATTGCACCCACTCGCTTTAGTATGGGTTGAGTAAGTGCGCCGGGGCCAGGACCAATTTCAATCATGTTATCGCCAGCCTTAGGATTAATGGTATTGACGATTCGACTGATGACAGTTGGATCATGCAAAAAATTCTGCCCAAAGCGCTTTTTCGCCTGATGGTGAATGGGTTTCATAATCGTCTCTAAATAGTATGGGGTTTAATGGTGGGACGGCTTAATAGCTTTGATTACAAATTGCAAAGCGTACAACATGCTCGACTCAGAAGCACAAAATTTATCTGCGATATCCAATGCGGTACCGTGATCGACAGAGGTTCTCAAATAAGGTAATCCAAGCGTAACATTGGCGCACTTACCAAAACTCGCGTACTTAATAACGGGTAACCCTTGATCATGGTACATCGCTAAAAATAAATCTGTTGAGGCAAGATTACTTTGATTAAATGCGGTATCAGCAGGTAACGGTCCTATTATCGATTCTCCTTGAGATCGATATTTTTCTATTACTGGATTTATGGTTGTTAGTTCTTCTGAACCTAAGTGTCCTTGCTCTCCAGCGTGAGGATTCAGCCCCAGCACACAAATTTTAGGCGTTGTAATACCAAGTTGCCGAAGACCTTGGTAACAAATGGTGAGTACACTACTTAATCGTTCAGATGTTATAGATTTCGCCACTTGCTCTAGTGGAATGTGAGTAGTGACTAATGCAACTCTCATAATTTCCGACGCTAGCATCATGACCACTTGATTGACACTGCTCGCGGCGGCAAAAAACTCAGTATGCCCAGAAAAGCTAATGCCAGCATCGTTTATAACTCCCTTGTGTACCGGAGCTGTCACAATGGCATCAACTTGATTTGAGGATGCGAGTTGATGCGCCAAGGTTAGCAAGTTAAGTACATATGGCGCGTTCACCGTATTTAATTTTCCTAACAAGGGCTTTTCGATAAGTGGCGTGTGTAACACATTGATTTCACCAGGTTTATGGGGACCAATGTTGTCGGCAGTGTCAAAGCGTTTAATGATGATACTAACTTTTATTTGACTGGCCACTTCGGCTAACCAGTCGGCATCTGCAATCACTATAATACGTGCGTCAATAGGTTGCAGCAGGGCCTTTATAATGACTTCAGATGCTATGCCGGATGGTTCACCTCCGGTGACAGCAATCACCGGAAGATAAGATTGACTCGCGGGTAAATTTGCAGTCACCTGCTGTTATCCGTTACTTCTTTTCAGTTTCAATTAAAACTTCAACGTAGGAAGAGTCACGCATTTCACGCAACCAGGTTTCGACTTCTTCATCAAACTTTCTTGATTGTAAGATACGCGCCGCTCGCTCACGTTTAAACTCATCAGTTTGATCGGCATCACGTCGATCAAGAACTTCAATTAAGTGCCAGCCGAATTGCGTTCGAATCGGTTTACTAAGTGTTCGACGAGGCAAGGTCTCAACCGCTTCTTTGAATGGGCCGACAAATTTATCGGGTGTGCTCCATCCTAATTTCCCACCTTCTCGCGCACTTCCTTTATCGTCTGAAAGCTCTTTCGCCAGGTCGGCAAAGTCTTCACCTTCTTTAATTCTTTTGTATAGCTGATCAATCAGCTGCTTAGTGGCATCTTCGTCGCGAATCGCATTCGGCATAAGTAAAATGTGGCGAGCATCGACCTGTTGAACGATATGCTTCACTTCACCTTTTTTGTCGACCAACTTTAAAATATGGAAACCACTACCGCTGCGCAACGGGGCACTGATGTCTCCAATATCCAAACTTTTTGCTGGTCCAGAAAATAATGTTGGCAATTGAGCTGCAGGTCTCCAACCGAAGTCTCCACCTTGTAATGCTTCCTGACCTTTTGAGTATTTTATGGCGAGTTCTGAAAAGTTTGCACCACTTCTAAGTTGTTTTACTAAGTCTTGTGCAGTATCTCGCGCTTTCTCGATG
Source organism: Gammaproteobacteria bacterium (assembly GCA_013373375.1). GTDB lineage: Bacteria > Pseudomonadota > Gammaproteobacteria > Enterobacterales > Kangiellaceae > Pleionea. The sequence goes on from JABXHY010000072.1 coordinate 97,211, forward strand.
TTCGTTTGATCGCTAGAGTCGGTGATAGGGATTAAAATGTGGCCAAGTCGGTATTGGACATTTTGTTCGCCTTCGGCATCAATCAAATTAACTAAATTGTCGATTTCGCGCTGACTGATATTAATCCGTCGTGAAACCTGACCCTGACGGACACGAGCAATCATAATTTCATCGCGAATGTCTTCCCGGAACAACTGCCAGTTGATGCCTTGCTTTTCCATTTCAGCACGAAGTTGCTCTATGGTTTGCTTGCTCTGCTTTGCAAAGTTTTCAATAGCGGCATTAAGTTCTTGCTCTCCAATTCGGACGCCCGCACGTTTTGCCATCTGCAACTGCAACGAGTCGACAATCATTCTTTCAAGAACTTGCTCCTGCAGAATTTCAATAGGAGGCATGGCTTGTTTACGTTCCTTCAACTGCATGACTATCTGTTCCATACGACGTTGAAGCTCGCTTTCTAAAATAACATCCTGCTCGACTATTGCGATGGTTTGGTCAAGCTGTTTGGACGATGCATTCGAGACAAAGCTGCTGAAAAATACAACAACCGCTAATCCACTAAGTAACTTCATAAACTCTTTAAAACCTTCTAAGTGATTGCTTGCGCGATCCTTTAATATTTATGGTGATGTTTAATAGCCCCACTGGCTGTCATTAACCAGTTGGCTGAACGGTTTACTGTCGCTGCCTAATCCTCGAAACACCACTTGTAATTGAATATCACTGTTAAACCGACCGTTCGGGTCCGGGATTATAGCGCCGTTTGGGTCAAGACGCGCGTTCAAATAGCGTTTTGTGACTAATCTTATCGACCAACAGCAAGATTGATACTCAATTCCGGCCATTGTCTCTAAGCTGCGTTTATTAGGCAAATCATACTGCCAGCGCGACATTACCCGCCATTGGTCGCTTAATGGGACTGCGAAACCAATATCACTTTGTTCACGATAGCCAAACTCGTTATCGACAAACCGATGACTCACATTGACCACAAAATCTCGTTTAGGTTCATAAACCAGAGACAATCGACCTGCTGAGGTTTCTTTTTTCTTTGTATCAAAGTTATGCTGCCCTAGCAGTGTTAATTGATTGATTGGCGACCAGGCTATCTGGCTAATTACATCGGATTGACGCTTAGTCAGGGTCTCGCTCTGTGGTGTCAAACCGACGACGCGATCATCGAAATAATAAGCGCGACCTATTCCAAAGTTAAAAACTTCATTGTTGTTTTCATTAAAGATGCGAGAGGTCAAACCCAGAGATGCTTGTTGGGCGTCGGCGATGCGGTCATGCCCAGAAAATCGATTATGCAGCCAAAGACGATCAAAGGTAAGAATGGGCTCGTAGGTATCGTACAAGCCAATCTCATCTTGCTGCTCAGCTTTGGAATAAAGCAAAAATAATCTGGGTTCTAAAGTTTGGGTGCCGTGATCCAGCTTTTTCTCGAAGACTAACCCGCTATCCAGGCTGAACTGAGGAACAGTGACGGCGATATTTTCTGAGGCTGAGTTGACGTTATCAAATTGCTTATATTGATTGTGAAACAATTTCACTTTTGGTTTTAGATAAGCTCCTGGAGTTGAAAAGTTTCTACTAACAGACGCTTGAGTGCTCCAACGCTGTGCCGATAGCTGGCTATTGTCCTGGTTGGAAAAGTCGGTATAACTTGAACCTAGCTGCCATGACCACTGATTGTTTTTAGTCTGATCTTGCCAAGCTGCGGTGAGTTGAGGGGTTTGGCGGTATGGTTCATTGGTTAATGATAAGGGCTGAAATTGCAGCCAACTGAGAGCCGCACTAAAGGTCGTCGTATGATAGCCGATTTCAGCCGAGCGTTTTAGTTGGTCGAAATTCGCAAGACCTAAACCACTGCCCAAGTCAGTAAAGTAGTTGTCGTCACTTACTCCCGCAGCTTGTATCGAAGCAAGCCAACCTGGCTCCCAACTTGATAAATGACGCACTCGGTAAGACCAGCGCTGATCGTCTTCATTACTGGGCACTTCCTGATCTTGTAAATATTCAATTTCAAACTGACCGCGATGCTCAGTAAACAGGTAACGAAATTCGGAACCAAGTTGAGTGCCGCGCTTTGCCAGATGTCTTGGTGTCAATGTTAGGTCGTAATTGGGCGCAAGGTTAATGTAGATGGGAGCGCTAACATCAAATCCGTTTCGTTCTGTGTTGCCAAAGGTTGGTGGCAAAAGGCCGGTATGGCGTCGATCATCAGTTGGAAACTTTAGCCAGGGAAAATAAAAAACTGGCACGCCAGCCACTTCTAGAGTCACATCTTCTGCCTCACCCCATCCTGCAATATTATCAATATCCAGAGCGCCAGCTTTTAAACGCCAACTTTCATCTCCGGCTGGACAGGTAGAGAAAGTCAGTTTTTCCATTGTAATATTGTTATTTTCGAGTGTGGCTTTTTGTGCCTGGCCGTTGGCGCCATTCACTTTCAATCGAAACTCAGCGTTGGTTAAATCGGATTCTTTGGTTGTTAGGTTACCCTCAACCGCATCGGCGGTGAATCGACCAAC
>JABXHY010000043.1 GCA_013373375.1 Gammaproteobacteria bacterium
AAGTGGTGGGCGCTACTGGGCTCGAACCAGTGACCCTCGCCTTGTAAGGGCGATGCTCTCCCAACTGAGCTAAGCGCCCATCAAAGGCGCGCTAGTTTACCGCGTCTTTTAGAGCTTTACCAGCTTTAAATGCAGGTACTGTAGCCGCTGGAATTTGAATCTTTTCTTTGGTTTGTGGGTTTAAGCCTGTACGCGCTGCACGCTGCTTAACACTAAAAGTACCAAAGCCTACCAATGCAACTTGGTCGCCTTTACGTAATGTTTCAGTGATAGCGTCTAAGGTTGCGTCTAATGCACGACCTGCTGCAGCTTTAGAAATATCGGCTCCCGATGCAATTGCATCAATCAATTCAGACTTGTTCACTCAACTTCCCCTTGTAATTGTTTTGTGTTTTCACGTCCGCAGGCATATTTTTTCACTTAATAGTCTGCCTTCACGTGTGTGAGCGAACGTTATACCAATTGAAGAAAATGACTGTCAAGCAACTTTCCCGCAGATCCCTGTATTTATGCGGCCTTGCGCATAATATTTCATCGAGCCGTTGGTTTTTTAAACAAAAGAGACCTGTTGGTCGCCTCGCTGGCAACCAACCTATCGTGTTGAAATCAATATTAGTGAGGTGTTCCTATTTGAGTTGATTTCACATCAGATTTCACAACATCCTGCGAATTTACCAACGCTTCGTCATCAACGAAAGGTGCTTTAGCAAGTGCGACCTCCAGCACCTCATCAATCCATTGAACAGGAATAATTTCTAAATCACCTATGATATTTTTCGGGATCTCTTCTAAATCCCTTCGATTATCTTTCGGGATAATAACTTTGGTTATTCCACCGCGATGAGCAGCCAGTAACTTTTCCTTCAAGCCACCGATGCGTAGCACTTCACCTCGAAGAGTAATTTCTCCGGTCATTGCAACTTCCGATAATACAGGTATTCCAGTAAAACTCGACACTAATGCGGTGCACATTCCTATACCTGCACTAGGTCCGTCTTTGGGAGTAGCCCCTTCTGGTACGTGCACATGGATGTCTTGTTTTTCATAAAAGTCTTCAGCAATACCCAGTCTTTTCGCTCTACTGCGAACCACAGTCATTGCTGCTTTGATGGATTCTTGCATCACATCACCAAGTTGACCCGTGAATAACGTTTTGCCTTTACCAGAGGTTGCTACAGCCTCGATAGTTAATAAGTCACCGCCCACTTCAGTCCAAGCCAGTCCTGTAACCTGACCCACTCGGTGTTCACCAGAAGCTTTACCAAAATCAAACTTTTCAACACCGAGATACTTATTAATATTTTTTTCCGTAACTACTAGCTTTTTCGTGCGAGGTTTAAGCATTAATTGCTTAACTACCTTTCGGCAAACCTTGGCAATCTCTCGCTCTAATGAGCGCACCCCTGCTTCTCGAGTGTAATGCTGGATTATTTTGCTGATGGCTCCTTTTTGAACTTGGAGTTCTTCAGATTTCAATCCTGCGTTTTCAATCTGCTTAGGCACCAAATACTTTTCGGCAATCGCCAGTTTTTCATCTTCGGTGTATCCAGGAATTCGAATAACTTCCATACGATCCAACAGCGGTCCAGGTATGTTCATCGAGTTTGCAGTACAGATAAACATGACTTCTGACAAGTCGTAGTCAACTTCAAGGTAGTGGTCATTGAACGTATTATTTTGCTCAGGATCCAGCACTTCAAGTAGCGCCGATGATGGATCGCCTCGCATGTCTGAAGCCATCTTGTCTATTTCATCGAGCAAGAATAGAGGGTTTTTCACGCCAACTTTTGACATTTTTTGTATAATTTTTCCAGGCATAGAACCAATGTAGGTTCTTCGGTGTCCTCTTATTTCAGCTTCATCTCTCACACCACCAAGTGAAACACGTACATACTCTCGCCCTGTCGCCTCTGCGATAGAGCGACCTAAAGATGTTTTACCTACACCAGGAGGTCCAACTAAGCAAAGCACTGGACCTTTAATTTTTTCAACCCTATGCTGCACGGCAAGGTATTCTAGAATACGTTCTTTTACCTCTTCGAGCCCATAATGATCATCATCAAGCACCTCTTCAGCGCCGGATAAGTCATGCTTAATTTCGCCACGCTTGTTCCAAGGAATACTGACCATCCAGTCAATATAACCTCTGACTACCGTCGCTTCAGCCGACATAGGAGACATCATTTTTAATTTGCGTAGTTCTGCCTCAGCCTTCTCTTTTGCCTCTTTCGGCATTTCAGCTGATTCAATTTTTTCTTCAAGCTCAGCCATGTCTTTCCCAGACTCATCTCCGTCACCAAGCTCTTTTTGAATCGCCTTCATTTGCTCGTTTAAGTAATACTCGCGCTGGCTACGCTCCATTTGCTTTTTAACACGTCCGCGAATACGCTTTTCAACTTGAAGAACATCGATTTCACCTTCCATGATGGCCATTAAATGCTCAAGCTTTTCTTTTACATCATCAAATTCTAAAACTTTTTGCTTTTCTTCGACTTTCAAGTTTAAGTGCGAAGCAATGGTATCTGTTAGTCTCGCTACTTCATCAATGCCCGATAACGCAGATAAAATTTCGGGCGGAATCTTTTTATTCAGCTTGATATAGCTTTCAAATAAATCTGTTGCAGAACGAGCCAGAGCGTCCCCTTCTGTTTTATCAGGAACAACGTCTTCAAGCCGTTCTACTTCTGCGGTAATGAGTTGCTCAGACTCCTCAAAAGAAGCCGCTTTAGCGCGATATAAACCTTCAACTAATACTTTGACGTTACCATCAGGTAAACGAAGCATTTGCAAAATTTTCGCGACACAGCCCACCGAGTAAATATCATCGATCTCGGGAGAATCTGTTGCCGCATCTTTTTGCGCTAAAAGCAATATTTGCTTAGAGTCAGTGTCGTTCGCCTGCTCAAGCGCTTCGATGGATTTACTTCGGCCAACAAACAAAGGAATTACCATATGAGGAAAGACAACCACATCACGTAAAGGCAACACCGATAAAGTAGATAATTTAGCAGACTGCTTTGACATATTAAGACTTCTCTTTTAAATCGTGATTATGATATGGGGGCATCCGGCTCAGTTTCAAACTTATTTATAGCCGCGATCAAAAAAGGCCCGATTTCGGGCCTTTAAATAAAGTTCTCTCAATCTATTTTTCGGCTGATGCCGTTTTGCCTTTACTGTCGTTTTCAAAAATCAATAGCGGCTCAGACTCTCCGTCCACTACAGCTTGGTCGATAGCAACTTTCGAAACACCCTTCATTGAAGGTAGTTTATACATAGTTTCCAGAAGAACTCGTTCCATTATCGAACGAAGACCTCGAGCACCAGTACGACGCTCCATCCCTTTGCGGGCAACGGCGCGAAGTGCGTCTTCTCGAAATTCTAGGGTCACATCTTCCATATCAAACAGTTTTGCGTACTGCTTCGTGAGAGCATTTTTAGGTTCTTTAAGAATTCTAATCAATGCGTCTTCGTCGAGCTCTTCAAGTGTTGCGACGATCGGCAAGCGACCAACAAACTCAGGAATCAAGCCATATTTTACCAAATCATCTGGCTCAACTTCACGGAGTACTTCACCAACATTTTTTGAGTCGTCTTTGGCTCTCACTTCTGCGCCAAAACCAATGCCGCTTTTCTCAGAACGATCTCGAATCACTTTATCCAGGCCAGCAAACGCTCCACCACAGATAAATAATATATTTCGCGTATCAACCTGTAGGAACTCTTGTTGGGGATGTTTACGGCCACCTTGAGGCGGTACTGATGCCACAGTGCCCTCGATCAACTTTAACAAAGCCTGCTGAACACCTTCTCCAGACACATCACGAGTAATAGATGGGTTATCGGCTTTACGCGATATTTTATCGATTTCATCGATGTATACTATACCCTGTTGAGCTTTATCAACATCGTAATCACAACGCTGAAGCAGCTTTTGAATGATGTTCTCGACATCTTCTCCAACATAACCAGCTTCTGTTAAGGTTGTTGCATCCGCAATAGTGAAGGGAACGTTCAAGAGTCTTGCGAGAGTTTCGGCAAGTAATGTTTTACCGCTACCAGTTGGACCAACAAGCAAAATATTACTTTTTCCTAACTCTACGCCATCAGATTTGGCAGTGTTTGAATTAAGTCGTTTGTAATGGTTGTAAACAGCAACCGATAGGACTTTCTTGGCTTGGCTTTGACCAATGACATATTCGTTGAGGATATCGTTTATTTCTTCGGGTGTAGGAAGCTTGATACCTTCTGCCTCTTGAACGATATCTTCAACTTCTTCTCGAATAATATCATTACAGAGCTCTACGCACTCGTCGCAAATAAATACTGATGGACCAGCAATTAGTTTGCGCACTTCATGCTGGCTTTTACCACAGAAGGAACAATAGAGCAGCTTGCCGCTATCGTCCTTACCGCCAGAGCCTTTCTTTTCAGTCATGAAATATCCTCAAATTTACCTTAACACCGCTACATAAATCGGTATCTTTAATGTTAGCGCTTTTCAGTGTTTTGTCCTAATAAACGACATAATAAATGCGTTAAATATCTCATTATGCCGTAGACCTCACAAAATCTTAACCTAGAGGTCTATTTCTCGCCTCGAGATGTTAATACTTTGTCCACGATTCCGTACTCTTGTGCCCGCTGAGCGCTCATAAAGTTATCACGATCAGTATCTCTTTCTATATCTGCCAAATCGCGCCCGGTATGTGAAGCAAGTATTTCGTTCAAGGTTTGTCTCATTTTAAGTATTTCTTTCGCGTGTATCTCTATATCCGACGCTTGGCCTTGAAATCCGCCGAGCGGCTGATGAATCATAATTCGCGAATTTGGTAACGCATAACGCTTATCTTTGGCTCCACCCGCCAACAAAAAGGCTCCCATGCTACACGCTTGACCAATGCAAAGTGTGCTCACATCAGGTTTAATAAATTGCATAGTATCGTAAATAGACATGCCTGCTGTAACCGAGCCGCCAGGAGAGTTAATGTACAAAAAAATGTCTTTTTCTGGATTCTCAGATTCCAAAAATAACATTTGAGCAACCACCAAATTCGCCATGTGATCTTCGACAGGACCAACAAGGAAAATCACTCGCTCTTTCAATAAGCGCGAATAAATGTCGTAGGAACGTTCACCTTTCGCAGTTTGCTCAACTACCATGGGTACTAAGGCTGCATTCGTCTCAAAGCGCTCTTGATCCAGCATACTTTCTCCTAAAGTCTTGTAGCGGAAATTTATAAAAACTTGAATTTTAGCTTAGTTTGTTTGAAATTTGGTCAAGTCGCTAAAAAGCGAAAAGCCCGATTACCTCAACTATAGCAGTATTGGCACCGGGCTTAAAAGTATTTATTAATCTGATAGTTATAGAAATAATCGATTGACGACTTTTCGAACAATTATCCTTTTTCTTGATTCATAACATCTTTAAATGTCGTTTCTTTTTGATCGATAGAAGCTTCAGCCAAAACACTATCAACCACTTTTTGCTCAAGTACTAATTGTTCAATTTGCGATAAACGAGATTTATCTTCTTTGTACCAATTGATCACTTCTTCTGGCTGCTCGTAAACCGATGCCATTTCATTTAATTGATTATTGATCGCCTCATCATCAGCTTTAAACTCTTTAGCTTTTATGATGCCACCAATTATCAAACCTAATTTAACACGGCGAGTAGCTTGATCTTCAAACATAGAGCCAGGAAGATTCGCGGCCATATCTTCATTGCCACCGTATTGACGAATCATCTGTTGCTTCATGTTCTCAATTTCGCTGTCGATTGCTGATTTAGGAACATCAACTTCATGTTTTTCAAGCAAAGCGTCCATTACTTGCTGCTTTGTTTTCGCTGTTAAAGCGTTTTTAAGCTCACGCTGCATGTTAGCTTTAACATCTTCTTTCATTTTATTGATGTTACCGTCTTCAACACCAAGAGCCTCTGCTAACTCACCAACTTTAGGTAACTCTTTCTTGTTGACTGAGTGAACTTTAGTATTGAAGATCGCTTCTTTTCCAGCAAGCTCTTCTGCTTGGTAATCTTCTGGAAAAGTTACTTTGATTTCAACATCGTCACCAGCTTTGCTGTCAACCAACTGATCCTCAAAGCCCGGAATCATCGAACCTGAGCCAAGCTCTAACTTGTGATTTTCCGCTTTACCACCGGCAAACTCTTCACCGTTCATAGTGCCAACGAAGTCGATTACTACTTGGTCGCCTTCTTTTGCTTTACGTTTAACTTCAGTCCAAGTAGCACGCTGATCTCTCAAAGTATCAAGCATGTCATTTAAATCTTCGTCGGTTACCTCTGCAGTTAATTGCTCGATGGTAACGTCTTTCATTGATTGCGGCTCTACATCTGGGTAAACCTCGAAAGTCGCGACGAATTCCACGTCTTGCCCTTCTTCGTTTTTAGTTGGCTCAACCGAAGGCATTCCAGCAGGTGTCACTTTCTCTTGAACAATTGCTTGATAGAAGTATTGCTGCATTAATTCGCCAATTACTTCTTGACGAACGCTATCACCAAAACGCTTTTTCACCACTTTGAACGGCACTTTTCCTGGTCGGAAGCCGTTGAGCTTAACGTTTCGTGCTAACTGCTGAAGCCGTTTTTGCGATTCAGTATCGATGTTCTCAGCTGGAATGCTGACGGTCATCTTACGCTCTAATCCCGAGGTGGTTTCAACTGAAACTTGCATTGCAATACTCCAAAAATATTCTTGTAGAAATAGCTAAAGGCTGCGCTTGAGCAGCCTGCTAATAATCGCTATGTGCGGGAAGGTATGTGCTTAGGTATTCAAGAAAACTGGTGCGAAAGGAGAGACTCGAACTCTC
>JABXHY010000070.1 GCA_013373375.1 Gammaproteobacteria bacterium
TAAACAAGCTCACCTATCAGCTCCTGTCCGTCGGAAACTGCTAGGTTAAATTAAAGACGAGGCTAAACATGTAGAACCTTAAGCAGAGGATTTGCGGACGCGGGTTCGATTCCCGCCGGCTCCACCAGTAAGAAGAACAAGGGCGCTCATTAGCGCCCTTTTCTTTGCCTAAAATCCAGTAATAGTAAGCCTTTGACGGCATTACCAGTGCCATTAAGAACCTATAATTACCCGTGACAACCAACACTTTAAGTAGTACATTGAGTAGTACCGATTAAATTTCATCCTACTTTGGTACTACATAATTGGCTAAAACCACTCCCCTCACAGACAAAGACATTAAAAATGCCAAGCCCGAAAGCAAAGTTAGAAAGCTTTCAGACGGCAGAGGCCTACAGTTAAGGATTCGCTCCAACGGTACAAAGTCTTGGCTTTTAGACTATGTAAAACCATCTACTGGGAAAAGGTCTTCACTTGGTCTTGGCAGTTATCCCGAGATAAGCCTTGCGGCCGCTCGAAAACTTCGTGACGAGGCTAGAGAGCTTATCGCCAAAGATATAGACCCTAAAGAACATAAAGACGCTGAAAAGCGCCAGAAACAAGAACTAAGCGCCAATACACTCGCGAAAGTGGCTAAAAGCTGGTTCGAGGTTAAAAAGTCATCAATTAAGCCTGATACAGCATCTAGCTTGTGGCGATCGATCGAGCTTCATGTGTTGCCCTCACTCGGTGGCTACCCTATTTCACAGATTACCGCCCCACTTGTCATTGAAACACTCAAGCCAATAGCAGCAAAAGGCACATTAGAAACAGTAAAGCGCCTTACCCAAAGAATGAATGAAATCATGACCTTTGCGGTTAATACGGGTTTAATCTTTTCAAATCCACTTAGTGGTATAGGCTCTGCTTTTCAAAAGCCAGTCAAAAACAACATGGCCACCTTAGAACCCAAAGAACTTCCTGAATTCCTGAATGACCTACAATATGCCAGCATTAAGTTGGTGACTCGCCTACTCATTGAGTGGCAACTCCATACAATGGTGCGTCCTTCAGAAGCCGCAGCAGCAAGCTGGAAAGAAATCGATCTCGAGAATAAATTATGGATTATTCCTGCGGAGCGTATGAAACGAGGACGAGAGCACATCGTCCCCCTCTCAAGTTATTGCTTGAAAATACTTGAACGAATCCAGCCTATCAGTGGGCACCGACCTTACGTTTTTCCGTCAGATAGAAAGCCTCTTCTTCACACTAATGAGCAAACAGCGAATATGGCTATAAAACGGATGGGGTATAAAGGTCGGCTTGTGGCTCATGGGCTAAGATCTCTCGCAAGTACTATTCTTAATGAAGAAGGCTTCGATCCCGATTTAATTGAATCAGCTCTAGCTCACGTCGATAAAAATGAAGTTAGACGCGCATACAATCGTGCTAAATACCTTGAAAGAAGAAAAGAAATGATGGAGTGGTGGTCTGACTATCTGATAAAAGCCAAAGCTCTAACATTGTGAACGGACAAACATAAAAGTATTTAAATAAAATGAAATCGAAACTTACAAGAGAACAAATCAAAGATTTTCTACGCAAAAAACCAAGCACTATCTATGTTGATGAAGAACACACAAGTTATGAGTTGGTTAATGATGAATTAATAATTAAACCGATTACTTTTTATAATTCAAATGAAAATTTGAAGAAGTGGCAAAACAAGCTACTTAATAACTCTAGCGACTATCCAGTTTTAGATGGGCTGGAGCATGCTTGGGCAATTTTGGAAGAAGAGTACAACGAAGAATTCCCTGGTTCAGTTAGAAGAGAGCAGTTTAGTTCAGTATCCCCTTTTGATGCTTTCATGTATATGGTGGGGGCTGGCTTTTATCCTACCCCAGAAGTTCTTTTAGCAATTCACGAGTGTTTCGAAACATACATAAACATGGAAGGAAAAGTTTCTTTGGAAGATGTATTTTTTGGAAAAAAAGAACGTGGCATTGGTAATTACTCAGCACGCGAAGCTAGAGCCAGAATTTTATCGCATCTCGACTTTTGTATTAACCTCAACCACCTCAGCCTAAAGGAAAAGAAATCCCAGTATCTTTTGGCGGAAGAAGTCATCGAATTATTTAAACTTGATACAGATCCTGAAACTTTGCTGAGGCAATACCGTCGTCATAAAAAGAACGTGAAAACCAATAAAAAAGAAGAATAACGGACACTTAAGCTCCTTAAGTGTCCTCGACCACTTTGTTTTTATGTGAATAATAGGAAGTCAGTTAACCAAAGAGGAACTGACATGACTATTAGAAAGTTTTATCAACTTATCCGTCGCCCTGACGTATTACAGCTAACTGCTCGCTCCAAAAGTGCGCTTCAACTCGATGAGAAGAATGGGCTTTTCGTACCGCCTATTTCGATTGGTGCTCGTGCTGTTGCTTATATCAAGCACGAAGTCGAGGCGGTTATTGATGCCCGCATTCAGGGAAAGCCAGAGGATGATATAAGAGAACTTGTTTCTACCTTGATTGAAGCTAGAGGCTCGAACCATGGAGGGATTGAAGCATGATGATCCATCCTGACAAGTGTAAAGAGTTAGGCTTATCCAAACCCAAAAATCATGACAATCAGTTAGCCTACGTGAAACGAATCATTCTTAACGGAATTAAGTTTAATACACGCTTAGCTAGGTATGTAGGAATTCACAACTTACACAGCATCATTTCGATTCTTTTCAAGAAAGGTGTCCAGTTTACCTTGGAGCATGGAAAGGTCTGGTGCCCGTTTAAAGAGGAAGTACCGCCGTATCCTGTTGACATTATTTACATGACTGAAGAGCAGGTATTGAAATACAAAGAAGAGAAAGCCGCTAAGAAAGATTAATTCTTAACGGCCTTTTTTAAACCGGCTAGTGATCAAAGTTTCGCGGCTCTATCACTAGCCAATTACAATCTTACATCGCAAAGCATGTGTTAGCAATCACTTACCCCATAAGACATACTATAAAAGCTCTCCGTAAAGGTCTTAAGTTTTAGGTTTTTTACCCTGTGTATTAAAGTACTGGTTTGTAGTCGACGCTTTCATCAAGGGTACTCGGGAATAAGTAACTGCTAACAAGCAAATAGGTAATTATTAATATCTAATTTGCTTTTATGTTTGCTGTGTAAGATCTGAGAGTTAAAGAAAATGTCTTACATAACGTACAGTAACGCTATTACCGTAAACAACAAAACATGGTGGGTGAACTCTACAGGTTCAGGCCTCTACACAAAACCACTGAAGGCAATGATCAACCAAGTCGAAGCAATGTTAAGCCATCATAGCCGAGTTTTTCTTTTAAGGTTCGACTTAAGACTCTATCAATACACGGCAAAAAATACTCTCGTTTCGATATTTAATAGACGATTATTCAAGTGGCTATACAGAAAATATGACTTGAAAAGAATCGGTTTCTTATGGTGTCGAGAGCAGGAAAAAGCCGAGCAACAGCATTATCACTACGCTCTGCTAGTAGATGGTAGCAAGGTGAGACATCCATTTGAAATTAATAAGAAAGTACGGGAGCTGTGGCGCTCATTAGGGGGGGCTGAATTCTTCCCAAAAAGCTGCTATTACAATCTCCATAGATCCAACTGGCAATCAGTACAGGATGCTGTTTGGCGCATTTCATATTTTGCGAAAGCTCGAGGGAAGGACAAAAGGCCTTCCCAGACCAAAAGATTTGGCCATAGTCGAGTACCAATCAAATAGTAAGCCCAAACTTCGTTTGGTGTACTGCTTTCAAAATAATTGGGCAACCTGCATTATTGAAAATAATCTAGAGTCATATGCCATTTTATTGAGCATTTTACCCTTCAATTTCAATATGCTCCTTTTCAATATATTGTTTTCTATCGAACGCTTTTTCTTTTGCGATACACACATTAAACCTTTTGAACAGAGCAATAAATTCGTTAATGGCCATACTTAAGCTCACTCTCTTGACCTCAATAGGCTCTTCTCTTACATCTCCTTGCTCAATTTGCTTTCCAATAAAAAAGGAAACACTTACTTGACCATTAAATTGCCCGTGAACTTCCCCTACGGAGGCTTCTATACCTAACACGCATTCAGTGTCTATATCTAAATGGCCATTTTCCATTAACCACTTTGTTGCGCTAACTTGATCTGCATTATCTGCGGCAACACTTCCTTTAAAATCGTTGTACTGTACCGATGCTTCAAATTCTTCCACTTTTATCCCCTTTAAAATAAAATATTCGGGAGAAACTCTAGACTGAAAAAGAGAGACAGTAAATAAAACGTAATGATTCAGAGGCTACTCTTGCTATAATTTTGCTGTGAAAAGACTCCAGCAAAATGAACTTAATGAAAAAGTTATCGAATATCTTTTTATTATTTTAGATGGCGATAGCAATCGGGCTCTATCTTATAAAACGGTTTGCCTTAGATTAAATGAACTCGGCCTAACTACAAGTCGAGGCAATCAATGGACTCCCAAAAGACTATTTCGCATGCTTCAGAGAAATGGCATTAGCGGACTTTGGGGGTTAAAAGAAGCTCAGAAAAAGGGTATTTCTGGACACTATAAAAAAGAGCACCAAATAGCGCCCGCCCCCACGCATATACAAGGTGGAAAAAGTCTGAATTAATTACTATCATTTTGAGATATTCAATACATCCAGAGGCAAATATGAAGTTCTTTTGTTTCCTAACATTCATTTTCTTTTTAACAGCTTGCGCAACCCCATACCAACAAAGAGGCTTTTCTGGAGGGTTCAGCGAAACACAATATGATGAAAACATTTTTTTAGTATCTTTTAACGGCAACGCATACACTTCGGGGCAGAGAGCGGCAGACTTTACCCTATTGAGGAGCGCTGAACTAAGCCTTGAAAAAGGCTACAAATACTTTGTAATAATTAACTCTCAGTCTCATGCTTCTCAATCTGTAGTAACAACCCCCACAAGATCGACTACGACTGCCAATGTCAGTGCTTATGGAAATACTGCGTATGGTACGGCAACAACTACAACTACAGGCGGAAACTCTTACATCGTATCGAAACCATCGACTTCTAATATGATTGTCTTATTGAAAGAGAAACCTGATGGCACTTATGCTTTCAATGCTCAATTTTTAGCCAAAAGTCTCAAAGCTAAGTACAATATTAAGGATTCAAAACAGTAATTACACGAGCTTAAGTAGTACCATATGTAGTACTAGACTGAGAAAAACTTAGACTTTTCGCAGCAATACAATAGGATAGAAACCCAATTCAGACGTCGCCGGCTCCACCAAATAAAAAAGCTCACCAATCGGTGGGCTTTTTTTATTTGTGGTTTCGATGTGTACCAAGTACCCGCGTAGCGGGTGAGATTGATGTGCAGGACGCACAAATGCCGTGAAAACCATGGAAGGTCGAGAGCGGCCAAGCCGGATTTAGCTCAACCTTTTCCTCTCTTAATGACACTCACCAAAAGGTGGGCCTTTTTTATTTGTATTATCTGAGCACTGAGAATCCGCATGATAGGTAATATTGAATAGAAAGGATAAGAGCCAGGAGTCTGCCGCACACTTCTATTCCATATTGTTAAATGCACTTCACCTATTGCTGGCCACCAGACATTATCGATTTTGATTTCTTTTATTAGATTTTTTTTCACTTTTGTTTGTAGCACTCAGGCTCGCCAAATTGAATTCAATTTTTCGCTGCTTCATATCAACTTGAGCAATCCGTATTTCTACTTTATCGCCAATCGAATAGATATTGTTTTGACGATTGCCGATCAGCGCTTGCTTAGTCCCATCAAATTTATAGAAGTCGTTACTCAATGAATTAATATGAATAAGCCCTTCAATTTTTGTATCGTCTAGTTCGACAAATAAACCAAATTGAGTAACGGTCGTGATGACTCCGGTAAATTTTTCGCCAACCGCTTCGCGCATATAATCGCATTTAAGCCATGCCTCCACGTCCCAACTTGCTTTATCTGCACGACGCGAGACTTGCGAGCAATGCGTTGCAAAAGACGTCATCTTTATTTTGTCATAAGGATAGCAAGTGCGAGGATCAAGTCTCTGTGCGCTGCTAATTTGTTTAACCGATTCAACACCAATACCGGTAATAGATTTGATTACTCGCTGGAGCAAGCTGCCAGTTTTTTCTCCACGAATCACCGAACGAATAGCGCGGTGGATCAGTAAATCGGGATAACGTCGAATCGGTGAAGTAAAATGCGTATACGCGGAATAAGCTAAACCAAAGTGCCCGGCATTTTCTGAACAGTATTCGGCTTGACTGAGAGAGCGCAACATCATCGATTGAATGATGCTCGCATCCGATCGTTCGCCAATGCAACTTAAAAGCTGATCATAGTGACCCGGAGTGGGCTTATCACGACCTGATAACTTAAGACCCTTTTCTGCTAAAAAAGCTCGCAGAGTTTTCAATTTTGTTGGCGTTGGTCCATTATGATTTCGGTAAACCGCAGGAAGTTTTAATTTTTTCAAAAATCGTGCTGTGGCGACGTTGGCACAAAGCATACATTCTTCAATAAGTTTGTGTGCATCATTGCGCTCTACCGGCAGTATTTCCGCAATCTTACGATCTTTATTGAATTGAAACCGGACTTCCTGAGTGTCAAAATCCATTGCGCCACGAATAGTTCTGGCATTTTTCAATATTCCATATAATTGATGCAGAGTATTGATGTGTGGAACGAGCGCTCGGTATTTATGCTTCATACGCTTACCAAGATTAGATTTTGGTTTGGTCAATATGGCATTAACTTGGTTGTACGTTAATCTGGCGTGCGAGTGAATAACCGCTTCAGAAAACTGATAGCTAATCATTTTTCCTGTTTTATTAATATTCATTTCACAGACCATCACGAGGCGGTCAACATTGGGATTCAACGAACATAACCCGTTAGATAATGCTTCGGGTAACATAGGGACCACTCTCCCGGGGAAGTATACTGACGTTCCACGTTTTTGCGCTTCTTGATCCAATACACTACCGGGCGTTACATAATGGGATACGTCTGCAATGGCAACCCACAAACGCCACCCATCACCTCGCTGTTCACAGTACACCGCATCATCAAAATCCTTAGCATCTTCGCCATCGATGGTGACAAAGGGTAATTGTCTTAAATCAACGCGATGTAATTTATCGGCTTCAATAACCTCTTGGCTCATTGAGTGTGCAGCACTCGAAACCTCACTCGGCCACACATGAGGAATCTCGTGTTCTCGTATCGCAACTTCTGTTTCCATACCTGGAGCCAGGGCATTGCCAAGCAGTTCAGTCACTTTTCCAAATGCTCTGTATTGATGACACGGGTAATCGGTAATTGTGACAACAACATATTGCCCGGCTTTTGCCCCCATCAACTGGTTAATATCCACATCGATTTCATGTGGGATGCGGTTATTCTCAGACTTAATAAAGTACTCATCGTTTTGAACGCTCAACACCCCAACAACTTGAGTTGTATTGCGTTCAATTACTTTAACCAATGAGGCTTTTTCCCGCCCGCGTCGATCAACTCCAGACAGCCGAACCTGTATTCGATCCCCATCAAAAAGCTTAAGCATGTCGCGCTCGTTCAGCAATAAATCCTCACCACCTTGATCGCGAGCTAAGAAACCAAAACCTTCACGATGACCGATCACACGGCCGAAAATTAAATCTTGTTCATTAAATATGTTATAGCCATGACGTCGATCATAAGTAATCTGTCCGTCACGTTCCATTGCGCGTAAACGGCGTCGAAGACCTTCTAACTCCTCATCTCCGTTCAGTCTCATTTGGTCGGCCAGTTGCTTTCGGCTGAGTGCATTACCACTCTTTTTTAACAGATTGAGGATGTAGTCTCGATTGGGAATGGGATGGCTATAAGTTTGCGTATCTGCGACGCTAATCGCAGCATTTGATGTTGTTATCATTTGTTATTATCTCGATAAATTTAGCTAAAACGTTGCGATTAGAAGACTGGATAATGATTTATTCTTTCCGATCAAATATAACGAAGGCAAAGTTTTCAGACTAATGACACTCTTTCGTTTGAGTGATTAAAAATAGAGGAGGGATAATAGTAGTACTCTGAGAGCCTTGACGCTCTAATAGTGCACGAGGAAACCCTCACGTTAATTATTATAATATTGCCGAGGCTCCAAGTTTGAATTCGACATAGAACCTCGATAAAAATGTGCAATGTTTAGATTGCAACAATGTTTTCAGCTTGAAGACCTTTTTGGCCCTGAATTACCTTGAATTCAACCGCTTGGCCTTCAGAAAGAGTTTTAAATCCAGAGCTTACGATTGAACTGAAATGTGCAAAAACGTCTGGACCAGACTTTTGCTCAATAAAACCAAAGCCTTTTGACTCATTAAACCATTTAACGGTGCCAGTAGTTGCATTAGACATAATTTAATTACCTGTGGAAAAAATATAAGTGTGCCTTCAAGAGGCATGAATAGCGGGAAAATCAGACAATAATTTAGCAACTACAGGACGAGGAACTATGAATAATACGACGTAATGGAGAAAATAAACGAGTGGCTTGTTTCAAGCTCCCAGAACAGTACAGCGCCTCGGACCTAAAATCAAGCATTATCTTAGGATCGACGATTATCTTGGGTTCGACGAATAACGATAGATACAATTACCTATTTCCAGGTCTATTGCCGATATCGCGTTAAATAAGATACAACCGTCAACAACTTGCTGCGTTTCCATCACCTTAAATTCCTAGGCCATTATACACCATTAAGCGTTTTCATATATTCCAGCTATACTTACACAATACTTTCCATTACTTTCCTATACCATTACTTCAACTTTCGCAAACTGGGCTAGGGCAAACGTTGAAAACATTCTTTAGTTTTCTTGATAAGCGTCCGGCAAAGCATGTTTGGCGGTTAACACTATTGATGGTCGTCATTTTAAGTGTTATTTCAGCAACATCAGGTAAGACCCATCTTTTCGAGCTGTTTTGCTTTTTCCCCATTACACTAGCCAGTTGGTACGGCTCTAAAAAGTCAGGCATTATTTTATCGATAACATCTTCGATATTGTTATTTTTTCTTGATGCACTCAATACCGATTTTGATCCAATTAAAATACTCACTTACGGTTTCCCGTACGCCATCAGTTTTTCTGCTTTAGCAATTATCATCACAAATTTTCGAAATGTTTATCGCGAAAAATCTATGGCGGCAGATACTGATAAACTAACCGATATTTTGAATTCACGCGGTTTTTATACTGAGTTGACTAACGAGTTACTGAGGTCTGTCAGGTATCGACATCCATTTTCGCTCGCTTATATCGACGTCGACAATTTTAAATCGATCAATGATTCAAAAGGACATGCCGAAGGAGACAAACTATTAATCGAAGTCGCACAATGTTTAAAAGTTTCTTTAAGAATAACCGATAGTGTCGCCAGGCTCGGGGGCGACGAATTTGCTTGCCTTTTTCCAGAAACTGGACAGAAAGCATCAAAATCCGCCTTTGCAAAAGCCAGTAAAGCATTAGATAGAAGAATGAAGTGTTATCACTGGCCCGTCAGTTTTAGCGTCGGTTTGGTTACGTTCGAACGTATACCAACCGATATTAAAGAAGCAATGAGAATTGCTGATGATCTTATGTATACAGTTAAAAATGCAGATAAAAACAATATTTCATATCAGGTTTGGCATGGAAAAGTCTGACACCATAATTCACTTGATCAGTATTTGTTTCCATGAACATTCGCTCATCAATTGATTGCTCCGTTAAGCATCTTCGCCTTTAATAGCAAACCCTATATAACTCGTTATAGCATTCAACCGTTATTTAACTTCGTTCAACATTAAATCGTCGCAATATATATTCGTATTCGTTTTCAGTAACCCTTCCAACAAAAAACTATTTGAAGGCTTTTAAATGACGGCAAATACTCGGGTTGAGACAAATGGTTTAATTCGGAAAATACAAGAATGAATGGAATAAACAGAATGAGTTATTCAACAAATCCGACTGATATGCCTAACGTATATCGTGCAACCAAAACGTATCCAAAATCTTCATTCGCTTTTGCACGCGTTTTCGTTAACTTTGGCAATATACCGAAACAGACCGAAGCCGGCTAAAGCGGAGAAAGCCGATGCCAACAAAATACCAAGCTTTGCTTCACTCAGCTGCTCTGGACTGTAAGCCAAGTTGGCAATAAACAACGCCATGGTGAAGCCAATTCCAGCCAAAAAGCCACCTCCTAAAATCATGCTCCAGCGTAGGTCCGTTGGAAACTGTTAGGTTAAACTAAAGACGAGGCTAAACATGTAGAACCTTAAGCAGAGGATTTGCGGACGCGGGTGAGATTAAAGTGCAAGGATGCACAAATGCCGTGAAGACCATGGAAGGTCGAGAGCGACCAAGCCGGCATTACATAAACTTTTTCTATTCTCTTAATGACACTCACCAATAGGTGAGCCTTTTTTATTTACTCAACTATACATCGATACCTTAAATTATTTAGGTCAGTATGACTCATTGTTGGGACTATTTGAAAACCATCTAATAACGTGCTTTATTTATAGGAATATCAAATCCAATTGCCGGGATGCAAATTTGAGCTATTTCTCTACTGAAATATCAACGACGATACAGGGAGTTTTGTTTTTTATTTGCAGTAAAGATGTCGCAAGAGAAAAATATGAATATAGCTCGATTAGTTAGCGCCCTGCTCGCATTCATACTATTGTTCAACAGTTCTAGTGTATTAGGAAAGCTCTCACCCGAAGAAGAACAAAAGCTCGAACAAATGGTTCAGCAAAATCCCGGCGAGGCGCTAACCTATATCGACAACAAATTATCTTCCACTGACAAGTCAACCGATGAGTATCTCGACTACCTTGGCTCAAAAGCATCCATACTCTCGATTACTTATAACGAGTCAGAACTTAAGAAAGTCTTAAACGAAGCTATTCCCTTAAGCGAACAACATCCTGACAAACGTTATCTTGCCTCTTTCCTTATGTACCAAGCAGGAATAGAGCAAACTCAAGGCAACTATGATCAAGCAATTAGTTTCTCGACTAAAGCCTTACAGCTTGCCAAAAATGCTTTAACTGGCGAGCGTACAGATAACTTGTTATTGGGGAACCTTCTAACCAATCAAGGACGTACCTATTATTATGAAGGAAAATTTGAAGAAGCCGCAACAAGCTATCGACAAGCTTATAAATATTTTGACCAAGGCGGTTATGACACCTTAAAAATCAGCATCATTAATGATCTTGGCAACCTTGCTAGTTCAACTGGTGATTTTGAAGAGTCAATTCGAAACTTTGAAGAGGTTATTCAGTATTACAAAGAACAAAACATGGAGCTTGCTCTTGGCCCCGCGATATTTAACCTCAGCCTTAACTATTTTTATACAAACCAGTTAGAAAAAGCGAAAGAATACTTTACCGAGGCGAAAAGAATTGGAGAAAAGCATAATGACATTCTTACCCAGGCACATACCTCGGAGTGGTTAGGTCAAACAGAAAGCAAAATGAATAACGACGAATCAGCACTTGCGCATTATAAGAATGCGCTCCGACTGTTTAACCAAGCCAAAAATGGTCCTAAAGTTTACACGCTAGAACTTAAACTTGCTGAACTTTACTTAAAGAACCAACAAAATGACCAGGCTCAACAATTTGTTGAGCAGGCAAAAGTATTACAAGAAAAAATTCAATCAAAAACACTACAAAATGAACTCTATCGCATTGAAAGCAACTTATTAGAATCACAAGGCGATTTCGCTTCTGCGCTACCGCTACTTAAAACTTACCATCAAAATTTTCGCCAGTTCGTCGATGAAACAAATCAAGAACAAATTCATGAAATGAAAAGTAAGTTTTCAAGTGAGCGAGAGCAAGCTAAAAACAAATTATTAGAAAAGGAATTAGCATTAAAAAATGCAGAATCCAAAGCAGCTATTCAGCAAAAACAAAAAATTCAATTAGCCTTGGGTCTGGCGATTATACTCATATTGACATTACTCTACTTTTTCAATAAACAGCAAAAATTAAAAAAGCGTCTAGCTTATCTGGCGATGACAGATGAATTAACGGGTGTGAAAAATCGCCGCGCGATTTTTGAAAAAGCGAAAGAGCAATTTGAGTTCGCAAAGCGTTATGGTAGTCAATTAACCATTGGAGTTTGCGACCTAGATCATTTCAAAAAACTGAATGACTCTTATGGTCATGAGATAGGTGACCAAGTACTAAAGGCCTTCGCGAAGGCTACTAACTCTAGCATACGAACCGTTGATTATTTTGGCCGTATTGGTGGAGAAGAATGGTTAGTGGTATTTCCCAATACTAGCGCCGATGAAATTTCCAATGTGGTTAAACGAATTAATCAGAAATTAAAAAACTCAGAGTTACCAGTCGTCGAAATACCAACTTTTAGTATGGGAACTACCAGCTTAAAAGAAGATGACAATAAAGTGGCTGACATTATCAGTCGAGCGGACCAAGCGCTTTATAAAGCAAAAGACGCGGGTCGGAATCGGATTATTAATATTTGAAAGGAGTATTTATCCATCTGTAATAAGAAAAAGGAACATTCCGCTTTATAGGAACCTTCCCTCAGAGCACATGAATAATCCAACTGAATCAATTAAACTGGATAAGTGAAAGCTTATTTTTTATACTTTTATAATTCCCAGCATCTACTTGCTGACTATTCAATTTCTGATACCAACACACTCACACTCATTGTTGAATCAGATGAGCCATAAAATTTTCCAGATACCGGTGGTACTAACTCTGGATGCCGGGCAACGGCA
This sequence comes from Gammaproteobacteria bacterium, assembly GCA_013373375.1. Lineage (GTDB taxonomy): Bacteria > Pseudomonadota > Gammaproteobacteria > Enterobacterales > Kangiellaceae > Pleionea. The sequence continues at coordinate 12,824 of JABXHY010000070.1, forward strand.
ACGGCAATGTGTTCTGCGCCGACAAGTGTTCCATTGGTTGGGTCAAACCCTTTCCAGCCAGCACCAGGAATAAATACTTCAGCCCAGGCATGAGTTGCACCAAGCCAGGCTAAAGAGTCTTGAGAATATAAATAACCGCTAACAAACCGGGAGGCTAAACCTAAACGTTGTGCGACTACCATAAACAAATATGCATAATCTCGACAGGATCCAGATTCAGTAGACAGTGTTTGCTCAGGACTTTGCACTCCCTCCTCTTCTCGCTTCTGATAAGTGAATGCGTTATGCAAGTGTTGGTTTATGTCGAATAGCAGGGTAAATGTTTGGAGTTTATCGCCGCTCAACCACATCTTGCCAATCCAGTCTAATATTGGGTCGGGCTTCTCAGCTTGCTGAAAATTCAAGTAGGGTTTCAAGGAAATCAAATCTTCCTTTTCATAATAAAATGGGAAGTTAACGGCATATTCTTCTACAAGAAAGTCAAATGGGAGCAAATCGTATTTCTCAATCAGGATCTCACTTTCAATTTTTAAAATATCTGTCTTATCCGAAAAAACGGGAGAAGCGACCGAGTTACCCTCAACATCTCGATGCCAGGAAATAGTAGCCTCTGGAAATATATTCAACTTTGAGGAAATAATTCGCAGCTCATGGCCTTCCCTTGGGCGCAATAACAATAGATGCGGAGCTAGTTGAACCTCCGATGAATATTCATAAGTGGTTTGGTGTTGAATTTTATATCGCTTCATATTGCTGAATCCAGCTAGCCAGGTGACATAAAGACGATTAACTATCAATCTCACCAATTTACATGTCAATTAATGAAAAGCGGCTCTACCACAATAACATCAGACGAGGTTGGATTGTAAAGTTTCTGCGTAATTACCCAGTGAGATACTATAAAGCGCGATTATTATAGCGGGTCTCTTACAAAAAAAGCCAAAGACTAAAGTCTCTGGCTGTTTCCTTTGCTAATATGTATTTACTTCGATTAATGTCCTAATTTCTTACAAGTCCATTATTTAATCGAAGAGTGAAAGTACTCGTTTCGTCATCATTTCCATTAGTATGAATTAGATCGCCGTCCACCGCTTTTAAATAAGTTCCCCAATAGGTTTTTAATTTGATTTTAGAACCATGTTCTAAACAACCTTGAGAATTGTAGTCCAGTTTTTCAATGGTAAACTTTTCCCA
>JABXHY010000065.1 GCA_013373375.1 Gammaproteobacteria bacterium
CCAGCGATCAACCTAAACTCTGGCGGCAGTCCCGGCAGTGGTAGTGGATTCGGTGGGCAGGTAGCGACACTGCCTATGGGGTTGGAGGCTGTTGCAGCACCAGAAGAGCTTTCGATGATCGCACCATTGGCAACATTAGTATCGAAAGAGGCACTAGTTCAAGTTTCACTAAATAACGTTGCGTTGGCAAAAATGTGCCAAAGAAAAGACGATGGCAGTTGCTCTAGGACAGATTGCCCCTGTGAAAAGGAAAGCAGCTAATGCACCAAACAAATAGCTTCGATAAATCGACAGATCAACATCACTGGTTGGTCGTGGATGCGATTCGAATGCCTGATATTGAAGAACAGGCGTATAAGCATGAACCTTATCCAGAATTGTTGAAATTATTTTCTGGCAGTCATTTTGAGCACCTTATCGATATTAGCCCTGTTGTATTCAATTTCTCTGGTTCAAAGGAACTCGTTGAGCTATTAACAAACGACTTCGCCATGCGAACAAGTTCTGTCATATTTACTTTTGATGAACAAAAAAATGAAGAAGAAAGATTTAAACATCTGCAAAATTTGTTGACTGTCACTATAGAAAATAACATTACTTTTTTTCGTTATTATTCAAGCGAGTTCTGGAGTAACGTATCTAGCGCACTCACTATAACAGACAAGAGCACTATACTTGGTCCATTTAATTCATTAACCTGGGTTGACGAAAAGTTAAACTGGCAAAAGATCACTAAGAATAATGATATCCAAGATCCAATAAAAAAAGATGCTATCACTCTTAACTCCCCAGTATTTTCAAGGCTAGCGTAATTATGTCAGATATAAAAACCTATAAAATAGAACAAGGTGATTGTTTAAGTTTAATCTCCCAAAAATTTAATATTGACGAAGAAGTTTTGATGTCACTGAATAGTGACCAAATAAAAGATATAGATATTATCTATGCGGGCAATACAATAAAACTAACAGGAAATGAAGCTTCTCCAATAAAAGTCGAAGTCGGCAAAAGGATCACTCTCCCACCTCCACCAGACAAGCCAGCTTGTGGTAATGACCTGTGTTCTAGTAAGGTTCCAGATTATATTGATATTCTTTATCTCCCAGCACATCCTGTTACCGGAACGCAAACTTGGTATGCGTTAACGAAAGAAGCGCAAGAAGCGGTTCTATCGGAACAGGAAATTTTCAAAAATGCAATAGATAAGAATCAAGAAACTACTTTTGATAATCTCAACGCTCTTGGAATTTTATCTAAGTTCGAAGCTAAGCCTCACGAAAGCTTTTTGTCAGAAAATGATGTCCTGAGATTGCGGTTTGTCACATGGATGCTCGTAACAATAAGGTCTGGTGCAGCTAAAGATTTCAAAGATGGTGGAGAAAATGGTTTCATTATATATGTTGCTGAGCAAGAAGATGGCATCGATTATTATGATATCCTTGATAAGAGTTTAACATGGGAAAAACTAAAACAATTTGTTTTTGATATTCTTCCTTACGTCAGCCCTCACACATATTATTTAGGAAATGCATTTGGCTTTATCGATCAAATTGAGCTAGAAGATCGTGAGTTTAGACATAGAGAAAATGCTCTTAAGTCTGTAAAGTCAAAAGTAGTTCGTTATTTAGAAAATGAAATTTCTTCTATTGAAGAAAAAGCCATCTCAGCTGCTGGAAAAATAAACTCTGATGATGGAACGAAGTTTGTTTATGATAAGTCAAAAAACTTTTATACAAGTGAGAAGCAGAAAGATATTGCCTATTGTTTGAAAAAAACTCTCACAAAGCGACGTTGGACTGATGACGAACTAAAATCTGAAAGCCATGAAATTCTAGAGGAAAAGCTCAATAATTTTTGGGATAAAAATGTAAAAGACTCAGCAAATTTTATAAATAGCTTAGATTCCTTCAAAAGGGGGCATGGCATGCCTCAAGAAGCATCGAAAGCTTATAACTTTACTTATCACCTCTTAAAACTGAATAATTATGGTTATGTACTAAAAGAGCAATGTTTAACAAAATCACAACTCATAGGTATTGAGCCAAAGCACCTAGGTCCTCAGAGCCTAGCTAAAAGTAAGAAATATAAAAGCTGGCGAGAAAATAAAAACCTAACTATCTCTCCTGATGATTATAGAAGTGTAGTTTATGCACTGTTAGAAGAACTATTGACCTTTAATGGTCAAGAAAGAAATGAAGAACAACTTCAAAAAATATTAGCATCTACAAATTCATCTGCAAGCCAGTGGGCTTACTATCCAACTTTATCTTTAATTCGTTTTATCGATACTACCTTATCAAAGTGGCTAAGCTCTATTAAAAGTATAATGGGTGGCGTATCAATTCCAGATATGTTTTCAGATCTAATCTGGGTAAAAAAAGTAGCATTGGGTCGTATTGAACAACTCAAAAAGGAAGCAGAAGATAATTTAGCCAAAGGCAAGGTGAAGCACCTCTATATGGAGGTATTAGACTATTCATCTTTCAAACTAATATGGGATGAAAGCAAGCATTCTATAGTGGAAAAGAAGTTAGGAATGTTCTCGAATGACGCGGGAAACGCAGACCTACAGGCTGTTGAGTGTAGCTTGCTTTCCACTGGAGGAGAAGTTGGTTGGATAAGAGGACCTAGTTGGTTCATTCCAAACAGCGGCTCCGATACAAGTAAGGGACATAGCAAAGACATTACCGAAAAGGTATCTCTAGTTGATCCATTAGTTAATGCAGAAAATGCGGGCAAAACACTACTCGAAGCTTTAACTGAACTAAAAAACCAACTGAAAGATTCTGCAATCCAAAGAAAGTTCATCACCTCACCGTTAAACTTAAGTAAAGCGATCAGTAAGTATGATTCCAGTGCATTCTGGAAAGCGAATTATCATTGGCAAGGTGGTCGTGCACAAGATGGACAATCATCATATATTGCTAATGCGCAGGCGCAGTTTTTAAGACTCTCAGCGAGTGCCGATGGCTCACTAAACATGCCTTTGAGCGAGTTAAAAGGCTTAACTCCAAATCTAGATTTGACTTCAGGAGCTTCTGTTAAAGCTAACTTTACCTTGCTGAGTGGCCAATTAGGATTTTCATCTTGGTTTCCTGTTAATGATAGCGACCAAAATACGATACCCAAAAAAGGTTTCCATTTGGATATACCTTATGTATCAAAACTACCTAACTCGCAAGCGGACCAACGCAACATATACCAAGCTGGCGAATGTTTTGTAAAAATAAATGCCAAAGTATATGGTTTAGCAGCGGCAAGCTGCTCGTTATCAGGCAACCTATCATTTGGTCCCTCTGAAACAGATGGTGGAATTGGAGTTAAAGGAAAAGCGATTAAGTTAATTGACCCCAATAGAGCAGATGACATTTCCGTTAGCGGGCGTGTTGTGAAAGATACAGGAAAAGACATACCTCTTGCTGCTGCTCAAATAGGCGCCAAAGTAGATGTGTTCGCGGGTGTTGAAGCGGGAGGCTCAATTGACGCGGAAGTTTATTGGAAACCACCTTCAGTCACTATTCAAAATACAAAAATAGAACAAAGAGCCGGAAAGTTGGGTAGCGTTGGAGCACAACTATCTGCAAACTATGGTATTGGATATTCTGGAGAACTTCGTTTTGCTTTCCAAAATGGTGAAGTAATCCTTATTACTTCAGCTCGAGCTGTGTGCGGTCCAGGATTTTCTGGGAAATTTTCAGTTACCCTGAGCCCAGTTTTACTCGATAGATTTATATCCACTTTATTAGGTGTGTTAAAAGAGAGTGGGTTTAGGTACGTCGAGATATTTGGTGAGCTAGACGAACAAGGTAAGAATCCCGATTTTGAAAAACTGAATGAGAGATTAACTACAGCAATAGCTCTAGGAATTGGATTTGCTGACGTGATGCTATTGCCGACAGAGGTGTATGACAAATACAAAAATGAAGTGCTTGAGGAAGAATATGCGCCGATGATTGCGGACCACATAGCGGGGGACAAAACCCCCTTTCCACAAACATTACAGAAAAAACAAGAGTGGGTTAAGAACTTACCCCCAGAAACTTTAGCGAACCTTCTTACATGTTTTACAAATATTGAAGAGCCTACATGGTTTGAAAGTGATGATGAACTGACAACACGCATTCAACACGAGCGAATAAAGATCAAAGCAATAGACCAGATATTCCAATGGATAACTCAAGATATCCATATTGGAGAAAACCTTAGATCTCGTCAGCGGCAGTTTGAAGAGACGCTGATTCGCATGAGTGGAAAACTAGAAGAAGCCCGCAGTCCAGCAGCACAATGGCAGAGATTTGCGGATAACTGGCTTCGTATCGAAGAGTTTATAACATCCGTTATAGATTACAAAAAAACCTTGGACATGGAGCGTTTTAATAAAAATGTAAGAGTTTTAAGCAGCAATATGCATGGTTTTATATATAAGGATTCAAATGGTAAAAACCATTATAGAGCTTACCGTATTGAGTCTGCAGACGACAATGAGATTATCAGTCAAGAAAGAGCTCGTATCCAATCAGTATATGGTTCAGATAACAGGTGGCTAGAATTCAATGAATGGAAAGTTCAATGATTAAAGTAAGAAAGGTAGTTAAGTATATATTTATAACATTCATTATGATTTTTATCATACTAGGTGGGTATGCTACATATATAAGGCTTCCAACAGGTACGGATTTTGAGTTAACAGAGCCTCCAGAAAAGCGACTAGGCGAACTAATATCTATTGCAAGTAGTGAAAAAATTATCAATCCAAATTTATACGCTGCAAGCACTTTTCAACCGAACGACCCTCTATTTAAAGCCATTATTGCGATTCAGCAAAGTAGATGGTACGAAGCGGGAGAGTTGCTCAAGCCTTTAGTTGATCAAGGAAACGCTGATGCAATGTTTTGGCTAGCAGATATAACTTATAGGAGTAGCGCTTTTTCCGGTTGGGAAGGCGCAGAGTTGTTTGAAAAATCGGCGAAGCTAGGAAACCCATACGCTGCACTAAAACTTTCCCCTAAATTTAACTCTTATCAATGCAAGATGAGAATGCGGACGTATTGTGATAAAAAGTGGGGGAGCATTGGTTTAGATATATTAAAAGAAAAAGCCGAAAATGGTGATGCTAAAGCCGCTTATTCTTATTTGCTTTATACTCGATTTGACGATAAGAGCTTTGACTATTTTGACCAATTTTTAGATGTTGTTAAACAATCAATTGAAATAAAGTACTATCGTCCATTACGCCATTTAGTTGATATGTATGAAACGAGAGAGAATCTCAACCCCTATAGCCGAGATGTCATCCCGTTAGAAGTTGAAGATCGCAAAGTCCTAGCAAATTTATTAATGATTGCTGCATTGGATAACGATACTCCTTCGATCGCTTTGTTAAATAACTGGTACTTAGACGTTCTACCATCTCAAGAAAAATTTGACGAGCTTGTAGAGAAGAATTTACATACGCTAGATCTAAACCATTACTTTATTGCTTATGACTACATATTAAGAAAGTTCAATCAGAGTAAGAATGATAGAGAGTACTTAATCACTGGTTATGCTTATGCAACTTTATTTGACGACTACGAAGGGACAACGAGTTATCAAAATAGACGTATATTTGAAATGAGGCTAAAGGATAACGCTATAAGTGAGTTAACTGAGGAAGAAAAAGAAAGGTCACAAACCATCTATAAAAAACTAGTTGAAAAAGCAAACTTCACTACCTACATAGACGAAGCCCGAGATGCATGGGATGCACCTTTGGATGGTTACTAAAGTATTCAGCTCAACTTAAAACCTTTCCCATACAACCTTGAATGTCTGCTCCTGCTTGAGTTTTACCCCTTAGTCAGGAGCAGATATAACTCACCTCAAACTCAACGTCTTTTAAGCCACAGCAAACTTTGCTCCCCTTATCTCCTATCCACCAATACCACGCTTAACCGCAACTACGGAAAACGTATGCCAGTGTTTAATTCGGCCGAGTGCGGTTTGTCCTTGTTCATCACGTTCGACAAAACGGACAACCTCAAACTGTCTAAATAATTCTCTCACTTGAGTTTCGTTAAGTGGAGTAGTCGGAGAACGATACCCTGACGCCCAACTATCATTTATCCCCATAAAGTCACCAGCAAACACGCCGCCGATTTCCAAGCTGTCTGTGATGCGTTGCCAGGTATCAAAGAAACCATCGGGATTGGAAAAGAAGAGACTGTTGTTGGCGATGATAAGTCCACTCTTGGGATAATCAAAACTCTCAAAACTGGTTTGATAAAGTTCAACCAATGCTTGGTTCGCAAAGCGTTCACGACAAATTGAGATAGAATCAGAGTTGATATCAAACCCGTGCACTTGATAACCAAGTTCAGCCAAATAATGAATATCACTTCCCGTTCCACAGCCGCAGTCTATCGCTACTCGCGTGCGAGATTCATTCAGTTTGGCTGCCAACTCAGTCCGCGGTAAATGACGACGTTGTAGAGCTTTAGCGTAGTAATCACGCCATATTTGTTGGTGTTCTTCTAACAATGACAAATCCTTATGTCGGTCAGATCTGGTGAGAGCCGATAATTGGTACCAGCCCAAGCGAGGGAACATAGAAATGCCCCTCTGAGGAACCTAGAACTCGCGATTCATCTTCTCTAGGCAAGCCAAAAGCACCGACTCTTGCTCGGAGTCGATATTACGAGTCAGGTCTTTCACTAAATCTAAATGCAGCTGGTTATGCTGACGATGAATCGCTTGGCCCTCTTGTGTCAGCGTCACAACAATCGCGCGGCGATCATCAGGATGGGCTTGACGCTCAATGAGATTTGCTGCCACCAGCTTTTCAATTTGCACCGTTAACGTACCGGTCGTAATACCTAACTTCTCGGCCAGTTCCTTCATGCGCAGCGCACCATGCACACCCAATACTTCGATGGTATGGACCTGAGCTAAAGAGTAGCCAGTCTCTTTAACGACAGACTGCTCCCACGACGACATCTTGTCGTAGAACTCAGTAAGTAATTGGTTTAGCTGTTCAATGTTTTGCATGATTATGATGAATGTACTTCTAACGTCAGATGGCTAATCTTATCAAACTTGCTTAGCTTTTGTTTATATTCCTCAACGGTTAGTCCCGCCGATGCGTGTAGAGTAATTGCGGCCGAATAATGGTGACCACTCACCTTCCACACATGCAAGTCCGTCACCGTACCATAAGGTGTCAGCTCTTCTTTAATCGCACTTCTGTACTCTTGTTCAATGTTTTCATCGAGCAAAATTGGACTGGTTTGCTTGATAAGGTTCATGGTCCATTTGCTGATAACCACAGCACCAACTATCCCCATAGCGGCATCGAGCCAGTTCCATCCATAGAGTTTGCCTAGGATCAGAGCAGCAATGGCAAGCACGGACGTAAGTGCATCCGCCAAGACATGCAGATACGC
>JABXHY010000038.1 GCA_013373375.1 Gammaproteobacteria bacterium
ATATTCTTTTCACTGACAATACACCTCGTGCGTACTACGCGAACGATTTGTCTGGTCACATGCAAAAGGATATTGGTCTATATCGTTGATATAAAGACTGATTTTTGAAAAGCGCTAACAATGTTGTTGGCGCTTTTTTTTTTCAGCCTTAAACCACTTACTGAAGTAACTGGCTTACGGATGAAAAAAAGGCTCCCAAACGGTAGCCTTCATTGTTTAGCTATTCAGTATCACTTGTTCGTACTCTTCTCGAAGCGCTTCGTATGGCTCAGGTTGAAGCAGACGATTACCATCAAGTTCGATGACATGAGCATCTTGCTTATATGTTGATAGAGCTTCGTTGTCCATAGCGCACAGAATTACTTGGTAGCCTTTCGGGATGTTTTCAGTAACGACGTCCATTACTTGTTCATACCTATGCTTAGCCTGTTCTTGTTGATTTGGTGTATCAATAACAAAAGGGGCTATCTCACATGGGTTAGCATGATCAATTTGGCGAAGAACCGCCAGTTGATAAGCAAGTGTTCCTCTTGTTCCCTCAGCAGCACCACCACCTAGAATCTTTTTGTAATCCATTGGGGCTTTTACGCCATCAAGGTTTACACCCGTAGCAGATAAGGAATTGATAGATTCAACTAGATTGCCCATAAAAAGATCATTTAGTTCGTCACGAGTAACTTTTTTGACCAGCTTTCTTTGTTCTTTCTTAATTTCCTTTTGTTGGTCGTTAGCTTGTTTTGATTGAAGCTGACAGCTTTCTTTCTTCTGAATCACATTTTGATTAACCTTATGCTGTGAAACAGCGTGGATAGCTTGTTCAAACTTTTCTTGCTGTTCCTCAGAACCTTCCTTTAAGTATTTTTCGTTTATCCGTTCAATCTCAGCAGTAACGAAATTGATCTCTTGGTTGAGAGCATCGCGTTCTTGGTACTTTGTTTCGAGTAGAGATTTTATTTTATCTGCTTGTTGCTCAATACTCTCTTTATCAGCTAAAAGTCCTGCACGACTTAACAAAGAATTATCATGCTCTATGCCGCATAGAGGGCATTCAAGAGAGTCTGTTGGAATGTTTTCTACAGCAAATGTATAGTCGTCATCCAATTCTCTGGCTGAGGTACTAGCGATTAAGTGCTGTTGTTCCAATTCATGAATCTCATTCGCTAATATAGATTGCAGCTCATAGAGATTTGATTGACTAGATGAGAAACTGGCCAATTCTTCTTCTATTTCACGTTGTATGCTTTGAAACTCTTCCGAAGTAATTGCAATGGTTTGCTCTGGCGCGATTTCTTTAAGGAGATCTATTGCTTCTGTTATCCGAACAACTTGTTGATTAGCTTCTTTTTCGATAGCTTTCTGTTCGAAAATTTCTTCTTCAAGGTCAAAGTGTTCTTTAGGCAAGTAACCACTGAAATATTTGATCAAATTTTGTTTAAATCGAGCGTATTGCCCAAGCCCTTCAAAACCATTCCATGGCTCATCCCAGCTCTTTTTCTGATCTATATAAAATGGCAAGAAGTAGAAGGCAGGAGGAGGGCAATCTATACCTTCCGTTCTATTGGCCAGCATTAAATCAAAACCTACAACTTCAGCAAAATCTTCAGCGAATTCACCTGTGATTTTAGAGTACTTAGTTAATGGCGAGCCTTCTAAGCCAAAGTAAATACCATCAGCATAACGGCTAACGATGTATTTGTTCTGATTTACCGTGAAGTACAGAATTGTTTTTACATCATTAGATTTCCACTCACTATCAAAATGAGGAGCGCAGCCAATAGCCCAAAATAGGTTTTTGACTAACGTAGACTTACCAATACTATTGTCGTTTCCTGTAACGAGATTGAATCTCTTCGGAAACGTGAACTGATTCGCCGTTCTTTTCGAATCGGACAGTAGAACTAGACGTTGAAATTGTAAGCCTTTCATTTTTATGATTCCTAAGATTTCTAATCAATAATTTGTAGTTTTTTGTTGTTTTCATCATTAAGCCTTTAATAAGCAGTAGATGATCTCTAATAACAGCTCATCCTCATTATTAACTCGGGCTAGTAAGCCATCTGCAATTGCTTGGTTACGCAGTGCTTCAAGGTATGTTGTATCATCCGAATAACTTTCTTCGGCAATTTTGTCGTGCGAAGCTTGAAACAAGTTAGTAAGCTCGATATCTAAAGAGGTCATAAAGCCAGCTCTACTCAAAGCGATTAAAGCTAGCTTGCTCTTGAAGCCCCGCTTTTGTTTTGCCTTCCACCCTAGGTCACTTGCTAAGTCATCGAAGTCACTTTTCAAGTCATCTACGCAAGGGTGTTTTGTATATTGGATAATCACGTCATGTACTTGAGTTGAAGTTAGCGACTTGTTTTCTAGAAGCCGGGTCCATTCTTTGTAGTCATATTCAATACGGCCAATTCGTCCCATTTCATCAATAACCGAACGATAGATATTTACTGGATTACATAAAGCTCCAGGAAACAGCTTCTCTACTAAACGCGCAAAGTGCGACAATACGTAATCTTCTTGATTTTTAAGCTGTATTTTAGGAACGATAAACTGCAAATTCTCAGGCAGAACTGTAATTCCTAGTTCACTATGGATGTTATCAGTTAGTGTTGTAAGATCATCTTCAGTGATGTCACCGACCTTGATAACATCTAATTTCAAATCTCCATCGGTTTTAAGCGAAAAACCACTAGAGGAAACTAAACCTATTTTGGTAATTCTATCTTCGTACTGTGTATTTATACAGGGCTCTAGTAATTTTCCAAGTACAGAACTTTTTAGTATTTCGTTGCTGCCTTTTTCCCGCTTAGTTAAGTTTGCTGGTGTAAATTTGGCAGATTTATTTTTAACCTGATAGAACTCAAAAGTCGCACTTGAAGCATTCAAGCCTTCAGCAATAACTACATCTTCATGATGCTCAATAAGTAACGCATATTCCTTTTGCTGTTTATGTTTTTCAATAATTTCACATAAAGCCCAGTGAAACTGGAAGTTATACTTACCAAATGTGCTTGCTCCAGCGGATTCGCGCTGAGCTTCTGCGAGTGGATTGTCTACCATATGACCTATACCAACTAAAAGTGATTTGTACTTTTTAGGTGCATCTTAGCATATGTCTTAAATTTGAATCAGAATATCTAATTGATCTGGTTCATAATTTATCTAAAGCCCCTTCAAAGCATCCAAAGCTTTTTCGCTCTCTGGCATATTTGTATTATTCATTCACTCGCAGTGGAAATTGATGATTATCAAAAAGTTGTTGTGGAGTATTTGTTTAGTTGGGTAGGTGTTGTCTACAAGCATGGTTCAACTTTGCTGGCAACTTCAGGAGTATACTTCCACTTAACCAAAACAACAAAGGCGCTCAAGTGAGCGCCTTTGTTTTATATGTCGAAAGTAGCTTGTGATTACTTCTTACGGCAGTACTCAGCGATTACGTACATTGATTGGCCGCCGTTTGCTTTACCAGAAACAAGCTTAGGATCGCTGCCAATGCTGATACCACGGATAACGGTACCTTGTTTAATCACTTGGTTAGTGCCTTTA
>JABXHY010000064.1 GCA_013373375.1 Gammaproteobacteria bacterium
TACAGCTACACATGGGGCTTTTGGAGCGCTGGCGTTTGGCATAGGAACGTCAGAAGTTGAGCATGTATTGGCAACTCAAACATTACGCCAACGTAAGTCAAAAAATATGCTGATTCGGTATTTGGGAATTCCTCCTAAAGGTGTGAGCGCAAAAGATGTGATACTTGCAACCATTGCGCACATTGGAACGGATGGTGGATCGGGCCACGCTATAGAGTTTGCGGGAGAGTTTGTTTCGAGTCTTTCAATGGAAGGACGCATGACGATTTGTAATATGGCGATAGAAGCTGGTGCGAGAGTTGGATTAATCGCAGTCGACAAAACAACTGTCGACTATTTGCAAGGGCGTCCATTTGCGCCGCCATTGGATTATTGGGCGCAAGCCAGTGAGCATTGGTATTCATTAACCTCCGACGACGATGCACAATTCGATAAGGTCATTGAACTTGATGTTTCTAATTTCGAGCCTCAAATCAGTTGGGGCACTTCACCAGAAATGGTCATCGGCGTTTCACAAACAATTCCTTCACCGCTAACTCACAATCAAAAAGTCAAACAGGATGGATTACAACGTGCTCAAGATTATATGGGGTTAAGTTCAGACCAACCTTGGTATGAAGTCGCGTTAGATAAAATTTTTATTGGTTCCTGCACCAATTCAAGAATTGAAGATTTGCGCAATGCTGCGGAAATTGTAAAGGGTAAAAAGGTATCTGCCACCATTAAACAAGCGTTGGTGGTTCCGGGCTCAGGATTGGTAAAACGACAAGCAGAAGCAGAAGGCCTGGATCAAGTCTTTGTTAACGCAGGATTTGAATGGCGCGAACCAGGATGCTCAATGTGTTTGGCTATGAATGCTGACAAATTAAAACCGACAGAGCGTTGCGCTTCCACCTCCAACCGAAACTTTGAAGGGCGTCAAGGTCCTGGTGGACGAACGCATTTAGTGAGTCCTCAAATGGCAGCGGCTGCTGCATTGTTTGGGTATTTTGTTGACGTGCGAAAACTACAGTTTGACGAAACGACTAAAGAAAATAAAAATCAAAACAAGGAGGTGGCATAATGCAATCACTAAAGCAATTTACTTCAAGTGTGGCGCCTTTAAATAGAGCTAATATTGATACCGATGCCATCATTCCTAAGCAATTTTTAAAATCAATCAAGCGCACCGGTTTCGAAGACTTTTTGTTTTACGAATGGCGTTACTTATTAGATCAATCGACGGCAGATTTGCTCGTTCCTAATCCAGACTTTGTATTGAACCGACCCGAGTATCGTGATGCTAGAATATTGTTGGCCCAAGATAACTTTGGCTGTGGGTCCAGTCGAGAACATGCTCCATGGGCGTTAAGTGATTACGGATTTCGCGTGATTATTGCGCCGAGTTTTGCGGATATTTTTTATAATAATTGTTTTAAAAACGGCATTTTACCTATTGTACTCGCTCCTGAAAAGGCGTCTCACTTGTTCACACTATCGGAGCAAACACTATCTGAACAAACAATTTCTGAGCAAACGGCTTTAACGCTTGAGGTGGATTTAGAAAAGCAATGCATCAGTTCAAGTCAACTGGACTCAGCTATTACATTTGAAATAGAACCGAATAGAAAAGAAGCACTGTTGCTTGGTTTGGATGATATTGATCAAACATTACAGCTGAAATCAAAAATAGAAAATTTTGAGCAAGCTTATCAAGCAAAATATCCCTGGTTATTTTTATCTGCTGGAGCACGAGTATGAATGCACAGAATGAGAGTCGAAAAAAGAAACTTTTGTTTTTACCGGGAGATGGAGTCGGGCCTGAAATTGTTGAGCAAGCTGAGCGTATTTTAAATGTTGTGAAAGAGCAGTTCGAACTTGATATCGAGGTTGAGCACGATGATGTTGGTGGTGTTGCGATAGATAAATTCGGCCTTCCACTGACTGAAGAAATTTTAAATAAAGCTCAGCGTGCAGATGCGGTTCTATTAGGGGCAGTTGGTGGACCCCAGTGGGAACATTTGGATATTTCTGTGCGCCCAGAGAAAGCTCTACTAACGTTGAGATCGCAATTAAGTTTATTTGCTAATTTTCGTCCTGCAATTTTAAGCAAACACCTTAAACAAGCGTCGAGTTTAAAGCCGGAGTTAGTTGAAAACCTTGATATTCTTATTTTGAGAGAGCTGACGGGTGGTATTTATTTCGGTCAACCGAGAGGAGTGTCTAAAGTTAATGGGCTGCGAGAAGGTATTAATACTTATCGTTACAACGAGTCAGAAATAAAGCGAATTGCTCATGTCGCTTTTAAAGCTGCTCGGCAGAGAAATAAAAAGTTATGCTCCGTTGATAAAGCAAATGTATTAGAAGTTACAGAGTTATGGCGAGAGGTTGTTAATGAAGTATCAGTTGATTATCCCGATGTTGAGTTGTCACATATGTACGTTGATAACGCGGCAATGCAGCTTGTCCGAAACCCGAAACAGTTTGATGTGATCGTTACAGGCAATATGTTTGGCGATATTCTGTCGGATATTGCTGCTATGTTAACGGGGTCCATTGGTATGTTGCCGTCAGCAAGTTTAAATTCAAAACAGCAGGGAATGTATGAGCCTGTGCATGGCTCAGCACCCGACATTGCAGGTAAAAATATTGCTAATCCAATTGCGACTGTATTGTCATTGGCCATGTTATTTCGATTTAGTTTGAATCGTGAAGACATTGCTCTATTGATTGAGTCTGCGGTCAACAAGACTTTGTCAAAAGGCTATAGAACGCAAGATATCGCATCAGAAGCTACCGATAAAAATAAAGTCGTTGGTACAAAAGAAATGGGCGATGCCATTTTGCAATCATTAAATGGCCTTTTAGGAGAACATCCGCTAACTGTAAATCACCATTCAAATAACAAAGTTGTTGGCTTCAAGTAGGTTAAGTTTGCGGCTGGCATTGTTGTCAGCTGCACAGTTTTCTTTAAGTTGATGTTATTAATTTTTGAGTTTAAAAGCTCAACCTTTAAATTGCCGATAAGGTTGTTTTGTACAGTCAGGCAGTTTGTTTTCAAGCCGCCATTGCATGTCATTTAGAATATTTTCTCGGAATTGTTCTGTAGTATTAGCTGACAACTGTTGTTTATACTCAGCAATATCAATAATTTCTAGATTAACTTTTATTGTTTGAAAAATCTTTGGTAATGTTTGTCCTGGTATTTGTACATGGTGCAGGCCGCCACTGTAAACAAATAATAAGTCACCCTGGTTTAATTTATTAAGGATATCGGCAACACCTCCACGTACAGTCATAGGTTTGCCAAACTTGTCGTTGCCGTCTTTTCTTCGCATACGTCCTTCGGGGAGTATTGCAACAAAAGAATCTGAATCAATTTTTTTTAGAAAGTTATTCCACGAATCATCTCTTTTACGCGAGATTGGAATGATGCCTGGTAATAAGCTGCGAAAAAGCTTGCCCACAATTGGTCGCTGAATGGTAATGTCTGCTCCCGGTGCAATCAGGTTCGTACTTATATCTTTAATCATCGAGTGAGGAGCAAGTCGTACAAATAGTGGTTCGAAAAGACTGGTGTGGTTGAGAAGTACCATAAGTCGAACATTGGCGTTTTTATACACCGTTTTTTCACTCAACCAGTTCACATCAAAACGATAGAATATGAGTGCCAATAGTTTAATGGTGTAAAGCAAAGTAAAACTGAACAGAAATGCCATTCAATCGATTCCGAATAATTTAGTATTATTTAATTTTAAAGTTGACGTTTAATACTTTTAATTTGCAAGGAATAGATAGCATCGAAATTAACGAGATGCAATGGCGCCTTTTTGCACTCCCTCAAATGCTTTCACCAAAACGTCGTCATTAGGAAACTTCTGTTTGATTTTATCTGCTAAGTGTTCAGCAATTAACTCTACCGTACTATCGGTATCGATAATGTCGCATACCGATTCTGGAAGGGTTAATGAAAAGCGGCCTTGATTGGCGGAATAATTGAGAGTCATTTGACCGTTGGATTGCTCTACCAAATCTTCCTGAGTAATCAAGTAAATGTCTTTCCATTGTTCAGCGATGTCTTTTTCAATAGACTCGTCACGTTGCCCATTTTTGTAGACCATAATTTTAGAACGATGACCATGTGCAATACGTTGACAATCCCCAAAGTGTCTTTTGAGTCCATGAGAATAGTGGTAAAAGGCGCCATCAATAGCTTCTTCTCTTAACGTCACTTTCACCTGTTCCACATTACTCGGAAGTATGCTTTGCAAACTCTGCTGAATAAATGGAGTAGCCGATTTAATATCGACGCGTTCAGAGGGAATAAAGGTTACTGCTTGAATAGGTGATGTGTGAACATAAGTTTTGTTGTCTGAAGTGCTCAGGTGCAGAGTAAGGTGCTCTTTGTCTAACTCTGTCTTAAGCTTACTGTAGTCACTTGGCACCACAAACTTGTGATCGATTAGCTGATCGACGTGTGCTTTTATTTGCTTTTTGACATGCGCGAAATCGAAAACCATTCCATTGGCGTCGAGGCTGCCACCGAGTTCGACATCCATTATCCAGCTCTCACCCACAATACCTCTTTCAGGATCAAAGTAAGAAAAGTCAATAACCGTCAGTTGTTCAACAAATAATGTCGTCATAGCTTGAAATTGTGTCGTCATGCTTGTTTAATGGCGTTGATTTTAACATAGGCGTTCAACAACAAGGCAAAATTCATGAAAAAATACCACATTTATGGCATCGGAAATGCGTTAGTGGATATTGAGATCGAAGTAACCGATCAAGAACTAAAAGATTTAAATATAGAAAAAGGATTGATGACCCTGGTTGATGAAGAGCGTCAAAATCATCTGTTAGAAGTTTTACCCGGCACACATCATAACCGAGCCTGCGGTGGATCCGCTGCAAATACGGTTATTGGTGCGGCGAAGTTAGGTGCCAATTGCTATTACAGTTGTAAAATTGCCAACGACGAAATGGGTGAGTTTTATACTCAAGATCTCGAAAATGAAGGGGTTACGTCTAACTTATCCAATCAACCCTTAGAGTCTGGACACACCGGCCGCTGTTTGGTGATGGTCACCCCAGATGCAGATAGAACCATGAATACTCATTTAGGTATCACGGGAGACTTATGCTACTCAGAGGTGAGTGAATCTGCTTTATTAGACTCCGAATGGTTGTACATTGAAGGCTACTTAGTGAGTACTGATCCTGCCAGAGCCGCGGCTACTCAAGCGAAAAAGTTTGCAGAAGACAACGGCATAAAAACGGCAATGTCGTTTTCTGATCCGAGTATGGTTAAATTTTTTAAAGACGGCCTTGTCACTATGGTTGGTGAAGGTGTTGATTTATTATTTTGTAACGAAGAAGAAGCTTTGTTGTATACCGACCAGCCTGATATCCAGCGAGCCTTTGACAGTCTCAAAAAGATTGCAAAGCAATTTGCGGTAACATTAGGGCCAAACGGTGCTTTGCTTTGGGACGGCGAGCAACAAATCGAAATCGCCGCTCATGAAGTTGAGGCGGTTGATACCAATGGTGCTGGTGACCTGTTTGCTGGCGCATTTATGTATGGTGTGACTCATGGCTTTTCATTTGATAAAGCAGGGCGTCTTGCCAGCTTTGCATCAGCTCGGTTGGTAAAAGAGTTTGGCCCCAGGTTGTCGGCCGAAGGATTAGATTTAGTGAACAACTTTTTACAAGAGCTGTAATAACCAGCTTTTAAATTACAATAGCTTTCATTAAGTGATTATTCGATAAAGGTGGCTGTTATGCCAAAACTTTGGATTATGCGTCACGGCGAAGCCGAGTGGCACGCCAGCAGTGACTTAGAGCGCGCTCTTTCGGCCAATGGTGTTCGAGAGGTTCAATCGGTCGCCAAAAAGCTTGATTTGCCGACGTCGATACAGGTTTGGCACAGTCCTTATCTAAGAGCAAAACAGACCTGTTCGGAACTGACTAATATCGCTTCAGTGCCGCAAGAGCAAGTGCGTGAAGAACCCATGATCACGCCTGAAGGCGACGTTAAAAACGTAGCGTCTTTAATCGAAGCAGTGGAGCTTTCCGAATTAATGTTGGTCAGCCATATGCCTCTAGTTGCCAAACTGGTTCGGGAATTGAGTGGCGACGATAGAATCGGCGGATTTCAGACAGCCCAAATTGTTGAGCTGTCGTTTGATGCAGAAGCAAAAAAATGGGCGTTATCGGCAATTTACGCCCCTTCAAAAGATTAGTTCTTAGCTGACTTATCATAGATATTTCTGACCAAAATCAGTACACTAGCCGCACTTCAGTATTGGGAAGCGGCTAAGTTTTGAGTTCATCGATTTCTTCTGATTTGAGAGTGAATGAGCAGCGTGCAGGGTTACTTAAAACGCTGGTTTTTTCTCTATTTTCCTGGTTAATCACCTTTTACTACTGTGGCAAAGTGATTGTTGTTACTTTGACCAATAAGCAGCCGAGAGCAAAAGTCGATAAGGTCATTCGACAGTGGTCTTTGGCCTTGGTTAAAGTAATCGGCCTGAACATTAATGTTAAAGGCACACTCGACTCGGTTCCTGGCCGGCCCTGTATCATTATGTGCAGCCACTCCAGCGCATACGATATCCCAGTTAGTTTTGTTGCCTTACCTGGTAGCATTCGAATGCTTGCAAAAAAAGAACTGTTCCGAATTCCATTATTTGGTCGAGCAATGAGAATGAGTGAGTTTGTATCGATTGATCGTCAGGATAAAGAACGGGCGCGTCAGGATTTAGCTCTGGCGAAAAGCAAAATGGAAAGCGGCATAACCGTTTGGATAGCACCAGAAGGTACTCGTTCGAAAGATGGTAACTTATTGCCGTTTAAAAAAGGCGGAATGCACCTAGCCATTCAAACCGGTGCGATTGTTATTCCGGTGGTTATCAAAGACATTAACCGAGTGTTACCTGTGAGCCACTTTCGAATGAATTTTAATCAAACAGTAGAAGTAAGAGTTGGCGCAGCGATTGATGCTGCAAAGTACACAATTGAAGAGCGCAATATTTTGTCGGATAAAGTTCGAAGCGAAATGGAAAATATGTTGGCTCAGCCTCTTGCTCATTCTGCGGAGCACAATAATGAATGAAGTAGAGCGGTCAATAGACCAGACAGTTGATATTGATACATCGCTGGACGATTTGAGTTCAATTCTTGATTGGGTGCGATGGTGCACTTCACAAATGTCGGAGCACCAAGTTTATTTTGGACATGGTACGGATAATCCATGGGATGAATCGGTCGCGCTTGTATTGCAGTCATTGCAATTACCGTTTGATTACCCGAGTGAACTTTATTCCGCAAGGCTTACAAAAAGCGAAAAAACACGCATTATTGATTTCTTAAAACAGCGCATTGAGCAACGAAAACCACTTGCTTACATTACCAATCAAGCTTACTTTCACGGCTTGCCATTTTATGTTGATGATCGAGTTTTGGTACCTCGGTCTCCCATTTCCGAATTAATAGAAGCTCGATTTGAACCTTTTATCGATGCGCAACAAGTCGACAGTATTTTAGATCTCTGTACCGGTAGTGGGTGCATTGCAATAGCTTGTGCAACAGAGTTTGAAGAAGCTTTTGTACTGGCGAGTGACATATCGATTGAAGCGCTCGAAGTGGCGCAAATCAATGTTGAGCAGCACGAGCTGGAAGAACGAGTCGGCTTGATCCAAAGTGATGTATTCGCCGGCATACCGAATCAGCAGTTTGATATTATTGTTTCGAATCCTCCTTATGTAGATGCAGAAGACTTGGCCGATATGCCTTTGGAGTATCATTCTGAGCCAGAAATTGGTTTAGGTTCGGGCTTAGATGGACTTGATATCACGCGCCAAATTTTAAGGGAAGCCAGCGAGTTTTTAACAGAAAACGGTGTCTTAATAGTCGAGGTCGGTAACAGTTGGCCCGCATTACAAGAGGCTTATCCAGATGTCGATTTTCAATGGCTTGAGTTTGAACGAGGAGGGGACGGAGTTTTCTTACTGACGCGCGATCAGTTGCTGGAGCATTCGTTCTAACAGTTTTCTAACCGAGAGTGGCTGTGCCTGATGGTTGTTCTGCTAGCTGGCGCGGCGACCGTTGAGTTTGAACTGATATTGAATGTGCCGGAATTCCCATCCACGATAAATAGATTTTAAGAATCGTGCGAGTTTGGTTGGGGCTGGTGTAAAACAAGGATATTTATACCAGTCGTTGCCTTGTCCTTTGTATATTTCTATAGCTTCTCGTTTGCCAAGTAACTGTTCCAATTTACTGGGTAACATTCTAAGCGTTACTTCCATGCACTCTGGGTCTATTTTTCCTGGACTGACTTTAACTATTTGCGCGGGCATACTACTTCTGGCTCGAACTAACTTGGTGTTTCTTTAAAAATAGCGCATCAAAAATATTTCATCATCTTCACAAAAAAAGAGTATTGCTGACTCGCTACTGCATCGATTTTCGCAGATTTTCTGAGAAAAACCTTTATCTCGAGATATTATAGCTTATTTTTTGATCAAGTCGAATGGGATTTTTGCCCAGCTTTTCTTGAGGAGGGGACTAAAGAGTCCAAATAAAAAAGCTGCATGCTCTTTTATGAGACACACAGCTTGAATGTTTATTTGCCGTAGTACACGGAATGTTTTAAATTTTTACCTTTAACCGCACTTACTGTCACCGCAGTTTAAGCAGGTCATACAGCCATCCATCAAGATAGAGGCTTTTACCATACACTTGTTGCAAAGTTGAGCGCCGTCAGGAAAGTCAGAGCTGGATGCTTCAGCTGCGACTGCCTGGGCTGCCTCAAACTGCTCGCGTTTTTCAGCGATAAGTTTTTGCTGATGCTCATCCAATCCGTCATCTTTAAGTAAACCGATCATTTTCAAGTGAGACTCAATAGCTTCACCAATTTCAGCAACCAATGATGGCATAAAGCGACCACCACGTTTGAAGTAACCGCCTTTCGGGTCAAATACAGCTTTAAGCTCTTCTGCTAAGAAAGTGCAGTCACCGCCTTTTCTAAATACCGCAGACACAACTCGAGTTAACGCAACGACCCACTGGAAATGATCCATGTTCTTTGAGTTAATAAATATCTCGAAAGGGCGTCGAAGCTCGTGTTCTGTACCTGGATTCAACACCATGTCATTAATTGTCACGTAAAGTGCGTGTTCTGATAATGGTGTTTTAATTTTGTAAGTTGAGCCGAGTAGCATTTCTGGTCGCTCAACGCTTTCGTGCATTTGAACGATTTCAGCCGTCTTTTTTTCAACTTCTACTGGAGCTGCAACTTCTTCTTCAGCTTTCTTTACTTTATAGCCAACAATCGGCTTTTCAATTTTGTGTACCATGATAAATTCCTTCCGCAACTGTGGCGTTAAAGTTTGCCGTAATAGCCTTCTTTAAGTGCATCAAATAAATTTGCTGCAGTATGCACTTCACCGTCGTATTCAATTTCTTCGTTACCTTTCACTTCCATAGTGGTGCCATCTTCTAAAGTGAACTGGTAAGTCGTATTTTCTAAATCTTTTTCTTTAACTAAAACGCCCTGGAATACTTCTGGATTAAAGCGGAAAGTGGTACATCCTTTTAATCCTTGCTCGTAAGCGTATAAGTAAATGTCTTTAAATTCTTCGTAATCGAAATCTGTTGGAACGTTTGCTGTTTTCGAAATAGATGAATCGATCCATTTTTGCGCCGCAGCCTGAATATCAACGTGCTGCTTTGGCTTAATATCGTCTGAAGTGATGAAGTATTCTGGTAACTTTTCATCTTCATTTTCAGTAAATGGCATTGCTTTTGGGTTGACCATTGCACGGTATGCCAAAAGTTCGTAAGAGAATACATCTACCTTTTCTTTCGATTTTTTGCCCGCTCGAATTACATTACGAGAATAGTGGTGAGCGAAACTTGGCTCGATTCCGTTACTGGCGTTGTTCGCTAGCGACAGTGAGATAGTACCGGTTGGTGCAATTGAAGAGTGATGACTAAAACGCGCACCAACTTCTGCAAGTTCTGCAACTAACTCTGGCTCTTCTTGTGCAACTTGCTGCATATAACGGCTGTATTTCGCGTGGAGAACTTTACCTTTAATTTTATCGCCAACTTTAATGCCGTCTTTTTTCATTTCTGGGCGTTTACGAAGCATTTCACCCGTGACTTTAAAGTCTTGTTCCATAACTGGAGCTGGGCCTTTTTCTTTTGCTAAGTCGAGCGCCGTACGCCAACCTTCAAGAGCAAGTTCTTTGGTTACTTTTTCGGTGAACTCAACGGAATCTTCAGCACCATATTTTTTCTGCAGCATGGTTAAAGTGGAGCCTAATCCTAGATAACCCATACCGTGTCGACGCTTATTTAAAATTTCATTGCGCTGACCTTCTAACGGCAATCCATTAATTTCAACAACGTTGTCGAGCATACGAGTAAAAATTCGAACCGCTTTACGGAATTTGTCCCAGTCAAATTCTGCTTTTTCGGTGAAAGGGTTTTTAACAAACTTGGTTAAGTTTACTGAGCCGAGCAAACAAGAACCATAAGGTGGTAAAGGTTGCTCACCACATGGGTTAGTGGCGCGAATATTTTCACAGAACCAGTTGTTATTCATTTCGTTAACTTTATCGATCAAAATAAATCCTGGCTCGGCATAGTCGTAAGTTGCCGACATAATCATATTCCATAAGTTTTTCGCTTTGATTGACTTATGAATGCGACAAGCGACACGACCTTCTTTGTCTGTGATATAGCCTTCTTTTACTGGCCAGTCACGCCAAATGACTTGATCTTTATTTTTTAAATCTATGTTATCAACTTGAACTTCTTTTTCAGTTAACGGGAATCCAAGATGCCAATCTTCATCGTTGATGACAGCCTGCATAAATTCGTTGGTGATCAGCAATGACAAATTAAACTGACGCAGTCTTCCATTTTCTCGTTTTGCACGAATGAAATCCATTACATCAGGATGACCTACTTCGAAAGTAGCCATTTGTGCACCACGGCGCCCTCCGGCACTGGATACGGTGAAACACATTTTGTCGTAGATATCCATAAAGGAGAGGGGACCAGAAGTGTAAGCGCCGGCACCTGAAACATAAGCATTTTTAGGACGAAGTGTTGAGTATTCGTATCCGATACCGCAGCCTGCTTTTAATGTGAGGCCTGCTTCGTGAACTTTTTCCAAGATGTCATCCATTGAATCGTCAATGGTGCCTGAAACAGTACAGTTGATGGTTGATGTTGCTGGCTTGTGCTCTTGTGCGCCAGCATTCGACATAATACGGCCTGCAGGGATAACACCATTGCGAAGTGCCCATAAGAACTGTTTATAACATTCTTCTTGTTTATCTTTCGATTCGACTGTTGCAAGTGCTTGAGCAACACGCTGATAGGTGTCGTCAATAGTTTCATCGACTGGCGAGCCGTCCTTTGCCTTCAACCGATATTTGGTGTCCCAAATGTCGACTGAAGTGGCTTGCAGCTCAATGTCGAAGTTACTGGCTTCTATTTGTTTTTTTAAGGCAGTCATGGCATTCGTCCCTTCGCTGTTGTTTGTGTCTATTTGTGTATAACTCTGTTGAAAAACTGAACATATTTTGTGGAAGCCCGGTGCACGTTTTTAGAAGAAACGGCAACTAGATATAGGTGCTTTCCAAAGGATGGACACAATATATAGGATCTGAAATTCACTGACAAACAAATTTATCACCAGATATGGTGCAGTATGGAGCAATATTTCGCTATATCTTTGAATATACTGAAAAAATAAAAAAAAAATTAAATTTATTGAGATATTTAAAGATCAGTGCTACCCCTTTTTGTGGAATTTTTGACGAAGTATAAAAGTAAAAAATTGGTATTCTGAATTGATTTATTTAGAATATCGCAGCCTTATATTTCACCTTCTTTTAGTTGCAAAATGAGCATGACGCCAAACGCAGAAAAAAATAAGCTAAAAATTGTACAGCGAGTTTTTAACCAGTTGTTTGAAACGACCTTAAATACTCGCCTGGAATTTGGTTTTGAAGAACCTTTTTATTTGGCGTCGAATCAAGAAGGCCGCTCGGTTATTCAGTCTCGATACGACTATTTATCCAGCGCCTTGCACGAAATTGCTCACTGGTGTATTGCTGGAGATGCTCGAAGAGAGGTGGACGACTACGGCTACTGGTACGAACCTGATGGTCGATCCGATCAGCAGCAAGCTTTATTCGAGAAGGTTGAAGTTGAACCTCAGGCGATGGAATGGATATTGTCCGCGTGTTGTCAGCACGAATTTAATTTTTCGGCCGATAATTTGGAGGGAGACGTTACCTTGTCTGAAGCGTTTACGGAGGCTGTGACTGCCAAAGTCGCAGAATTTTGGCAAGAGGGTTTATCAAAGCGATCAGACATGCTCGTAAGGGCATTAAGTGAGCAGTTTTATGATCGAGATTGCCAATTGCCGTTATCTTTAGACATAATTTATGCTTACTTGAAAGATTCAGCGCCGTTATCAAAATCCATTCTACAACTATCATCAAATATCGAGGCAAAATTTGTTTAAACTAGGTTTTCTCGTTAACCCTTATGCTGGTATTGGTGGGAGTGTCGCACTCAAAGGAAGTGATGGGGCTGAAATTCGTGAAGAAGCGTTGAAGCGAGGAGCAAAACTGCTTGCAGCAACAAAGGCTAAGATTGCTTTGAGTCAATTAAACGATAAGGCAAAAGAACAAATTTGCCTGTATGTACCAAGCGGCCCTATGGGCGAAGATA
The DNA here is from genome assembly GCA_013373375.1 of Gammaproteobacteria bacterium. Classification (GTDB taxonomy): domain Bacteria; phylum Pseudomonadota; class Gammaproteobacteria; order Enterobacterales; family Kangiellaceae; genus Pleionea. The sequence goes on from JABXHY010000064.1 coordinate 12,739, forward strand.
TTGCTCGAGAATTAGGTTTTGATTGCAAAATTATTGCGCATACCAATCAACCCAGCGAGTCTGATGATACCCGCTCGGCTGTTCAGGCGATGGAGCAACAAGGGGTCGATTTAATTTTATTTGCAGGGGGAGATGGTACTGCTCGAGATGTATTTGCAGTGTTAGAACAGGGTATTCCTGTTTTGGGTATTCCCGCAGGATGTAAAATTCACTCAGGCGTCTATGCCGTCACGCCAAAAGCAGCTGGTGTTTTAATCAGTCAATTAGTAGATGGTCACTTGTTAAGTTTACGTGAAGCTTCGGTGATGGATATCGACGAGCAGGCATTTCGGCAAGGAGTAGTGAAAGCTCGTAATTTTGGCAGCATGACGGTGCCAGATTCTTTGCAATTTGTTCAAGCTACCAAGCAAGGAGGGCGAGAGGTTGAGTCCATGGTGCTCGACGATATTGCTGCAGACGTCGTCGAATATTTAGAACCTGACACCTATTACGCGATTGGCTCTGGTTCAACTTGTGCTCATATTATGGCCGAGCTTGGGTTGGATAATACCTTGCTTGGAGTCGATGTTATTAAAAACGGAGCACTTGTTTTACAGGATGTCACGGCGCAACAGTTGCTGGAATTAAGTGAAAAAGAACCGCTTGAAATTTTTATTACGTTAATTGGTGGTCAGGGACATATTATTGGTCGCGGTAACCAACAGATTTCGGCTGACGTAATACGATCGGTTGGTTGGGAGCGCATTCATATTATAGCTACCAAGTCTAAATTAACTGCCCTTGAAGGCAGACCTCTCATAGTCGATTCTGGCGACTCCGATCTGGACGATGCTCTTGTTGGAACTAAGCGAGTAATCACCGGATATCATGACTCTGTGATATATCGCGTTGGACTTGATTACGAATCTTAACTGCCAATCAAATAAGTTAGGTGTCTCGCCTGCGAGCTTGTGAGCATTGTCTCAACTGGTATAAAGTCATTGTGGGTAGTGCAAATAAGATAAAGCAATTTTGGCTTTGGATAAATTACCTAAGTATCTGTTTATATTGAGAAATGGGTCAATTTTAAGAGTCTGTATGAAATTCATACAAGCAAAAAGTATCTATTTTTTTCTCGGCGAATTGGTATTCTGTATTTGTGTTCAGGGAGAACATATCACGGATGAGAGCAAAGGATGCAAACCTTAGGGAAAGACGGAACGCTTGATTGAAAGGGATTGACCAAGCACTTTTGATATGAGCACAAGGCGGCAGGATGCCGCCTTTTTCATTTTAAAACCGATAAACTTTCAAACGACGATCACCAGCCGCACTGTCTATTTTTGTTTTGCTCATCTAACCAAGTTTTTAAAGGCGCAAAATAATCGAGCACTGCAGTAGCATCCATTTGGCCACTTCCTGTCATTGTTTCTAGAGCTTCCTGCCATGGACGACTTTGTCCCATCTCGAGCATTGCTTTTAGTTTTTCGCCAGCGGCTTTATTGTTGTAAATAGAACAACGGTGGAGAGGGCCCTGATGACCTGACAACTTACACAATTCGCGATGGAACTGAAACTGTAATACATGAGCCAAAAAGTAACGCGAGTAAGGCGTATTTCCTGGGATATGATATTTAGCGCCTGGATCAAAATCTGCTTCGGTTCTTGCAACAGGAGCTTTCACGCCTTGATATTTTTCGCGTAACTGCCACCAACCTTGATTGTACTGATCTGGGCCTAGCTCGCCGCTGAACACTTTCCAACGCCATTGATCAACCATCAATCCAAACGGTAGAAAGGCAATTTTATCCATTGCTGTTCGCATTAAAAACGGTAAATCACCAGAGGAATCCGGTTCAGATTCAATCAGTCCAATTTCTTTTAAATACTTAGGAGTAATCGATAAAGCGATGGTATCGCCAATGGCCTCATGAAAACCATCGTTAGCACTTCCGCGATATAGCATTGGCTGTGTCAGGTTGTAAGCGCGTTGATAGAAGTTGTGGCCTAATTCATGATGGATGGTTTTAAAGTCTTCTTCATTGACGTTAATGCACATCTTCATCCGATAATCTTCAGTGGTAATGTCCCATGCACTGGCGTGACATACCACATCTCTGTCTTGCGGCTTTACAAATTGCGAACGAGTCCAGAAAGTATCGGGTAGCGGTTTAAATCCCAGTGACGTGAAGAATCCTTCGGCTTGTCGCGTCATGCTGATGGCATCATACTTTTTCGCGGTTAACCGTTCAGTAACGTCGATACCTGAACCACCCTCAGGAGCCACTAACGGATATATGTTACCCCAAGACTGTGCCCACATATTACCTAAAAGGTGAGCTGGGATAGGTTCTTGGTTATTGACAACCTCATTACCGTATTTATCGCTCAGCTTTGCTCGAACGTGACAATGCAAAGCCTCATATAAAGGTTTTACCTGACCCCATACACGATCCATTTCTGCTGCGAATTCATCAGGTGACATATCATAGTTTGACCGCCACATTGAACCTAGATCGGTGAAACCTAGGTCTTGCGCACCTTCGTTAGCGATTTCTACCAAGCGTTGATACAGAGGTTTCATTTGCGGTGATACTTTTCGCCAGTCCGTCCAAGCTTTGAGAAGAGCTTGAGGATCATCCGACTCAGAAATCGTTTTTGATAGTTCTCCTAGGTCGTATTGAGCGCCATCTTCTGTTCTTCCTGAACCGTACATTCCGGTGAGCTGACTTTCTATGGAGGCGAGTTCTGCGGCTTTTTGCGGCTGATTCGCTGGTGCTGGCAAGGTTAGCTTCAAGCGTAATAATTTTAATTTACGCTCAACATCGTAGGGTAGGTCGAGTCCATTAAATTTTGCCGCTTGATTCGCGAGCTCTATACCGAGCAATTTTGATTCTTTGTTTGCTTTTGACTCTAAATATTGTGAATCGACACTAATATAGGTTTGAGCAATCCACGCTGATTTCGATAAGTACTCATAAATGTCATCAATTTGCTGTTCAGCCTTTGTCACGAACTCTTTCGCATCTTGAACACTAGGAGCTGAATTAACTGGTGGCAAAGGTGATGGTTTATCGTTCGAAGAAGGGGCGTTCTGCTCGCAACCGATTACCAGCAAACTTGCGATAATGGCAGCGTAGCTGGACTTCAAAAATTTTGTATTAAAGTTGTTATGTTTGTTAGACATGATCGAAGTACCTGCAGTTTTAAGGTGGCATGCAGGTTAAACAGCCTATAAAAAAAGTTCAAGCGCTTTACATACTGGTTGCACCAAAGATTATCAATCCGCTAGCATAGCGACTTCGCAAAATGAACCATGGAAAATAGTATGTCGGCACCTGGTCCGGTAATGATCGATTTAAAATCCGCTGAAATTGACAGTGAAGAGCGGGAAATGCTCAAACATCCAGCTTGTGGCGGTGTAATTCTTTTTTCACGAAATATCGAAAACCCTAAACAAGTGGCCAGTTTAAATGCTCAAATTAGGAATATTTCGCCCCATCTTTTACTTGCGGTTGATCAAGAGGGCGGTCGAGTTCAGCGATTGAAAGACGGCTTTACTATTTTGCCACCATTACGAGAAATCGATAAATCGGCCACTAACCAAGAAATGCGCGAGCAATTATTAAAAGCGCACGCAACCATAATGGTGTTGGAGACATTATCGGTCGGTTTTGATTTTAGCTTTACTCCAGTATTGGATATAGCAACTGAGTTGAGTCGTGTGATTGGCGATAGGGCCTTTCATGAATCACCAGAAGAAGTTGCACTGTTAGGCGACATTTATATTCAACAGATGTCGAGTTTAGGCATGTCGGCAACGGGTAAGCATTTCCCAGGACACGGTACAGTAGAAGCTGATTCACATGTTGAAGTGCCCGTTGATCGTAGAGCGTTAAAAGAAATAGAGTCTGCAGATTTAGTCCCTTTTGCTAAGTTGGCAAAAAAGCTCGGTGCGATAATGCCTGCCCATGTTGTTTATCCTGATGCCGATGAATTACCGGCCGGGTTTAGTCCTTATTGGCTACAAGAAGTTCTCCGAAAAAAATACGCTTTTACCGGCGTTATTTTTAGCGATGATTTAAGTATGAAAGGCGCTGAACAAGTCGGAAACTTTAAGGCGCGAGCGGATGCGGCTTTACATGCTGGGTGCGACATGGTGTTGGTGTGTAATGATTCATCTGCAGCGGGTGATACTTTAGAGCATCTTGTGAATTTCAAAAATGATGAATCGGCAAAGCGATTACTGTCGATGAGAGCGAAACCTCATAAGTTACAACATGATCTGTTGTCGATTGATACTCGATGGAAAGCATCGAAACAACAATTACAAAAGCATTTTGATATTAATTAATAAAAAGTGATTGGAAGTACCATGGATTTTTTAAAACAGAAACTCTACGACATTCAGGGCGAATCGGCCTGGATGACCGAAATTTTTATAATTGTGTTAGTGACGTTAACCATCAACTTGATTTGGCGTCAGTTTCATACTCGACTTTTCAGCAAAATAATTAAAACCAATACATTTTGGGATGACGCTTTTTTTTCTGCACTATCTCGACCTGTTAGCTGGGCAATATGGGTGGTGGGGATCTCTTTTGCAATTGAAACTTCGCAATCCAATTATTTAATCGACATTATTCAAATAAAAATAGCGGGTTCCAACGAACCGATAATGGTCACAAATGTGATTTTAATTATTCTATTTGGTTGGTTTTTAACTCGGTTGGTTCATGAGTCGGAACAACATCTGGTTGAAGCTCAGAAAGATAAAGAGCAACCGGAAGATCGCGTTGACCAAACGACCATACAAGCTATCAGTAAGTTACTCCGAGTATCGGTGATTATCACAATTACTTTAGTGGTACTGCAAACACTCGGCGTCAGTATTAGTGCTGTATTAGCCTTTGGTGGTATTGGCGGGATCGCAATTGGCTTTGCAGCGAAAGACTTGTTGGCGAACTTTTTTGGTGGGTTGATTATCTATCTTGATCGGCCGTTTGCAGTTGGTGATTGGGTGCGAAGCCCGGATCGTAATATCGAAGGAACGATAGAATATATTGGTTGGCGACAAACTCGAATACGAACCTTTGATAAACGTCCTTTGTATGTTCCCAATTCTGTTTTCAATAACATCGCTGTGGAAAACCCGTCTCGCATGCACAACAGACGTATCTATGAAACCATAGGTATTCGCTACGATGATATCGATAAAATGTCAGGTATTGTTGACGATGTGAAAGCTATGCTTGCCGAGCACTCAGAGATTGAGAACAATGCAACCATGATTGTGAACTTCAATGCCTTTTCGGCGTCTTCTGTTGACTTTTTTATCTACACATTTACAAAAACAACAAACTGGGTTGAGTTTCACCAAGTGAAACAAGACGTATTGTTAAAAATCGCCAAGATCATTAGTGAGCATAAAGCTGAAATAGCATTTCCAACATCTACATTGCATGTCAATTTAGAGCAACCGGAGTTTGCTGGATTGGAAATGAAGAATAAAGTGTAGGAGAAATGATTTGAAGTGAGCTCAATTGTTGAGCTCACTTATATAAAAATAAAAACGAATTTAGCAATAAGAATTTAACTTCGATGTTTTACTGAATGAATAACAATGTCATGCTCGAAGTAAACAGTGAAGCCGTTATAAACCCAACGAGTGATAGGCGGTTCGCCAACTGCGGGCAACTGCTGTGATGGTTGACCAAATTGCTGACGTACAGCTTCCATATTTTGACCGTGTCGCGGTGTAGTAATGTTGGAACCTTGCTGACCCGCGCCCATACTCTCGCTCGCTGCAGCTGTTCCAAAACAGGTAAGTAACCCAACAAATAGCCATATTTTCATGGTGAACTCCTTATTCTCCTAGCCGCTCTTGTCGCAGCTGCTTCGATTGTAATTTAGTAATGTGTTTAACTAACTCATCTTGGTCGTGAGTATTAATTTCTTCAAACTCTAATCCAATGGTGTATCTGTCACCATTTTTATCGGACTGAACAACTTTAGTTGTGCAGTAAAATCCGTAGCAATCCGGGTAAAGCATTAACTTTAGGTGCCACATGGAGCCGACTGGGTATTCCGTTTGACTTTCGAACTTTAAACCACCACCACTTATATTAACCTCTTGGCGCTTAAAGTTTCCGCCAAGTTGGTCAATAAAATGGCGAGCAATAGTGTCGAGTTTCTCATTTTGACTACGCAAATAGTTGGCGAGGTCTCGATATTTTTCCTGAATGTTAAGCAACAATGCCGCGTTTTCGCCGTCGATTTTTCTTATTTCGTGCAGCAATTTGAAAGCTGTTGGTAAATCCGCTGCATCAAAATCACCCGACTCAATCGGGCTTAACTCCATGGTAACCACGTCGTCGATCCGAAAGAAGTCTCTGCGTTCTTGATTGTCCGACTTTTGCGTCATTATTCAATAAAACCTTTGCGCTCAGTGGATGCCATGGGTAGCATAGGCTCGCTGATTTCGACGAGTGAAGCCCAACTTTATTCGAGACCCGACATCGGTACAAGTCATTATTTAATATAATAGCTTAAAAATCTGTGATAAGTTACTAAAATACATTAGGTTTTTATAAATTAATATGAAGTTTCCCTACTCTTGGTTTGTTGGCCTTAGGTACACGCGGGCAAAACGAAAAAATCATTTTATTTCTTTTATTGCGTTAGCGTCGATGCTCGGGATTGCCCTGGGTGTGATGGTGCTGATAACCGTCATGTCGGTGATGAACGGCTTTGAGCGAGAATTGCGCGAACGTATTCTAGGGACTGTTCCGCATGTAATAGTCGGTGAACGAGCCGAGGGTTTAAAAGACTGGGAGAGTGTTGCCGAGAGAGTGGAGCAAAATGAAGAAATAGTGGCTTCAGCGCCTTACATTGACTCGACCGCCATGTTTAAGAGCAGTTTTGGTGGAACCGAATATGGTATTTTGCAGGGCGTGCTTCCTGAAAGAGAAGGCAAAGTATCGGTAATTGAGCAATACATGGTGTCTGGCAGCTTGCAAGATTTAGTGCCCGGTGACTACGGAATTATTATTGGAACATCGCTCGCCCGTAATCTTGGCTTGTGGAAAGGCGATAAGTTAACAGTGCTTGTGGTTGAAGGATCAACTGTTTCACCTGCTGGAATTAGTCCTCGATATCGACGATTTACTATTCAAGGATTATTTGAAACCAAGTCGGAGTTAGACTCGCGAATTGCTATGATCCATATGTCGGACGCTGCCAAGCTGTTACGCAAGGGTGACACGGTAAGTGCTTTACGAATCAAAGTCGAAAACGTGTTAGAGGCCAACCTTACCAGTAATGCATTGAGAGGGCAGTTAGGTCTCGATTATTGGGTCAGTGACTGGAACAGAACTCAAGGGCCATTATTCCGCGCCATTCAAATGGAAAAAAACATGATGTTCATCCTGCTCACGCTGATTATTGCGGTCGCTGCCTTTAACATAGTATCGACCATGGTAATGGTGGTGACCGACAAACAAGCTGACATCGCAATTATGAGAACGCTTGGAGCGTCGCCTGCGACAGTGATGAAAATATTTATGGTTCAGGGCAGCGTTAACGGTGTTTTTGGCACTTTATTAGGGGTCATCGCTGGGATTGCTCTGGCGACTAATTTGCCGGATATCGTCACATGGTTTGAGCAGCAGCTTGGGATATCCATGGTTCCTGGTGACGTTTACTTTATTGGATTTTTGCCCAGTGAGTTGCAGACGTCTGACGTAACCAATATTACTATCGCGGCCTTATTAATGAGTGTTTTGGCAACTTTATATCCTGCCTGGCGAGCATCGCGAACGAAACCAGCGGAGGCATTGAAGTATGAGTAATAATGTTGTTTTACAATGTCAGGATCTTAAGAAAAGTTATCAGGATGCTGGGAGAAAAGTAGAAGTATTAAAAGGTGTCGACTTTCAAGTAAGCGCCGGTGAAAGTATCTCTATTATTGGTGCTTCAGGGAGCGGTAAAAGTACTCTATTGCATTTGCTAGGCGGGCTCGACAGTTCTACTTCAGGCGATGTTTTAATTAATGGTAAAAGCATTCAGCGCATGTCAGCGAAAGAACAGGGACTGTGGCGGAATCAACATTTGGGATTCATTTACCAGTTTCATCATTTGCTGCCAGAATTTACTGCTTTAGAAAATATTGCGATGCCACTGTTCATTCGTGGAGATAATAAAGCGGCTTCTCTTCAAGCTGCTCGATCCATGATTGAAAAAGTCGGCTTGAGTGATCGTGAAACTCATAAACCAGCAGAGTTATCAGGAGGAGAGCGTCAGCGTATTGCGATTGCGCGTGCTTTGGTGACTAACCCATTGTGTATCCTGGCGGATGAACCCACTGGAAATCTTGATGAAGAAAACGCTGAAAGAGTGTATCAAATGATGCTCGATCTTAATCAGGAGTTGCAAACTAGTTTAATCGTTGTGACACATGATAAAAAACTGGCGAGTAGAGCAGAGCGGCAGTTATCGATAGTTGGCGGCGTTTTATCCGAGTAACGCTGACCTCAAAACAATAGGCATTCAAACGACTATTTCAAAGGGAAATTGTTTTAAACAGCTCATTTAAACAGTTCGTATTAAACAGTACTTACTTAAACAGTGCTTTTGAAAAGTTATGAGGCTTAGTTGGCTGAGTCGTCACTTTGCGCAAGATTTTGCTTTCGTAATGCTCGTATTTTCCATTGGTTTACTACATGGATACGCCAAAAAATACGAATGAAAGCATGCCCAAGGATGGCAAAAACAAGCCCGCATAATAAGCAACCCAGCAGGAAAGGTTGCCATATGGAACCAAGGCTATTTGCTAGCCATTCAAAACTGAGTTCGAATTGAAAGTTATCTTGCGATTCGGGAAAAAACCAGGTGCCGACATAGTAAGAGAAACCAAATATTACCGGCATTGTAAGAGGATTGGTGATCCAAACCAGAGCGACTGACAACAGCAAATTGGCTCTGAATAATATTGCTGCTCCGGCCGCGATAACCATTTGGAAAGGCACCGGGATAAACGCACAAAATATACCAAGGGAAAATGCGTGGGCCACCGAATAACGAGTTAGATGCCATAACTGAGGGTCGTGCATTGCCTTTCCGAAAATTTTCAGAAATCGATTATTTTTGACCGATGCAGGATCCGGCAGATATTTTCTAATTAATTTACGAGCCATAAAGTCAGTAGGCAAAATGTGTTAATACAGTTATTGTAGCTTGTGACTAGCATGAATATCTACCAACAAAGGATTAATATTAAAAAAAGGGATTATTAGTGCGGCTTTTTGCAATAGCTTTACTTACAGGATGTTGTGGACTCTGGTTTGTCGAGGCAATGCCAAGTCGCTTTTTGCTTTTGCTTACCGGCTCGATAGCAGGCGCTTCATTATTTCTAATATTGCTTGCTGGTCGAGTAAACTTGTTTAACTTTAAAAAACAACTAGAGCAAAAACAAACCGCTGAGAAGGACATTCTGGTTGGTCAAAAAGCTGCTCGTGACAGTCTTTTGATAACCGGGCATTCGCTAAAAAGCCAGTCGACACTGGCTCATTCGACAAAGAGTCAATTTTCACTACTGATACCGATCGTCGATGTTTTTACCGCCAATCGATACCTTATACAACGACTGTTTACTTTTGGGCTAATCGCTATTTGTGGATTTTGTTATGCCGCATTGATAGTTTCTGAGCAGTTAAGTCATCGATTGCCAGTGTCTTCTGAAAGACTCTCGATTCAAGTGACCGGTCAAGTTTGCAGCCCTGTTCGGCAAACGGCTGAAAGTATCAGTTTAATTGTGTGTTCGATTGAACATGAGGCTTCGAAATTCAAGACTTCTCCTCTACGTCGAATTCAATTGTCTGCGTTTTATCTAGCAGCGATACCAGAGCCGGGAGAAAGGTACGTTTTTGATGTTAGATTAAAAACTCCCTATTCACTTCGAAATCCAGGTGTATTTGATTTCGAACGATATGCGTTAATTAATCAAATTGATGCAGTTGGTTATTTCAGGAATTTTCAAGTGCTCGCTGACGCTGGCAATATCTCTAGTGAAAAATCTAATAATCCTTCCCAAGTAACCTACAATCAGGACAATTTAAGTTTTGAGGACAGGTTCAGCCAATTTCGATTGCAAAAAATGGAAGACTTTTCGAACAAGATATCAATAACTCAGTTTCCTGGGTGGCATATGGCGCTAACATTTGGTGAGCGTCATTTGTTGTCCAATTTGCAGCGAGAGTTGTTAATTGAGTCGGGAACCGCTCACTTAATCGCAATATCGGGATTGCACATTGGATTAGTGTTTTTGTGGACTCTGTTTTTAGTAAGATTGCTCTGGTCTCGATCAGGTTACTTAATATCGTTATTGCCAAGTCATATAGCAGGTCAAATAGCTGGGCTTTTATTCGCGGCAAGTTTTGCATTTCTGTCGGGATTCGACTTGCCAAGTCAACGCGCTTTAATTGCAATTGCGGTTTACTGTTTTGCTCAATACTGGTTATTAAACTGGTCTCCGATTCAACTACTCTCCTGTACAGTTTCTATAATGTTAGTCATCCAGCCTATGAGTGTCCTCAGTGAAGGTTTTTGGTTATCGGTTATTGCCGTTTGCTTTATTTTCGTAGTGGTGAGTAGTCAGAAAAATCGAACAATAGTTTTTTGGCTAAAACTTCAATGTTTATTATCAGCCTGCATGTCATTATTTGGAGGCTTATTTTTTGGCGTGTTGAGTTTAAATGCCTTTTTAACAAATTTATTTGCAATCCCGATTATCAGTTTTTGGGTATTACCCTTGGATATTCTTGCGTTGCTTAATCACTTCTTGGAAGGCGTAGGATCTTCGAATCAGCTCACCAGTTTTCTCTTATGGTTGAGTGACTTGGGTATAACAATTGTAGAGACCGGGTTGCTATTTTTTACCAATAAAATACCTGCGATTGATATTTCGAGCTTTCATGCTGCCATCGGTTTACTTGCGATTATGGGGACATATTTAGCTTGGATAGTGAGAAATAAAATTCTCAATGTCGTGTTCGCTTTGCAAATTGTCACCTTGTTAATAGCGCAGGTAGCTTCAAATCCAGGACACAGCCTAAACTTACAATTTTTAGATGTCGGTCAGGGTAGCAGCATAATTGGTTCGATTAGTCATGATGACGGTGAGTTTAACTTTATTTACGATACTGGATTTGCAAATGACAACTACTCTGCAGTCGAAGCCGTTATTAAGCCGGTGTTAACTGGAGAACGTATTAAACAAATCGATTTACTCCTGTTAAGTCATAATAATCAAGATCACAGTGGTAACTTCAGCGAGCTTGTGAAGTCGTTTTCAGTTGAGCGGCTTGTTGCAGGAGAGCCTGAAGCGCATCAAGTTAGACTTGAGTCAGAGTGGATGCACAATTCGTTTTCCCAAGGTTGGTTTGACAGTAAAAAATTGAACAAAGTGGAACCCTGTTTTGGTGAGATTGTGATTAATCGCGATATAAAATTAATCTGGTTTTCCGCGAACTCCATTTATAAACAACAGACATCAAGACATTCCGATGAGCGATTATTTGATGGGAACAATGCATCCTGTTTACTCCGCTTGGAATATTTTGAGCACAGTGTCTTGTTAACCGGTGACATTGAAAAAGAAGCGGAAAGATATTTAATCGAACATGCTGCTGAATTACTTCCCGCAGACATAATGTTAATTCCTCATCACGGCAGTTTAACCTCTTCGAGTTGGTCATTTATTGCTCAGATTTTACCTCGATTGTCCATCGTAAACTCGGGCTATTTGAATCGGTTTCGACATCCGAGAGATGAAGTGCTTGAGCGCTATTCAGAGTTCAATGCTCAAGTCCTTAATACCGCGGAGCACGGACGAATAGAAGTTGTTCTTAAGCCTGATGAATTGCCTTACACCAGCCGTTTTCGCGACACAAATCACCATTTTTGGAATCATTAGCGAAACAGCAGAATTTCACACCAGAGTGTGCTAAATTAGCACCACGAAATTTAGGGGAGCTTCACAGTGCTTTACGATGTAATTAAAAATGGCGGCTTTGTCATTTGGCCGATAGTTTTATGCTCAATTGTTGCTTTGGTGATTTGTATTGAGCGGTTTTGGACACTAAGACGTTCAAGAATTACCCCGCGTCATCTGGTCGCTCAAGTTTGGAATTGGGTTAAAAATAACCAGCTCGACAAAAAGCGGTTAAAAACTTTAAAAGAATCATCTCCGTTAGGTGAGATCTTGGCGGCCGGAATTGTTAATCATTCTTACGGTCGTGAAACCATGAAAGAAGCCATAAGAGATGCTGGTCGACAAGCTGTCGTTGGATTAGAGCGCTTTTTAAACACCTTAGGTACCATTGCGTTAATTACTCCGCTTTTAGGATTGCTCGGTACTGTTATTGGTATGATAAAAGTTTTTACCGTGATTACCGTTCAAGGTGTTGGCGATGCTAACGCACTTGCTGGCGGTATTTCAGAAGCACTATTAACAACTGCGGCAGGATTAACAGTTGCGATTCCAGCGCTTATCTTTCATCGATATTTCGAAAGAAAAGTTGATGAACTTGTAGTGCTTATGGAAGAAGAAGCATTAAAAATGGTCGAAGTTCTTCACGGTGAACGTGATACGGTTGAAAAGTAATCAAGCGGCAAGAGCGAATTAATTAAGTGTTCCAATCTCGAAAAAAACAAGATGTAACGATTAACTTAACGCCGTTAATTGATGTGGTGTTTTTGCTACTCATATTTTTTATGGTATCCACAAGTTTTAATCGTGAAACACAAATAAAATTAGAGCTGCCATCAGCATCCGGTGATCCATTAGAGACCACCCCCGAACTTGTGGAAATAAGTGTCGACAGTGAAGGGCGATACTTCGTCAATGCTAAACCTCTGGTCAATACGGAGCTGGAAACGTTAGTGAAAGCTATTGGAATAGTCGGTCAAGGTAATCGAGAGCTTCAAGTTGTAATTAGTGCTGATGCCAGTGCTCCGTATCAATCGGTCATTACTGCAATGGAAGCATCGCGTAAAAGTGGCTATTTTAATTTTACTATGGCGACTCGAAATCCTAAGGGAAATAATCAGTGAGCACACCAACTGGTTGGCAAACTTATCGTCGACTGCTTGGATATACCAGTCGTTATAAGATTATTTTCTTTATTGGTTTAATTGCGACTGCTATTGCTGCAGTTATTGAAGTGTATCTAATTGCTTCTTTTGAACGACTTATCGATGAATTATTGGGTGATCCTGAAAAGCTAGGTGTTTTAAAGCTGGTGCCTGTATTCATTGTTATTGTGTTGATTGTACGCGGATTAGCTACTTTTCTGTCGACCTACTGTATGGAATGGATTGGCCGACGAATTGTTCACGAGTTACGAATCGATTTATTTAAAAAATATTTATTCCTTCCCATCAACTATTTTGAGAAAAATAATAGCGGCGATTTAATTTCCAGAATTACATTCAATACTGAAATGGTGTCGAACGCGACCACTCAAGCCATAACAACATTAGCAAGAAGCATCGCCGGAATTAGTGCGGCTTTGTTTTATATGTTCAGTGAGAGCGTTTTGCTATCGCTAACATTTTTATTGGCAGCGCCTCTTATTGCTATCGTCGTTAATGTTACATCGAAACGTTTCCGCACCATTAGTTCCAACATGCAAACCAGTATGGGAACAGTTACCGACTCGACTCAGGAAATGGTTGAAGGTGTTCGTGTTGTTAAAACCTTTGGTGGCCAAGATTACGAATTAAATAAATTTACTGATGCCAGTAATGCCAATCGTCAACAGTTTATGAAAATGGCGGTCGTAAAAGCATTTTCTTCTCCCTTTATACAGTTACTCGCCGGTGTTGGTATGGCTGTTGTATTTTGGGTTGCTATATCAGAGTTTCAAAAAGGGATTTTAACCTCAGGCTCATTTGTTACCTTTTTCATGCAAATAATGTACATGTTAAAGCCGTTAAAAGATTTATCGAATGTTAACAGTGTATTGCAAAGGGGCATCGCTGGAGCTTCAAGTATTTTCGATGAAATTGATAAGTCGAGTGAAGACGACAAAGGAACTTTAAAGTTGGAACGCTCGAAAGGGAAAATCGAATTTAATCATGTGCAGTTTTCATATGAGTCGGATAAGCCTGTTATTAAAGATTTATCGTTAACCATTAATCCCGGTGAAACGATTGCCGTTGTTGGTCCTTCGGGAAGTGGTAAATCTACGCTCACGAATTTGCTATTAAGGTTTTATCAGCCAAACGCTGGTGAGATCCTGTTAGATGATGTTCCGCTTAGTAATATCCAGTTAGATTCACTTCGAGAACAGTTTGCTTTGGTATCGCAAAATATCGTTATTTTTAATGACACAGTTAAAGCGAACATTGCGTATGGTCAACTCGCTGAAAAAAGTGATCAAGAGATCAATAATGCGATAGAGAATGCGTACCTGACTGATGTAATTGAAGACATGAAGGACGGAGTTAATACCATCACCGGAAGTTCTGGTAGCAAACTGTCCGGTGGGCAGCGACAACGCCTGGCGATTGCTAGAGCTCTGTTAAAAAATGCGCCTATTTTAATTCTCGATGAAGCCACCTCGGCGCTCGATAATGAATCAGAAAAGAAAGTGCAACTCGCGTTGGATAATCTGATGAAAGATCGTACGACCATGGTCATTGCCCATAGATTATCGACCGTTGAACATGCTGACCGGATACTCGTTTTAAAGCAGGGCGAGATTGTAGAAATTGGTTCGCATCAAGATTTACTGGCCAAGCAGGGTGAGTATTATCGTCTTTATCAAATGCAATTTTCTGAAGTCGAATGAGCAAGTCAATTGAACAGTTCTGGTATCGACCCAAAGGCATTTTAAGATTTTTTCTATGGCCATTGCATTTGTTGATGCGGCTTCTTGTTCAGACTAGATTTTGGTTGTTTCGATTCAATGTTATTAAAAGTTATCGCTCAAGTTTGCCGGTGATCGTTGTTGGCAATATATCTGTCGGTGGAACGGGAAAAACTCCTTTCGTTATTTGGTTAGTCAAAAATTTGCAGCAGCAAGGTTTTAACACGGTTGTTTTATCTCGCGGGTATGGCGTAACCCCTTCAACTTTACCGCTCCTGGTTACGCAAGATACTTCCGTTTCTGAATGCGGAGACGAGCCAAAAATGATGATGCAGGCAGGATGTACTATTGTGGTTGATCCTGATCGAACTCGTGCCGCTAAGTGGATAGAGCAGCAATATCCAAACAGCGTAATTATATGTGATGACGGCTTGCAGCATTATAAATTGCAGCGTAATTTTGAAATCTGCTTAATTGATGGTTTTCGTGGCCTCGGCAATCGACTATTAATGCCATTCGGACCGTTAAGAGAACCTAAGTCCAGATTAAACTTTTGCGATTTGATTATTCAAAATTCTGGAGTTGCAGACTCTATAAAACAAGACTCTGAAATAAATCAATATGGGACTCAAGACTCCCTAAGTATGATGACGATTCATCCCATATCTTTGGTTAATCTGGTGAGTCATGAAGAGATAGTATTAGAAAAAAATAAGCCTTTCCCGTTTGAGAAAGTCACAGCTATCTGTGGTATTGGCAATCCAATGAAGTTTCATCATACGCTTACCGAATTAGGTGCTGAGCCAAAGCTGTTTGGGTTTCCCGATCACCATAAATTTGTGGCAGATGATCTAACTCAATTAGGACCAAAACCGATTGTTATGACGGAGAAAGATGCAGTGAAGTGTTCTGAGTTCGCTCGAGAAAACTGGTGGTATTTAAAAATATCTGCATCGGTTGACGATAACGTATTTGCAAAAATTGTTGAACGATTGCCCCAGATTAATGCAAGTAAATCATGAGAATTTATTTATGAAAAAAGCAATTTACGATGTTTTAGTTTGTCCAGCGTGTAACGGTAAATTAAAAATGACGAAAGATGGACATCATTTGCTGTGTTCTTTCGATAAACTATTATTTGATATTAATGATAATATTCCTAATATGGTGATAGAGCAGGCCAAAAACTTAGGCACAGAAGAAATGGAACAACTGGAGTTGCGTTAGTGAACTTTCATGTCATTATTCCTGCGAGATACGCGTCATCTCGTCTACCGGGCAAACCCCTTGCGTTGATTGGGGATTTGTCAATGATACAGCGTGTTTACCAACAGGCAGTAAAGTCTGGTGCGACACAAGTTGCTGTGGCGACAGATGACAATCGAATAATGGAACACGTTCAAGGCTTTGGTGGCAAAGCTGTACTTACACGTGATGACCACGAGTCAGGAACCGATCGAGTCCTCGAAGCAGCAGAAAAACTTTCAGTACGTGATGAGGACGTGGTGGTGAACCTTCAGGGAGACGAACCCTTTGTTCCTCATCAAAATATCACTCAAGTTGCTGCATTGCTTGAACGTCCTGACAGCGTAATGTCGACTCTTTGTACACCGATAGTAGACGTTGATGAAGTCGAAAACCCAAATGTGGTAAAAGTTATCTTTTCTCATAATGGAAAAGCCCTTTATTTTTCAAGAGCTCAAATTCCTTATATTCGCGATGCAGTGTCCACCGGTAGAGCGCCCGATGATTTAATTTATTATCGTCATATAGGACTTTATGGTTTTAAAAAATCATTTTTGGAAGGATTCAGTCAGCTAACATCCTCTTATCTAGAACATACTGAAAAACTGGAGCAATTAAGAGTACTCGAAAATGGTTATTCGATTGAAATTGCTGTCGCTGATATCACACCTCCACTAGGCGTTGATACACCTGAAGATTTAATTGAAGCTAATCGATTGCTGGACAGTTTTAAGGATTCTTAATGGCGGTTTCGATATTGTTTGTTTGCTTGGGAAACATTTGTCGCTCACCGACAGCGGAAGGCATTTTTCGACACATGGTTCGTGAGCAAGGTTTACACGATCGAATTCAAACCGATTCGTGCGGCACGGCCGGCTATCATATTGGGGCGAAGCCAGACAAACGTTCATTAGCAACAGCACAGAAAAGAGGGTATGACTTTTCTGACTTGCGTGCTCGAAAGCTAGAAGCGAAGGATTTAGATCGCTTTGATCATATTCTGGTGATGGATAAATCGAATTTAGACGATACTTTGCAATTAGCCAACGAAAGCAATAAGCATAAAGTTCAGTTGTTTCTCAGTTACCATACTGATAACGATATTGTAGAAGTGCCGGATCCATACTATGGCGGCCCAGACGGATTTGAACATGTTGTCGACTTAATCGAGGATGCGTCTGCGAATCTACTAAAATCATTGAAGTAAAACAGTAACAATCTTAACTCTAATACAATGCGTTTGTAATAAAAGCTTTGCTTATTTGACTGTATCTATTGAAGCCGTTTTTCAGCAATTATTTCAACATTCGAGAATAACTGTCATGCCATTACTCCCTGATATGGACGACTTTGAAAAAGATTTCGAGGAGCACTACCAAACAATTGAGTGTGGTCGTTGTAATACTCGGTATGAACTATTGAAATACGATCAGTGTCCCCATTGCTCCAATTTAGACGAAGAAGGCTTGCGTCAACTCGCATTACAAAAACAACTCGACTTTGACGACCGAAGATCATTGGGTGTAACCTTTACTCTTGTGTCCGTCCTTATCCTTTTGCTCTTAATAATTTATCTTGTATGAAAAGTGGAGTGTGAGTGTATGAATAGATGAGCAGTATCATTAACAGAATAACTGCTCATGGCATTTTAATTAAGAAGCTTTTTGCTGGCGTTTTCTTCGTAGAAGTGCCAGTAAGAATAATGCGAGCGATAACCCACCACCGCTAGAATCATCGCCATCGCCATCGCCATCGCCATTAGATTCAATAGTTATGGTACGAGTTACAGTTGAAGCTGAATTACCTGCTGCGTCGCTAACGTCATAAGCTAAAATGTACTCGCCGACAACACCTGTATTGACGCTACCCGTGACAATAATATCGTTGCTTAAATCGCCATCTAGGTTATCAGTTGCTGTTGCGCCAGGGTCGACAAACGAGGTGCCTTGTTGAAGGGTAATACTTTCTGCTCCAACTAAAGTAATAACTGGCGGTGTCGTATCTTCTGAGTCTGAAGAAGGTTCGTATTCGATACGAAGCAATGGCGCATTTCCGGTAGAGCCTTCGAATGCTTCTGCAGTTCTTTTACCTTCACCTGAAATTATCAAAGAAATGTTATTGCCTGCACGCCATCCATTTCGGTTAACTATTTCTTGAAAAATACTTTTAAGTTCTGGTGTGCGCTGTGCGCTATTGGCTTCACCTTCAGTTGACCAAATGTCGGGTTGCCAAGCGACCGTTGCAGAGGTTGTTGAGCGACTCGACACATTTTGCGCAGTGTTATTGAATGGGCTGGAGTTGTCGGTATTTTCACCTCTAATCTGCAAAGATGTAGAATCTGTCGATGCCTCGTCTGTTGTAAACTGAACTGTTGCAGACACTATGGTACTGTTTTCTGGAATAGTTAAATTAGTAAAACGTAAACCAACAATTTGATTGCCATTATCGTTTACCAGTTCGATATCGGAACTGTCGAGGTACATACTGCCATCAGCACGTTGTTCGACATCATCTAATCCATTTGTAATACGTTTTAAGATGACGCCTTCTTCTGGAGGTTCGTTTGTACTACCTTGTTTAACAATTAATGAAATAAGTGCATCTTTCGCATTAGGACCACCAGGTCCTCCCGTTGTTTTAACTCCTGTTTCGCCAGTTTGTAAAAGTGTTTGTCCATAAACATAGCCCGCTTCATCGGAACCAGCGATCCATTGATAAGTTTCCATGCCGTCTGGCGCTAAAAAATCATTCTCGTTCGTCGTATCGTCAAACGCCATTGATAGCAGTAACAGATCGCCTGCATTTCCTATTACCGATGGAAACTTACTGTCGGGCGAGCCATCGTTGGATTCCGTCGCAACATCGCCAATTGGGTCGTTGTTATCGGCACCACGGATAGCGGATAGAATGGCCCAGCTCGGTTTGCTACCTCGTAACGTAAAATCAAAACTGGTTGGATCGTTTGCTTGAAAAGTTTTGTAAAACACAACCGTTGCTAAATCGCGCCCATTGCCACCTTCGAACTGAAGGCAATAATTACCGTCTTGTTGAAGACAGTCTGGAATTTCATGACATTCCGATTGACCATTATCCGTTTTAAAGCATGACGCTCCTGCCGTCCAGCCGTTTAATTGAATGGGTAAAAGATCATCGGTACGACTTAAAAACAACAGTAACAAATCATTTTCATTTGCTGCTGAGGGAACATCAATCGAAACATTATTTGCAGCGTCGTAGTCTGAAGTTGAACCAAGGTGTTGAATTGTTTCTGCATTACCTTCACTTTTTATAATTGTGAAGTCGTCTCTCACTTGACCAGAATCATTTAAATATTTCATATCCAGTCGAAGACCGTCGACATCGATAATGACTGAGCCAAGTTCGTTTAAGGCCATGTACATAGCAGGGTGATTACCAACGCCAGAGCGTTTGCCAGAAGCTCCCGCAACACTGTAAACCGTTCCACCATTAGAAGCGTTTAAATATTTTTTATAGGCGCCTTCGATTTCAATATTACCGCTGCCGTCGTCAATTTGGTGCTGTGCTCCGAAAGTACTCGAAACACCGTAATGGCCATCGATTAAATAAGAACGCTCGTAAGAATGACTGTGTCCGGATAAAACGAGATCAACGCCGTATTGTTCTAATATTGGTAGAACTTGCTCTCGCATCTCAAATGATCGGTATTCATCGGAATCATCCGTATCGTGCGAGCCTTTCGAGTAAGGAGGGTGATGAAAAAATACGATGACCCAAGGCTGCGTTGTTGCGGCTAAATCGTTTCTAAGCCAAGTTACCATGGCGCCATTGGATGAACGATCGCTATCGTAGGAATCCAAACTAATAAAGTGAATATTGGCATAATCGAATGAATAATACGCTTCGGTTCCAGAAGCTAATCCGCCAGCTTCGGCATTTCGGGGAAAACTGAAAATGTTGTAGTAAGGTCCGGATAAATTATCAGAGTTAGCAGAGTAACCATCGTGATTGCCCAAGGTTGACCAAAGTGTTGATCGACGAAGCATGTCTGGGTACATATCGAACACAGCGTCTTGGTATTCTTGATCGGTTCCATCGTTGTAAGCGTTGTCGCCTAGCATTATCCATAGGTTGGTATTTTCTTGGCCGGGATAATTAAGGTATGCATTATAAACAGCGCGTTGATTTTCATTCGCTGTACCGGCGTCACCGATTGCCCAGATTCGAGTTGGTTTTGAGGTGCCTGCTGTGGGTGAAGTTTCGAAACGATAACCGCTGTTACCGCCAGCAATAGCGCCTGAGCTTTGACCGACTGAATAATAGTATTGTGTATCCGGCTCTAAACCTTGAATGACGACCCTATGATTTTGTGAGGATGTATTAACACTGGCTTGAAAGTTTAGACTTCCTGGTGAGGTTCCGTATCTTACTACAGAGTCACTGGGCTCATCGGTTCGCCATTTAATGGTGATTTCGTTGGGTGTTGCGCGTTGCAGATAAGGACCCCGTGTAACTTCAATCGCCAGCAACTGTGATGAGCAAATAAGTGCAGCAATTAACGATGCGCTCAGGTTTATGATTTTTCGCGGTCGTTTAGTCTGTGCCAATTCTGAAAGTCGCATAAGTTCCCCAAAACGTTTCCGATAAATTTTTATCCTTTTAATAATGAAAGGTTATAGTTAATTGGGATGTTGAAATGAGACTTGAGTTAAAAAAATAAAATACTATTGCTTATTTGAGCCCTAAGTGAATTGTCTAAAAGCCTTAATTTTTAGTGGTTTACGATAGCTTGTGTAATATTACCAATTAAAATGCGATAAGGTTCTCAAGCTTCTTTAGAAAAGTTAAATCAAAAAGTTTAAATAACAAATAAATATGATTGTTTTAAAAACTACAGTCTGTACATTCAGGAGTGAATAAAAAATTCTTCCAATTGTGCTGCAACATTTAATAGTAAATCTTCTCTCCCAAAATGACCATAAAGTTGAACGCCAATTGGAAGTCCATCTTGACTCATTGCCATCGGCATACTCATAGCGGGCAAGCCTGTGACATTTCCTAAAATAGTAAACGCCATTGTTTCAAGAACAGGGCGTGCCATTTGTTCAACAATACCTAGTTTATAAGACAGTTTTCCAATCTTAATAAAACTGCTGAGAGTTAAAATAATTTCTTCTATAGGGTTTTTAAGTAATGCGCCATGTTTGACTGCTGGTGTCGGAACAGTAGGGCACAGCATGGCATCGTACCCTGATAAATATTCATTGGTTTCGGTTCTGATTGTTTGCCAGTCGTTGAGTGCCATAATGACGTCTTTCGCACTAAAGGAACGACCTAACATGGCTAAATTTTTGGTTTGAGGTTCGAGCATTCGAGCTGAGTGTTTGCCAAACCTTTGTTTTACATTTTCTTCGGTCGCTGCGACATGAGAAGCGACTACGATAATAAACGATCGCCACAATTGATCGCGATTAATTGTGGGATCTTTCCATTCAACACTATGACCTAAGTCCTCTAACTTTTTTGCCGTATTAATGACAGCGTCTTGGATCTCCGAAGTAACATTAGTACTCACAAGCGGCAAATTTGTCACAACAAATTTAAGGTGTTCTAAAGGACGTTCAATAGAGGATAAATAACTTCTGTCTGGTTGTTGAATGATGAAAGGGCTAGCGACATCGGCTCCCTGAGTCACGTCCAGTAATGCTGCACTATCTCTTACCGATTTTGTAATGGCATGCTCAACAACAGCACCTGACCAGTCTTCTCCAACTTTTGGGCCAAGTGGTGTTCGATTTCGCGATGGCTTTAAACCAAAACAACCACACCAGGCTGCAGGGAATCGAATAGAGCCTCCACCATCACCGCCATGCGCCATCGGAACTATTCCTGCTGCTACTGCCGCTGCACTTCCGCCTGAAGAACCTCCAGCGCTGTATCCGGATTTATGAGGATTGTGAGTCGGGCCATGAGCTTTAGGCTCGGTGGTAATAATCAGTCCGTACTCAGGCGTATTAGTTTTTCCAAAAATATTCAGCCCGGCTTGTTTATATCTTTGAGCCAATGTTGAATCGGTTTCTGGGATGTAGTTAATTCCACGGCTTCCCATTGTTAATGGCTCGCCAGCAAACTCACATTGCAGATCTTTTAGTAAAAAGGGTACGCCCGCAAATGGAGTATTGAGATCAATGGAGCTTGCATATTTTTCAGCGCGTTCGAAAAAAGTATGAATCACGGCATTTAATTTTGGATTGGCTTGTTGGTAGACTTTTTGAGCGACAGAAAGTAATTCTTTCGGCGATAATTGTTTTGTCTTAATTAATTCAGCCAGACTTAAAGCATCATACTTTTGATATTCTTGAGGTGTCATATTGTCGCTCTCAATTTTTTGTGAACACTAAAGATTACTGAGTCTTTTGAGTTGATTGAATTTGATCGATATTTTCGATTGATAAAACTAATGAAGTATCGCATGCCGCACTATAGATGATTAAAAACTTAGTCGTGCTTCCTAAAATCTGCCATTGATCTGTCGTACCTTGTGAACAGTTAGGGCGAAGTAATGCCTCATTTTGTGCGATGGAATATATTTCGTTATCACCTTGTTTTATGTTATTGACTCGATGCGCAATCAATAGCTCAAGAAAAATTGCAAAATATAGAATTAATGACGCAAAAATAGAAAGTCTAAAAAGGTTAATTCTTTTCTTAGGGACGATAAAGAATATCTTGATAAGAACGGCATACCATTTTTTTAATTGTTCGGGATGTTTGTTTTGATAGTTTTCAGACCATTGAGTCGACACAATTATAAATGTAATTAACAACAGAGAGCCAACAAAAGCTGTTGAAGCGTGCGGTTCCTGTAAACCCGCTACTAAAATATCAGATATTTCCAGTAGTTTTAGTATAGGGACATCAAAATGGCTGTAATAAAGTACCAAATACAAAACACCGATAAACGCCCATACCAAGTAGCCGAGACTCAGAATTATGCCAGGGTGATCTTTCAGTTGAATAAGACCATTACCAAAGAAGCGTTGAGTGAAGGTATTAGTCGGGGTATTCATAAATTTATCTAATCTTTTTCTGCTGGATTAGTTATGGTGAGTCTAACGATATTGAATAAACTTACGCAAGGGAATAATTTTGAGACGATTTTGCGTTCGAGAGTGCAAAAAGTCGATTAAAGCACGCTGTTTAACTGTAGGGGACGCATGAGTCGTTAACTATTTGTGCTTATTGTTGCTTTATATACCAATTAGCAATAACTTTACTACACTTAATCTATCTGTTGATTATCAGTCGACTCTCCCGAGACCCACTACCGCAATGCCTTTGCTCGGGATAGATTAACTGAAGAATATAAAATAGAGAGAGCAAAATTAATGAGCCAATGTTTTATGTGTAGGCTGTTACTCTGCACGTTATTGGTAATTATCAACCTGCCGCTGGTCTCTGAAGAGCAAGTTACAGAGTCGCAGTCTCTGGATAGAGAGGCTTTTGCGCAGCAGATTGGAAACTTTGAACAGAAGTTATCAACAGCTTCTCTCGATGATTTAGATTAT
Source organism: Gammaproteobacteria bacterium (assembly GCA_013373375.1). Taxonomy (GTDB): domain Bacteria; phylum Pseudomonadota; class Gammaproteobacteria; order Enterobacterales; family Kangiellaceae; genus Pleionea. The sequence continues at coordinate 36,380 of JABXHY010000064.1, forward strand.
TTAGACACGTTACGATCAGTTGCGCAAAACAACGCTTGGGAAGAGGAAGAAATTCTTATTGCGGCTCACAAAGTTGCCATACTAAGACGGTTTAGTCGTCTTGCTGAGGGTAAGGTTTTCGCTGATAAATATGCAGATCGAGCAAAAGAGCTGACAGATAAATCAGCTTATATTCAATTTCTCTACAATTTATTATCGGTCAGTGATTCAAATGAAGACCAAGTCTCATCGGAAAAATATCAAAGTGAATTGCTGGGGCTTAGTGAGACTGAAGATACAGTTGTACAAGCATGGATTTTTTTAAACGTATCGCAGTCACAAGTGGTTTATCATAATTATCAGCAAGCCCTTAATAACCTGGAAAAGGCGCTTGGACTATTCGAGGATTTACAAAATAACAAAGGCACTTTAGCCAGCCTAAATTCTATTGCGGTTATTTACAGTCGATTAAACCAGGCAATAAAGGCAATTGATTACTATGAGCAAGCATTAAAAGTCGCAGAAAAATCCGGCGATGAATTTAGTAAGTCGATCCTGTTGTTTAATATCGGCGAAGCCTATTTTAATTTGAAAGAATATAATGAGGCGATCCCTTATCTTGAAACGGCCCTTACATTAAGTGAATCTTTTGAGGATGAAATTGGTATTGCGTACATTAGAAAAACGTTAGCCAGTATCGAACTCAGTAAAGGCAATTTTGATGAAGCTTACCTGCAAATAAGCGAAGCTATTAGACTGTTTAAAAAACTTAAAATGTCAACTATGGCACTCTACTCGAGCGTTACCATGCTCGAAGTACTGACAAAAGCGAATCGACTAGCTGAAGCAGACGTTATTTTGAAAGAGTTGGCTGATCCTGCGAGTAAACGAACTGAACCACCATTTTTGATTGGTTATTATAAATATACCTATCAAATTAAAAAGAAATTAGGTGACTATGAAGCTGCTTTGACAGCACTGGAAGAGCAAACGAATTTAAAAGAGCAACAGTTTGAAAACGAGAAGCAACAGTCAATCGACGAATTAATGATTAAGTTCGATAGCAAGCGCAAAGAAAATGAAAACCGAATTCTTATGCAAGAAAATGAAATTAATGAATTGAAACTTAAAAAGCAAAAGAAGGAGAATACAATTTGGCTATTGAGCTTTATTTTTGCAGCAACTGCCGGTGTCATTATTGTTGTTATTTTAATTAATCAAGTGAAAAATCGAAATCGCTTTCGTCGTTTGGCGCTCCGCGATGAGCTAACCAAGGCTCCCAATCGAAGAGCTATTTTAGAACGAGCCAAAACTCATTTTGAGCGATTTAGAGAGGACCATTACAGCTTAACCATTGCTATTCTCGACATTGATAATTTTAAACAATTTAATGATAAGTACGGACATGATATTGGAGATGAAGTGCTTAAAGTTATGGCTCAGGCTTGCCATTCAACACTTAGAAGTCAGGATTCTTACGGACGTTATGGCGGTGAAGAGTGGTTACTGGTAATGGTTGACGCCAAATTACACGACATTCAGTCAGTATTTGAAAGGCTGTCAAATTTTCTTCGGCAAGCTAATGTACAAGGTTTACCAAACGATATTGTTATAACGTTCAGTCTCGGAGCTGCACAAGCTAAGTTAGAGGATAAAGATCTTCAAGCAGTTATCAAGCGTGCTGATGAAAAGTTATATCAGGCGAAAGAGCAGGGGCGAAATCAATTCGTTGTTTAGTTATTAATTTACACATAGCGCAAATAAAAAAGCTCTTAGTTTCCTAAGAGCTTTTTTTGTTAAATTAACAAACGGACTATTGTGCTTTTGCTAAATCTTCCATTATGGCTGCAAGGAAGCGCGCTGCTTCACCACCTGTACAAGCTCGGTGGTCAAATGTTAACGATAAAGGAAGCATTTTTTGATTTACAATGCCTTTGTCGGTTAATTGAAGCTCGTTTCTAAAACGGCCGGTACCTAAAATCGCTACCTGAGGAGGCGAGACAACTGGCGTTCCATAACGACCTGCAATTGAACCAAAGTTCGATAGAGTTATCGTCGCATCAGCTAGATCATTTGGCTTAATGCCTTTGTTACTGATCTTATCACGCAGCTCTTGAACTTTTGTTCGTGATTCACCCATGCTCATTTGATCGGCATTGTGTACCACAGGCACATATAGTCCATCTGGTGTATCGACAGCGATACCAACATTTACGTTTGGATGTAATAAACGCTCCATATTCTCGCCATCAAACCAAGCGTTTAACGCAGGCTCGACTCTTGATGCAAAACAAAGCGCTCGGATATAACGAGCTAAAGAGTCGGTTCCTTTTGGCCACGCACTGATATTTACATCTTCAACTAAAGTGGTTGGAACCACGGTAGCGTGAGAGTGCGCCATGCCCTGAGCCATAGCTCGTCTAACACCACGAACCGCTTGTGGCTCGCGGGTAACTGAAACAGTCGGTAAACGGTTTCCACTGCTTGTTTTTGCTTGACTGGATGGAGCAGATGCTGACTGGCTTGCTGCGTTCGAAACGCCGCCTTTGGAGGCTTGCTCAACGTCAGCTTTGGTAACTGTGCCTTTGCGACCAGATGCTGAACATTGGCCTAAGTCGACACCAAGTCGACGCGCCAGTGCACGAACGGCTGGTGAGGCTTTGTAACTCAATGGATTGTTTGTGTCAGTACCCACACTTGGCTGTCCGGCTGAAACCGAAGCGGTTGCTGTTTGTCCTGATTTAGCCGCGTTTTTCACATCATTTTGAGTGATTGCGCCATCTTTTCCAGTGCCTTTTACCTGAGTCAAATCGACTTTTAATTTTCTAGCAAGTGCTTTAACTATCGAGTTCGCGGTTTCTGCAACCACTGTGTTACCGACTTCTACTGCACCAACGACAGTGCCTGCATCGGCTGAGCTTTCTTCTTTGGTTTCTGAACTTGATTCGTCAGATGCTGACTCGGCAGATCCGCCTTGACCACCAAATGATACCAAAGGAGAACCAACTTGAATTACGTCTCCTGGCTGACCATGCAACTTTGCGATAGTGCCTGCAAAAGGAGAGGGGACTTCAACCACAGCTTTTGCGGTTTCCATTTCCACCATTGGTTGATCGACGGTAACGGTATCACCTTCGCTAACTAACCAACGAACGACTTCCGCATCAGGCAAGCCTTCACCAAGGTCAGGAAGCTTAAATACTTCGCCAGTGCCACCAGATGTTGCAGGAGCCGGTTTTTTAGCTGCGGGCTTCTTTGCTGCTGGCTCTGCTTGTGCAGGTTTGCTATCAGAAGCTTCTGCTTTTGCACTCGAAGAGCTGCCATCGCCATCAAATTCTACTAACGCCGAGCCTACCTGAATAACGTCACCAGGTTGACCGTGAAGCTTGGTTATTTTGCCTGCAAAAGGAGAAGGAACTTCAACTACCGCTTTAGCCGTTTCCATTTCAACCATAGGTTGGTCAACGGAAACGGTATCGCCTTCTTTTACCAGCCAGCGAACTACTTCTGCGTCTGGCAAGCCTTCGCCTAAGTCGGGTAGGTTGAATATGTTCATTTGTACTCCACCGTTTTTCTGACTTCTTCTAAAATGCGGTCAACTGTTGGCATGTACTGCTTCTCCAATCGGTAATAAGGCATGACTGTATCATAACCAGAGACGCGACCAATCGGAGCAAGTAAATTAAAAATACCTTTTTCAGCAATTTCTGCTGCTATTTCGGACCCTAGACTACCGGCTTTTGGCGCTTCCTGAACGATAACCGCTCGGCCGGTTTTTTCAACGGATTCCAAAATGGTATCAATATCGAGAGGACTTACCGTAGCGACATCAATCACTTCACAACTGATACCTTCGGCTGCTAATTTCTCAGCTGCTATATTGGTTTCGTGAAGCATAGCACCCCAACTGATTAGCGTAACGTCAGTACCTTCGCGATCAACAAAACAGCAACCAATTGGATAATCTTCTCCGGTATCTTCCACTTCGTGTTTTACAATTCGGTAAACACGTTTTGGTTCAAGGAAGATAACTGGGTCAGGATCGCGAATTGCTGCAAGCATTAATCCATAAGCTCGAGATGGGTTTGAAGGGATAACCACTTTCAACCCAGGAATGTGAGCGAACAAAGCTTCTGTGCTTTCTGAGTGATGTTCTGGAGCATGAATGCCACCACCGAAGGGTGCTCGAATTACCATTGGTAAGGTGATTCGACCTCGAGTGCGGTGACGCATTCGAGCCATGTGACAAACAATTTGATCAAACGCTGGGAAAATGAATCCCATAAATTGGATTTCAGAAATTGGCTTTATACCTTGTGCGGCCATGCCAATGGAAACACCCGCAATCATAGATTCTGCAAGCGGTGTATCAATAACACGCTCTTTGCCAAATTTTGCTTGTAAACCATCAGTAGCACGGAAAACACCACCATTGGTTCCTACGTCTTCACCGAGTGCGACAACGCTTTCATCGGCTCCCATTTCGTAAGCCATCGCCATATTCACGGCTTCAATTAAAGTAATCGCAGGCATGACTAGGCTCCTTTATTCTTTGCAACGTTAATTGCGTATTCTCTTTGCTCCATCGTTCGAGCAGGGAGTTCTTCATAGAGATAATCGAACATCGCTTCCGGTGCTTGCGGAGCAGTATTAACGTAGTTATCGACGGCTTGCTGAACTTCTGCTGCTAATTCAGCTTGCATTTTCTCTTCGTCTTTTTTCGACCACTGTTTGTTGGCTTCAAGATATTTTCTTAAACGTAGAATGGGCTCTTCTTCCCAACCCTTATCCAGTTCACCTTCCGGGCGATAACGTCTTGCATCATCAGCGGTGGTGTGGTCACACAGACGTAAAGAAACACATTCGATTAAAGTCGGGCCTTTGCCAGCGCGAGCTTTTTCAAATGCTTTTTCTGAGGCTTCGCGAACAGCGATAATATCGTTACCATCAACCTGAACACATTCAATGCCCGCAGCAATTGCTTTTTGTGCATAAGTTTCACAAGCGGTTTGAATTTCTGACGGAACTGAAATCGCCCATTGATTGTTATTGATAAAAAACACAACGCCAAGGTTCCAAATACCAGCAACGTTTATGGCTTCGTAAAAATCACCTTCAGACGTTCCGCCTTCACCTATTTCTGTTGCAACGCAGCGCTTTTCACCTTTCAATTGCATGGCTTTGGCAACACCAGCAGCATGCAAAAGTTGTGTTGCAATGGGGACCGCAATCGGAAAATCTTCTCGAGCGTTTTGGTAATCTGAGCCACGTTCATCGCCGCCCCAATATAGAAGGACTTCTTCCATGGTGACGCCGTGTTCAATCATGGCTGCTTGTCCGCGATAGTAGGGCACAAGCACGTCTTCTTTGTTTAATGCAGAACCAAAACCAACGCCAATGGCTTCCTGGCCCAACGCCGCAGGGTAAGTACCCATCTTTCCGGTGCGTTGAAGAGCGTAGGCTTTGGTATCAAGAGTTCGGATTCGGTTCATTGACCGATATAGGGTCTTCAATGTTTTGAAGTCGGTAGCGAGCTTAGGTAATTTTTTGCTTACCGGTTTGCCATCTTTATCGATGTATTGAGTGTACTTAATGTCAAACTTTGCAACCGTGGTCACAGTCAACCTCCTTTCGAGGCAGTCGGAACTCCGACTGAATCTATAGTCAATTATCACGCGGCGCCGATCATAAGGATCTTGAGGCAATTTGTATAGCTCAAAAGAGCAAAACACTTTGTTAAATGAGTAAAAATTAGTCAGTTTTATTGAATTTTCGCCTCCTTTTCGCAACAAATCAGACCAGTGCGACTCTAAACCGGTTCAGTTAACTAGAGTTTTGCTTTAACATGATTAGCCAAGTTTGACGTAAAACAATTAAACAATTTGCCATTCATTAACCATTAATTAGGTGACCATGAAAAACGCATCTGCTCCTATCACACGATATCGCAAAGATTACCTTCCTTCGGATTTCCTTATTGATAATGTGTCTATGGTGTTTCAATTAGACAGGAATAAAACGAAAGTGATTTCAAAGTTTGATATTCGGCGCAATCCGGCTGGGGATCAAAAAGCAAACCAGCTGTTTTTTGATGGTGAAGATCTGTCATTAAAACAAATATCATTTAACGCTGAATTGTTAACTAACAGTGATTACGAAATAAACGATGAAGGTTTGTTGCTTAAGCGGGTTGCTGATACATTTGAATTAGAAACCATAGTTGAGATTGATCCTGCTAATAACTCTTCTCTCGAAGGGCTTTATGTCTCCAATGATAAATTTTGTACTCAATGTGAAGCGGAAGGCTTTCGAAAAATCACTTATTATCTTGATCGTCCCGATGTTTTAGCAAAGTTTAATGTGCGAATAGAGGCTGATAAGTCGAGCTATCCGTTGCTACTGTCGAATGGAAATAAAATTGCAGAAGGGAACTTGGGGAATAATCAACACTTTGTTGAATGGGAAGACCCATTTCGCAAACCCAGCTATCTTTTCGCTTTAGTGGCAGGCGACCTTGATTTACTTGAAGATTCTTTTACGACCCGAAGCGGTAAAGAAATTAAACTGGAACTTTATGTTGATAAAGGAAAGTTGGATCAAAGTGAGTTCGCCATGGAGTCACTCAAAAATGCAATGACGTGGGATGAGCGTCGTTACGATTTAGAGTACGACCTTGATTTGTATATGATCGTGGCCGTGGGTGATTTCAATATGGGCGCGATGGAAAATAAAGGTCTTAATATTTTCAATACAAAATATGTGTTAGCCAATCCTCAAACCGCAACCGATCAAGATTTCGAAAATATAGAAAGTGTAATAGGTCATGAATACTTCCATAACTGGACGGGAAACCGAGTCACTTGTCGAGATTGGTTTCAGCTCAGTTTAAAAGAGGGGTTAACTGTATTTCGAGATCAGCAATTTACCGAAGATATGCGATCGAAAGCCGTTAAGCGAATTGATGATGTGAAAGTTATTAGAAGTTATCAGTTTGCAGAAGACGCGGGCCCAATGGCACATCCGATTCGACCCGAATCCTATATGGAAATGAATAATTTTTATACGGTGACTGTTTACAACAAAGGCGCTGAAATTATTCGTATGATGCATACGCTGTTGGGAGAAAGCGGTTTCCAAAAAGGCATGAAGCTTTATTTTGAGCGACACGATGGTTCGGCTTCAACCTGTGACGATTTTGTCGCAGCTATGTCGGATGCTAATGAATTTGATCTTGAACAGTTTAAATATTGGTACTCTCAAGCGGGAACGCCAACTGTTTCAGTTACTTATTCTTATAATGAGGCAGAACAAGCTATAACACTTGAGTTCGAACAAAATAATAATCATCCATCGGCTAAAAAGCCATATCATATCCCGGTAAAAGTGGGGTTGATTGATCATTCGGGTAAAACCTTGTCTTTCTCGTTTAAAGAAGAGGAGCAAGTAAATGAAACCATCATTCATTTAACTGATGCGAAGCAAACGGTAATACTAAACGATGTTAATCAGGCTTGTGTGCCAAGTTTGCTTAGGGATTTTTCTGCTCCTGTTAAATTAATAGTTAAATCGACACTTGACGATCTCTCTACACTTTATGCTTTCGATCCAAATACCTTCACTCGGTGGGATGCCGGACAATCGCTGATGGAGCGCGCTATCGTTGAAGATGATTCAGAAGCATTTGAAGCAGTAATTAAAGGCGTTGCTTCGATTATTAATGATGGTCAAATAGATAATGCATTTAAAGCTAGAGCTATTCAATTACCTGATTATAAAACTCTGTTTGAATTGGATTCAGGTATTTCGATTGAAGAACTTGTTTCGCGTCGTGAAAAGCTTCAAGATAAAATTGCTGAATCTTTAGAGACCGAGTGGCTCGAGCTTTATGAGACAGGGCACAAATCAAAGGATAATGATTTATCACCTGATTCTGTAGCGAGACGTTCATTCAAAAATACAGCACTTAAATACTTAGCTATTGCTGTTCCAGAAAAGGCCAATGAACTGGTGACTGAACAGTTTGAAAGAGCTGAACTGATGACGGACGAGATCGCCGCATTATCGATAGCGGTACATTCTGAACTGGAATGTAAAGACCATTTAGTGCAGTCATTTTATGATAAATGGAAACACGAAGCGTTAGTGATGGATAAGTGGTTTATGGTGCAAGCGACAGCGGATAATGATCATGTCCCAAATCGAATAATTGAGCTTCGGAAAGATCCTGTTTTCAATATCAAAAACCCAAATAAAGTACGGTCACTAATTAGTGCATTTGCATCGCTGAATTTTGTGCAGTTTCATCGACTTGATGCTGCTGGTTATCATTTAGTTGCAGATGCGATATCTGAGATCGATCAATTTAATGCTCAAGTTGCCGCTAATTTAGCAAAGCAATTTTCCAGTGCACCAAAGCTGGACGATGTGAGAAAGATGCACGTTAAACAATTACTTGAAAATATTAAGCAGCGCGATTCAATTTCAAAAGATGTCTATGAAGTTGTCAGCAAAACCTTAGAACAAATAGGATAGATTTAAATGGCAATTGTAAAGTGTCCTGAGTGTCGAAAACCAATATCGGACAAAGCGAATCTGTGCAGTCATTGTGGCTTTGTAAAAAAAGAAGCGAGTCAGGAAGATATTGAACGTGCAGCGAGAATTGCCAGACTAAAAAAACAAAATAGAGTGAATATGCTCGTTTACAGCGCCATGATTGTATTCATTGCTGGTGTGTTAGCGTTCTATTTTGGGCGAAACATGACAACGGCGACTTATACTATCTTTGGCACTATCGGAATGGTTTTGGGCGGTGCGGGTTATTTGTTTGGTCGGATTTACGCGATTGTGGGAAGACGACTTTAAGTGTTCAAACCTTATATTATCGAGATTTAATACTTTGAAAGTAAAGTTTTTATATTTCATTGAATACAGTGTTATTCCTGCGAAACGTTTTTATACAGCTCTAAATAGGAGTCGACTGATTTTTCCTCTGTAAAAGAACTCTCCACAGTATCTCTTGCGGCAGCGGAAAGCTGGTTATAGTGTTCTTGTGATTTGGCTAATTTTCTAACAGATTCCACAAAATCATTAACATTGTCTTTTTTACATAAATAGCCGTTCTTGTCGTTTTGCACTAGTTCTGGAAGAGATGAACAGTTTGAAGTGATTACCGGACGACCCATTGCCAGCGCCTCTAAAACTGATAATGGAAGGCCTTCTAATCTAGTGGGAAATAAAAGAGCATGAGACTCCGAGTAAAGATTTAATAGATCATCTCCTTGAACTTTTCCAACGGAAATCATATTTTTCGGCAATTGCGTATCAAAATATTCAGGTTTTCCTGTGTATTTTAATAAAAACTCAGGGCCTAACTGTTTCATTATTTTAGGTAATAGATCTGCCCCTTTTCTTATCGATAAATTGCCTACGAATAATAAATTGAAAGGTAACGTACTAGGAGGGAATTGGGTTGACTTAAATGTTTTTATGTCAACCCAATTAGGAATGGTTTTAATGTCTGATAAGCCGAAGGCTAACTCAGTTGCTTTTGCCGTGTAGTGACTCACTGCCACTATTGCCTTTGCTTGCGCAAAAGAATAATTTTCACAATACCTAATCCAAATTCTATGATAGAGCTTTTGAGCAAATGATTTATAAGGTGTTAGGTTTGGATCATGAACGCAGGAATGTAATGTTACGATTAACGGAAGTTGATCAGGAATAAATCTTCTATGAAGCCAAGAGTTAATGTGTACATGGGTAGCCCAACTGGGTGGCTTTGGCACTTTTGCTGTCCATGGAAAGAACTCAGCCCAACCTGGAATCCAGTCAATTTGAGTTCTCACTCCTCGTTCTTCTAATAGTTTCGACAAACGTTCGGTATAGACATCCACACCAGTATTTCTTCGAACTAAAGGAAACCAAACACCTAGACTTTTGGGCATAAACTTATCCAAAATTTTGCGCAAATATTTGAAGTGCAGATATTTTGAATTTGAATATTAAACAATCGCGCCTACCTTTAATATTTTCATCGCATTAGTACTGCCTAAAATTCCCATATTGTCTCCTTTGGTGAGAAGTACCAGATCACCGTCTTCAACAATATTTCTTTTTTTCAATTCCTCGACCGCTAGTCGATTAATATCGTGTCGAGCCAATTTTTTAGGTTCAAATGGAATTGCTTCTACACCACGGTATAATGCTAATCTTCGTTGCGTATCGACTCGAGGACTTAACGCATAAATTGGCATTCCAGAACGAATTCTCGACATCCATAAAGCGGTTGCTCCAGATTCCGTTAAACAACAAATTGCTTTAACGCCTTTTAAGTGGTTGGCCGTATACATAGTTGCCATCGCAATCGCTTCATCAATTCTTTCGAATTGATCATCCATACGGTGTTTCGAAATTCGAGTAACTTTATGTTTTTCTGCTCCCTGGCAAACACGAGCCATGGCTTCAACAACTTTAATGGGATGTTCACCGGTTGCAGTTTCTGCTGACAGCATTACCGCATCGGTTCCATCGAGCACAGCGTTTGCCACATCAAAAACTTCAGCTCGAGTTGGAATTGGATTGGTGATCATGGACTCCATCATTTGAGTTGCGGTTATCACAACTCTATCAAGCGTTCGAGCCCGAGCAATAATCCGTTTTTGAACGCCAATCAATTCGGCATCCCCAATTTCGACTCCTAGATCGCCACGGGCAACCATGACTGCATCCGAGGCCATTATAATTTCATCCAAGACTTTTTCTGAGTCAACAACCTCTGCGCGTTCAATCTTGGCAACCAGTCCTGCGTTACTTCCAGCTTCCCTTAATAGTTTTTTTGCGCGATTCATGTCGTCAGCACTTCGTGGGAACGAAACTGCTAAATAATCAACGCCCATACTCGCAGCTAATTTAATATCACGCTCGTCTTTAGCGGTTAATGCTGGAGCAGACAGGCCACCACCTTTTTTGTTGATACCTTTATTATTGCTTAGCTTTCCACCAAGAATAACTTTGGTGAAAACTTTAGCTTGTTCAATTTTGGTTACTTCAAGTTCCAAGCGTCCATCATCGAGTAATAATCGATCTCCAGTTTCACAATCTTTTGGAAGTTCTTTATAGTCGATCCCGACAGAGGCTTCAGTACCGGACTCCGTGTCCTGTTCTGCATCCAAAATAAACTCTTCGCCATTTTTTAGAATTACGGTACCATCTTTAAAGCGAGCAATTCTTATTTTTGGACCTTGCAAGTCACCAAGAATCGCAACTTCAATTCCCATTTTTTTCGATACTTCTCTAACACGTTCAGTACGCATTACATGATCGTCGGCATTGCCGTGAGAGAAGTTCATTCGAACAACATTCGCACCAGCATTGAATAATTGTTCTAATGCAGTTGCGTTATCCGTCGCTGGGCCAAGTGTGGTGACAATTTTTGTACGTTTGAACACGTTTTTTGTATTCCTGTCGAAACTTTTGATTAGTTAATAAGCAGATTAATTAGAAGCATGACGTTATAGATATAATGCTCGTTTATTCGTTAAGACTACCACTAAAATTTTATTCTGCAAAAGAGAACAGGGTTTATATATGATTCGAGTTCGAATATTCGAAAGTGATTATTAAAGCGGTTTTGACATATTATGAGTTTGCAGTTGACAGGGTAGGGCAAGCTCATTAAAATTCGCTTCCTCTTTCGGGGCTATAGCTCAGCTGGGAGAGCGCTACAATGGCATTGTAGAGGTCAGCGGTTCGATCCCGCTTAGCTCCACCATATTAGTTGTACAAATAATCATCCTAGATGTTATCTGTTCAACCGAAGGATTAGTCCCCTTCGTCTAGAGGCCTAGGACACCGCCCTTTCACGGCGGTAACAGGGGTTCGAATCCCCTAGGGGACGCCATA